>NZ_JBNHES010000003.1:0-343369 GCF_050591105.1 Methylobacterium endophyticum
AGAACCCGATCCCATCTCGAACTCGGCCGTTAAACACACCAGCGCCCATGGTACTGTGTCTCAAGACACGGGAGAGTCGGTCGCCGCCAGACCCGCACAACGCAAATCCAAAAACACACTCCCTCTCACACGACACCGATCGGACCGGATGCCAAAGCCGGACGCCCGCACTGGACAAAACACCGTCCAAGCGCAGCATGTCCCGCAAAGGCAACAAAACCCGGACCAAACCCTTGCCGCGGGGTGGAGCAGCCCGGTAGCTCGTCAGGCTCATAACCTGAAGGTCACAGGTTCAAATCCTGTCCCCGCAACCAAAATTACCGAATAAGAAAAGCCGGTCAGGAAAACCCTGGCCGGCTTTTCTCATGTCCGCCCCGCAGCCGGAACGCCTTGCCCCAGCGATAGACGCGCGCGTAAGCCTCGGTCGGATTGAACCTGTCGGGTGCCGCTGCTCCTCGGCCGGCGGGGCGATATGAGGACCACGGATCGATGGTTGGCTGGTTGGGCGATGCGTACCCTTGGGTGAAGGCCGCGCATGTCGTGGTGGTCATCTTCTGGATGGCCGGCCTGTTCGCGCTGCCGCGTTACCTCGCCTATCAATCCGCCACTGCACCGGGCTCTGGCGAGGAGCGCCTTTGGTCGGAGCGGACGGCGCGCCTGAAGCGCGTGATCCTCGCGCCTTCCCTCGTCCTGTCCTGGCTGTTCGGGCTCGCCTTGGCGCTGAGCTACGGGTTCGCCGGAGCCGAATGGCTGCATGCCAAGCTCGCCGTGGTCGTGGCCTTGTCCGGCTATCACGGCTGGGCCTCGGCCACGGCGCGCCGCATGAGCCGGGGAGAGCGCCCCTATGCGGACCGCACCCTGCGGTTGCTCAACGAGGTCCCGGCCCTGGCGATCATCGCGATCGTCGTCCTGGTGGTCGTGAAGCCGTTCTGAGGAGGGCGGCCACCGCCCTCCCGCCGCCACGTCCGAGATGCCGGAAGCCTTCAGCGCAGTCTCCGAACGGGGACGGGTGCGACTCCGTCCCCGTTCGAAGCACGCCATCCGCTATTCCGCCGCCACCGGCGGCGCGACATAGGCGTCCGGCGGCGGACAGGAGCACATCAAGTTGCGGTCGCCATAGGCGTTGTCCACGCGGTTGACCGGCGGCCAGTACTTGTCGATGCCGAGCGATCCCGCGGGGAAGCAGGCGGCCTCGCGGCTATAGGGCCGCTCCCAGGGGCCGATCAGGTCGTGCACCGTGTGGGGCGCGCGCTTGAGCGGGTTGTCCTGCTTGTCGATCCGCCCCTCCTCGATCGCCCGGATCTCCTCGCGGATGCCGAGCATGGCGTCGCAGAAGCGGTCGATCTCGGCCTTGGTCTCGCTCTCCGTCGGCTCGATCATCAGCGTCCCGGCGACGGGCCAGCTCATGGTGGGCGGGTGGAAGCCCGAATCGATCAGGCGCTTGGCCACGTCCTCGACGGTGACACCGGCGCTCTTCTGCAAGGGCCGCAGGTCGACGATGCATTCATGCGCGACGCGCCCGTTCCTGCCGTTGAACAGGATCGGATAGGCGCCCTTCAGCCGCGCGGCGATGTAGTTCGCGTTAAGGATCGCGATCCGCGTCGCCTGGGTGAGGCCGCGCCCGCCCATCATCAGGCAATAGCTCCACGAGATCGGCAGGATCGACGCCGAGCCGTAGGGCGCGGCCGAGACCGCTCCCTCGCCGCCCGTCTCCGGGTGGCCGGGCAGGAACGGGACGAGATGGCTCTTGACCCCGATCGGCCCCATGCCCGGCCCGCCTCCGCCATGCGGGATGCAGAAGGTCTTGTGCAGGTTGAGGTGGCTCACATCGGCGCCGACATCGCCCGGACGCGCCAGGCCGACGAGGGCGTTCAGGTTCGCCCCGTCGAGATAGACCTGGCCGCCATGGCCGTGGACGATGTCGCAGATCTCGCGAACATGCTCCTCGAACACGCCATGCGTCGAGGGGTAGGTGATCATGCAGGCCGCCAGACGCTCGGCGTGCCGCTCCGCCTTCGCGCGGAAATCGTCGAGATCGATATCCCCGTCCGGTCGGGCCCCGACGACGACGATCGTCATGCCCGCCATCTGCGCGGAGGCCGGGTTGGTCCCGTGGGCGGAGGAGGGGATCAGGCAGACGTCGCGATGATGGTCGCCGCGCGAGCGATGGTAGCGGCGGATCGCCATCAGCCCGGCATATTCGCCCTGCGCCCCGGAATTCGGCTGCATGGAGATCGCGTCGTAGCCGGTGATCGCGCAGAGCTTCGCCGACAGGTCCGCGATCAGCTCCCGATAGCCCTCCGCCTGATCGGGCGGCACGAACGGGTGCATCTCGGAGAATTCCGGCCAGGAGATCGGCAGCATCTCGGCCGTGGCGTTGAGCTTCATCGTGCAGGAGCCGAGCGGGATCATCGCCCGGTCGAGGGCGAGGTCCCGGTCCGCGAGGCGGCGCATGTAGCGCGTCATCTCGGTCTCGGCCCGGTTCATGTGGAAGATCGGATGGGTTAGGTATTCCGAGGTCCGCAGGAGCGGCTCGGGAAGCCTCGGCTCGGGCCAGGTGTCGAGGTCGACGGAGCGCTCGATCCCGAAGGCGCGCCAGACCGCCTCCATGACGTGCTCGCGCGTGCGCTCGTCCACCGTGATGCCGATGCGGTCCTCGCCGACCTTGCGGAGATTGACGCCGTTCTCGACGGCGCGGGCCAGGATGAGCTTCTGGAAGGCGCCGACCTTCACCGTGATCGTGTCGAAGAAGGTTTTTGGCGCGACCTCGAAGCCGCCTGCCTCGAACCCTTCCGCCAGACGCACGGCGTCGCGATGGACGCGGGCCGCGATCGCCTTGAGCCCCTGGGGGCCGTGGAACACCGCGTACATCGAGGCGATGACCGCCAGCAGCACCTGGCTGGTGCAGATGTTGGAGGTCGCCTTCTCGCGGCGGATATGCTGCTCGCGCGTCTGCAACGCGAGCCTGTAGGCGCGCTGGCCCTTGGCATCGACGGACACGCCGACGATCCGGCCGGGGAGCGTGCGCTTATGCGCGTCCCGCGTCGCCATGTAGGCGGCATGGGGGCCCCCGTAGCCCATGGGCACGCCGAAGCGCTGCGTCGAGCCCACCGCGATGTCGGCCCCCATCTCGCCGGGGGATTTCAGGAGCGTCAGGGCGAGGGGGTCGGCGGCGACGACGGCGACGGCGCCCGTCTCGTGCAGCGACGCGATCGGTGCCGAAAAGTCGTGGATCGCGCCCTCGACCCCCGGATACTGGAAGAGCGCGCCGAACACGCGGGTCGGATCCATCTCCGAGAACGGATCGCCGACGACGATCTCCCAGCCGAACGGCTCGGCGCGGGTCCTCAGCACCGCGATGGTCTGCGGCAGGCAGTTCCGGTCGACGAAGAAGGCGCTCGCCTGCGATGCCGAGACGCGGCGGGCCATCGCCATGCCTTCGGCGGCGGCGGTCGCCTCGTCGAGGAGCGAGGCGTTGGCGACGGCGAGCCCGGTCAGGTCGCAGACCATGGTCTGGTAATTGAGCAGGGCCTCGAGCCGGCCCTGGCTGATCTCCGGCTGGTAGGGGGAGTAGGCGGTGTACCAGGCCGGGTTCTCGAAGATGTTGCGCTGGATCGCCGGCGGCATCGTGGTGCCGTGGTAGCCCTGACCGATCAGCGAGACGAGCAGCCGGTTCTTGTTCGCGACCGCCCGCAGGCGCTCCAGCGAGCGCCGCTCGGAGAGGGACGCGCCGAAGTCGATCCGCTCCGTCTGGCGGATGCCGGGCGGCAGGGTCTCGTCGATCAGCGCATGCAGGCTCTCCGCCCCCACCGCCGCGACCATGGCATCGATCTCGGCCTTGGTCGGGCCGATATGGCGGCGGTTGGCGAAATCGTAGGGATCGTATTTGTCGAGGCTCATCGGCTTACCTCCGCGCCGTCATTTCGCGATCTGCGCGTAGGCGGCCTCGTCCATCAGCGCGTCGAGCGCGGACGGATCGGAGAGCCGGACCTTGTAGAGCCAGCCCTCGCCCTGCGGATCGGCGCCGACCGAGGCCGGCTCGGCGACGGCCGCCTCGTTCGTCTCGATCACCTCGCCATCGACGGGGGCGTAGACGTCGGAGGCGGCCTTGACGGATTCGACCACCGCCGCCGCCTCGCCCTTCTTCAGCCTCGCGCCGACCTTCGGCAGCTCGATGAAGACGAGGTCGCCCAGTTGCTCGGCGGCATGGGCGGTGATGCCGACCGTGGCGACCTCGCCGTCGAGACGCAGCCACTCGTGGTCTTCGGTGAAACGCAGCATGGGAGGAGTCCTTTTCTCAGAGCTCAGCTTCGCTTGAAGCCGGCCGGGACGAAGGGAAGCTTGGCGACGACGACGGGCAGCCGCCGGCCGCGAACCTCGGCGAAGAGCCGCGTTCCGGGGGCGCTCGCGGCGGCCGGGACATAGCCCATGGCGACGGGAGCGTCGGCGGTGGGGCCGAAGCCGCCGGAGGTGACGCGCCCGACCGGGGCGGCGTCCTCCTCCGACAGGAAGAGTTCGGCCCCGGCGCGCACCGGCGCCCGGCCTTCCGAGGCGAGCCCGACGCGGCGGCGCGAGGGCCCTTCCGCGAGTTCGCGCAGGATGCGCTCGGTGCCGGGGAAGCCGCCGGGTCGCGCGCCGCCCGTCCGGCGGGAGGCGGGAATCGCCCAGCCGAGGGCGGCCTCGGCCGGCGTGGTCGTCCCGTCGATGTCGGAGCCGTGCAGGCACAGGCCCGCCTCCAGCCGCAGCGAATCGCGGGCGCCGAGCCCGGCCGGCACCGCGCCGGCATCGACCAGCGCCTCGCAGACGCGCTCGACCTCACCCTCCGAGACGGAGATCTCGAAGCCGTCCTCGCCGGTATAGCCGGAGCGCGAGACGAGGCAGCGCTCGCCGCCGACATCGATCTCGCGCGCGTCCATGAAGCGCATCGACGCGGCTTCCGGCGCGAGCCGCCCGAGCGCCGCTTCGGCGCCGGGGCCCTGCACCGCGATCAGCGCGCGATGGAGGGGCCGGATCTCCACGCTCTCGGGAAGGGAGCGCCGCAGATGCGCCTCGTCGGCCGCCTTGTTGGCGGCGTTGACCACGAGCACGAGCCGGTCGGCCAGACGCGCGACCATCAGGTCGTCGAGGATCCCGCCATCGGCGTTCGTGAAGAGCGCATAGCGCTGCCGGCCCGGAGCGAGACCCACGATGTCCGCCGGAACCAGCGTTTCGAGCGCCCTTGCAGCGTCGGCCACGTCGCCGGAGCGCGGGACGAGGGCGATCTGGCCCATATGCGACACGTCGAAGAGCCCGGCGCCGGTACGGGTCGCCAGATGCTCCTTCAGGACCCCGAGGGGGTAGTTCACCGGCATGTCGTAGCCGGCGAAGGCGCACATCCTGGCGCCCCGCCTCAGATGGAAGGCGTGGAGCGGCGTGCGCTCGAGGGCGTCGGCCGCGCAGGCCGGCGTTTCGTCGGAGGTGGGATGGGTAGTCACTGGGCGCTCCAAGACGGCGGTATCCGCCCCGGTCGCGCCTGTGACGCGGCCCGAGGCCAACACCCCCATCTGTCGCGGTTACCTGAGAGCTTCCCCCACGGGCCCGAGACCCTTGAGGTTTCTCCTTCGGTGGGCGCGCTCGCTCACGCGCCTCTCTCCAGATTGTCCAACGATGCGGTGATTGTGCCTGAGAGTTTCCGGGGGCGGTTGCTCCGTCGGCGCCATACCGTTCCTGCAAGAAGAGCGGCTGGGCTCTCCCGCATCGCGTTTAGCGGACGAGGGGATGATGGCTTACGGCGAGGCTTGAGGCAAGTGCGGCCGACCGATCCGATGCATGGTTCATCCCCGCGCATGGGGGGCACGCGCTTTCCGCAAGCCTTGTCGGACCACGCGTTTCACGAGACCGAAGAGCCATCGGCGATCCGCCTGCATTCTGGATAGTGCCGGTGGATCAAGATCGGCCGCGCTATGAAATCTTAAAGCGCGGCTGCTATAGCTTGGCTTTCGTCGCCAAAACGATTCCGAGGCGGTCAGACCCGATCCCATGAGCGATGGCAGCCGGATTCGGAACGCGGCTCCCGCGCCGCAGCCGTCCCCTGCGGACCCCGGCGTGACCGCGTCCGACGCCGAGCTCGACCTGTTCCTCATCCGCGTCCGCATGCTCCTGGGTGTCCGGGCCGCCGTCATCGGGGTCGCGGGCGCCTCCGTCGAGGCGGCGGGGCCGTGCCTCGACGGGGAGGACCCCGCCTCGCTTCGCATCTGCGCCGCGATTCCCCTCGCGCTGCGGCCGGACGAACCGCTCGGCATCCTGATCCTCGCCGACGACGCCACGCGGCGGCTGACGGAGGCGGCGATGCGCCGGCTGGCCGATCTCGCGGGCGAGGCCGCCCTGCTCCTCGCCCGCCGCCGCGACGCGGCGGCCATCGCCGATCTGCGGCGGCAGGCCGACCGGCAGGGCCGGCTGATCGCCGAGCAGGCCGCCGCCCTCGCCCATAGCCGCAAGGTGTTCGAGCGGGCCTCCGCCGCCGCGCGGATCGGCGTCTGGGAATGCTCCCTGCCCGACGAGACCCTGAGCTGGACGGACGGCGTCTACGACATCTTCGAGCTGCCGCGCGGGGCGCCGATCGAGCGCGGCCGCGCGCTTGCCTGCTACCCCGAAGCCTCCCGCGCCCTCCTCGAACGGACCCGCAGCCGGGCCATCGCCGAGCGCGGTGGCTTCACCCTCGACGCGGAGATCGTCACCTTCGAGGGGCGGCACCGCTGGATCCGCCTGACGGCGACGGTGGAATGCGAGGACGGGGTTCCGGTCCGCATCTTCGGCATGAAGCAGGACATCACCGAGGAGAAGACCCTCGCGGACCGCACCCGCTACCTCGCCGAGTTCGACGTGATGACCGGCCTCGCCAACCGCACGCAGTTCCAGAGCCGTCTCGGCGCCCTCGCCGGGCAGGGCGGGACGGGGGCCCTGCTGCTCGTCGATCTCGACGGCTTCAAGCAGATCAACGACACCTATGGCCACGCCATCGGCGACGAGTGCCTGTGCGAGGCGGCGCTGCGCCTCCGAGGCGTCTGCGCGGAGGCCGACCTGATCGCGCGCATCGGCGGCGACGAGTTCGCCGTGCTGCTCGGGCCCGGTCTCGCGCCGGGGGCGGCCGAAGCGCTCGCGGGCCGCATCGTCGAGGCGCTCGGGCAGCCGGTGGAGGGCGCGGGAGGGCTTTTTCGCCTCGGCGGCTCTGTGGGCATCGCCTGGTCCGGCGCCGCGACGGCGTCCGACCTGTTCGTCCAGGCCGACGCGGCGCTCTATGCCGCCAAGGCCGCCGGCCGCAGGACCTTCCGGGTCTTCGGGCCGTCGCCGGCGGCCTCGCTGGAGCCGGACGCGTCGGCGAGATTACCGAACCGTCACGCCGCCGCGACCCCGCCGTAAGAGGGGACCGCCGAGGATCGCGGCTCGGGAGCCCTCCCCGGACGGCCGGGGAGTGAGCGGACTCCGACCGCCGGGATCGTCTCATGGCTCTCCTCGACAGCGCCGATTCTTTGCGCCAAGGCGGATCACGGACACAGGACCGGGTTCCGCCGAGCGACTCCATGCGCCTGCTCATCATCGAGGACGACCGGGAGGCGGCCGCCTATCTCGCCAAGGCCTTCCGCGAGGCGGGCCATGCCGCCGACACCGCGCTGGACGGGCTCGACGGCTACGCGATGGCCGAGGGCGGCGACTACGACGTGCTCGTGGTCGACCGGATGCTGCCGAAGCTCGACGGGCTCTCCCTGATCCGGTCGTTGCGCGAGCAGGGGCTGGCGACGCCGGTGCTGATCCTCTCCGCGCTCGGGCAGGTGGACGACCGCGTGAAGGGCCTGCGCGCGGGCGGCGACGACTATCTCCCCAAGCCCTACGCCTTCTCCGAGCTTCTCGCCCGCGCCGAGGTGCTGGCCCGGCGCCGCGCCGTCGCGCCGGGGACCGCCGAGGCCACCGCCTACCGGGTCGGCGAGCTGGAGCTCGACCGGCTCTCGCACCGCGTCAGCCGCGCGGGGCAGGAGATCCTGCTCCAGCCGCGCGAGTTCCGCCTGCTCGAATACCTGATGCGGCATGCCGGTCAGGTCGTCACCCGCACGATGCTGCTGGAGCATGTCTGGGACTACCATTTCGACCCGCAGACCAACGTCATCGACGTGCATGTCTCGCGGCTGCGCGCGAAGGTCGACAAGGGCTTCGAGCGCCCGCTGATCCACACGATCCGGGGAGCCGGCTACATGGTGCGGGCCGACGAGGCGCGCGGCGCGTGACGGCGCCGGCGATCGCACAAGGACGCGCGAGAGAGGGGCTCTTCGCCCGCTTCCAGAAGCTGTTCCGCACCACGGCGTTCAAGCTCTCGCTCGCCTATCTCGTGGTGTTCGCGGCCTTCGCCTTCTTCGCGCTCGGCTACGTCGCCTGGAACGCGCGGCGGGTGCTCGACGACCAGATCGTCTCGACCATCGACGCCGAGATCAACGGGCTCTCCGAGCAGTACAATGCCGGGGGACTTCGCCGGCTCATCACCGTGGTGGAGCGGCGCTCGCGCGAGCCCGGCGCCTCGCTCTACCTGGTGACGACGCCGCAGGGGCAGCACGTCGCCGGCAATGTCGGCGAGGTGCCGGAGGGGCTGCTGTCCTCGCCGGGCCTCGTGGAGGCGTCCTACAATCGCGGCGCCGAGGCGACCGGGCTGGAGCACCGCGCCATCATGCGCATCTTCACCCTGCCCGGCGGATTCCGGCTCCTCGTCGGCCGCGACGTCGAGGAGCGCGACCGGCTGCGCGCCGTGATCGGGCGGGCCTTCGGCTCGTCGCTGGCGCTGGTGGTGGTGCTCGGCGTGCTCGGCGGGTTCTTCGTGGCGCGCCGCGTCCTGAAGCGCGTCGACGACATGACCGAGACCACCCGCACCATCATGGCGGGGGATCTCGACGGGCGCCTCACGCTCGCCGGCAACGGCGACGAGCTCGACCGGCTCGCCGGCAACCTCAACGCCATGCTGGAGCGCATCGGCGAGCTGATGCGCGGCATGCGCGAGGTCTCGGACAACATCGCCCACGATCTCAAGACTCCGCTCACCCGCCTGCGCAACCGCGCCGACGAGGCGCTGCGCACCGCCGAGACGCCGGAGGCGTTGCGCGCCGCCCTCGACAGCGTGATCGAGGAGAGCGACGGGCTGATCCGCGTCTTCAACGCGCTGCTCACCATCGCGCGGCTGGAGGCCGGCGCCTCCGCCGGACCGCTGGCGCCCGTGGATGCCGGCCGGGCGGCGGCCGAGGTCGGCGAGCTCTACGAGGCGCTCGCCGAGGAGCGCGGCCTGACCCTCGACGTCGCCGCCGGGGAGGGGCTCGTGGTGCGGGGAAGCCGCGAGCTGATCGGGCAGGCGCTTGCCAATCTCCTCGACAACGCCATCAAATACGGGGCCGAGGGCGGCCGCGTCGCCCTCGAAGCGAAAAGGGAGGGCGACAGGATCGTGCTGAGCGTCGCCGATCACGGGCCGGGCATCCCGGAAGGGGAGCGCGAGCGGGTGCTGAGCCGCTTCGTGCGGCTGGAGGACGCCCGTTCCCGGCCGGGCTTCGGCCTGGGCCTTAGCCTCGTGGCCGCCGTGGCGCGCCTCCATCAGGCGAGCCTGACGCTCCTCGACAACGGGCCGGGCCTGCGCGTCGTCCTGTCGCTGCCCGCCGCCGGGGAGGGGGCATGAGCGGTGCCCTGATCGACCGCCTGAGCGCGGCGCCCGTCCTCTCCGACGCGGAGACGGCGCGCGCGCGGCTCGCCGAGCTGCCGGCCTCGCTCCGCAGGAACAAGCGGGCTGCGCCGCTGCTCCTCGGGCTCGCCGACCATTCCCCCTTCCTCTGGCAGATCGTTTCGCGCGAGCCCGAGCTGGCGGCTCGACTGCTCGACACCTCGCCCGAGGAGTCGAACGCGGCGCTCGTGACCGATCAGGCCGCCGCCGGACGCCCCGCTTCGGGCGAGGCCGTCGACCTCGACGGCATAGGCGCGCGCCTGCGCCGGAACCGCGCCGCGCACGCGCTCCTCGTGGCGCTCGCCGATATCGGCGGCGTCTGGCCGCTGGAGACGGTGACGCGGGCGCTCTCCGACTTCGCCGACGCCTCGGTTTCGGCGGCGCTCGACGCGCATCTCGCGCAGGCCGCCGCCGCCGGGCGGTTCCTGCCCGTCGATGCCGCCGAGCCGCAGCGAGACTCCGGGCTCGTGGTGCTCGGCCTCGGCAAGCTCGGCGCGCACGAACTCAACTATTCGAGCGACATCGACATCATCGTCTTCTTCGATTCGCAGAGCCCCCGGCTCAAGGAGGGGCTGGAGCCGACGCCGTTCTTCAGCCGGCTGGCGCAGGGCGTCGCGCGCCTGCTCCAGGACCGCACGGGGGACGGCTACGTCCACCGGGTCGACTACCGGCTGCGTCCCGATCCCGGCTCGACCCCGACGGCGATGTCGCTGAACTCCGCTTATGTCTATTACGAGACGCTGGGCCAGAACTGGGAGCGCGCCGCCTTCATCAAGGCGCGCGCCATCGCCGGCGACATCCCGGCGGGCGAGCGCTTTCTGAAGGAGCTGACGCCCTTCGTCTGGCGCAAGTATTTCGACTTCGCCTCCATCGCCGACGTGCACGCGATGAAGCGCCAGATCCACGCCGTGCGCGGGCACGACACGCTGGCGGTGGCCGGCCACGACATCAAGCTCGGGCGCGGCGGCATCCGCGAGGTCGAGTTCTTCGTGCAGACGCAGCAACTCGTCTTCGGCGGCCGCCGCCCGGCCCTGCGCGGACGCCGCACCGTCGAGATGCTGGGGAGCCTCACCGAGGAGGGCTGGATCGGCGCCGAGGCCCGCGACGCGCTCAGCCACGCCTACCGCTTCCTGCGCACGATCGAGCACCGGCTCCAGATGTTGCGCGACGAGCAGACCCAGCGCCTGCCCGCCGATCCCGCCGAGCTGGAGCGCTTCGCCCGTTTCTCCGGCTTTCCCGACCTGCCGGCCTTCGAGGCCGACTTGCTGACACACGCGCGGGCGGTCCAGACCCATTACGCGCTGTTGTTCGAGGCCGAGCCGGACCTCTCCTCGGGCATGGGCGATCTCGTGTTCAGCGGCTCGGGCGACGATCCGGCGACGTTGGCGACCCTGCGGGCGCTCGGCTTCCGCCAGCCCGAGCAGGCGGTGGAGACGGTGCGCGGCTGGCATTTCGGCCGCCGCCCGGCGGTGCGCAGCCCGCGCGCCCGCGAGGTGCTGACGGAACTCGTACCGGCCCTGATGCAGGCGCTCGGCGGCACGCCCGATCCCGACGCGGCGCTCGCCGCCCTCGACCGCGCCTTCGGCCGGATGCCGGCCTCCGTCGAGCTTCTCACCATCCTGCGCTCGCATGAGCGCCTGCGCGCGCTCTTCGCCGACTTGCTCGGCAGCGCGCCCCGGCTCGCCGACACCGTGGCCTTCAGCCCGCATGTCCTCGACGCGGTGATCGATCCGGCCTTCGTCGATCCGACCACCGATGCGCAGACGCTCGCCGCGCAGTATCGCGGCCTCGTCGGCGCGCCGGCCGCGATGGAGGAGTTCCTCGACCGCAGCCGCGACGCGGCGCGCCAGATGCGCTTCGTCACGGGCGCCCGGCTACTCTCGGGCATCCTGGCGCCGGAGGGGGCGGGGCGGGCCTTCTCGGCCATCGCGGACGCGGCCGTCGCCGCCTCCCTGGAGGCGGTCTCGCGGGCCTTCGCGGCGGAGCACGGCGCGGTGCCGGGGGGCCGCGTCGTGGTGCTCGGCTTCGGCCGGCTCGGCTCGCGCCAGCTCACGGCGGAATCGGATCTCGACCTCGCGGTGCTCTACGATTTCGATCCGCAGAACCGCAGCAGCGCCGGGCCGAAGCCTCTCGACGCCGCCGTCGCCTATAACCGCCTGACCCAGCGCCTCGTCGCCGCGCTCACCGCGCCGACCCGGCGCGGCGGGCTCTACGAGGTGGACCTGCGCCTGCGTCCCGGCGGCGGCCAGGGCATGATCGCGACGCAGGCGCGCAGCCTCGGCGCCTATCTCGACGACGAGGCCGAACTCTGGGAGCACATGGCGCTGAGCCGCGCCCGCGTGATCTGCGGCGACGAGAGCCTCGCGGCGGAGACGGAGGCGATCGTCCGCGCGGCCCTGCTGGCCCCGCGCGATCCGGCGGAGGTGCGGCGCGGCGTGCGCGAGATGCGCGCCCTGGTGGAAGCGGAGAAGGGCGACGGCGGCCCGCTCGATCTCAAGCTCGCGCCGGGCGGCCTGCTCGACATCGATTTCCTCGCCCAGGCCCTGCTGCTGGCGCACGGTGCCCGCCATCCCGACCTGCTCGGTCTCGACCCCGCCGGCGCGATCGAGCGGGCGGCCGGGCACGGCCTGCTCCCGCACGCCGATGCCGGCACGCTCTCGGCGGCCTACCGGCGCTTCGACGACGTTCACCACTGGCAGCGGCTGATGGTGGAGGGCGATCCGTCTTCCGCGTCGCCGGTGGCGACGACCCGGCTCGCGCTGGCCTCCGGCCTGCCCGACGCGAGGACGCTGATCGCCGGGCTCGATGCCGAGCGCGCCGAGGTGCGGGCCTTGTTCGAGACGCTGCTGGGTTAGGGTGAGGTCCGCGCCTCGATCTCCGGGCGGGGGAGGCTGGCGCCGGCCGCGACCCTGATCTCGGCGACGGTCTGCCGGGAGGCTTCCGCCGCCAGGGCCTCGACCCGCTCGCGGGTGGCGGCGGGCAGGCGCACCAAGGCGATGGTGCCGACGCCCTCCTGCGAGCGCAGGCGCAGGGCCCCCCCGTGAAGCTCCGCCGTCGAGCGGGCGATGGCGAGGCCGAGGCCCGAGCCCTTGTGGCTGCGGGTGAGGTTGTTCTCCACCTGCGTGAAGGGCAGGCCGAGGCCCGGCAGGGCGCTCGCCGGTATGCCGATGCCGGTATCCTCCACGAAGAGGTGGATATTGTCGCCCGCCGAGCGCGCCCGGACCGTGATGCGGCCGCCGGAGGGCGTGAACTTCACGGCGTTGTCGGCGAGGTTGACGAGGATCTGCTGGAGGGCGCGCTCGTCGGCGAGCAGCGTCAGGCCGGGCCGCAGGTCGATCAGCAGGTCGACATGCTTCTGGCGGGCGGCGCGCTGGACGAGCTTGAGCGCCGATTTCACGCCGGTCTCGACCGGGATCGGGCGGCGGTCCAGCCGGACCTTGCGCGCCTCGATGCGCGACATGTGCAGGATGTCGTCGATGACCGAGAGCAGGTAGTGGCCGCTCTCGCGGATGTCGCCGCAATATTCCGAGTAGCGGGAGGAGCCGAGCGCGCCGTAGACCTCGCTCTGCATCAGCTCCGCGAAGCCGATGATGGCGTTGAGCGGCGTGCGCAGCTCGTGGCTCATGTTGGCGAGGAACTCCGACTTCGCCTGGTTGGCGCCCTCGGCGGCGGCCTTCTGGTCGAGATAGCGCTCGGCGAGGTCGGCGAGCTGGTGGGTTTGCAGCACGAGCGTCTTGCGGGAGGCGCGCAGCTCGTTGACGCTCTGGATCAGCTCGCGCTCGGAGGCGACGAGCTGGTCCTGCTGGCGCTTCAGGTTGGTGATGTCGGTGCCCACCGAGACGTAGCCGCCGTCCTTGGTGCGCCGCTCGCTGATCTGGAGCCAGCGGCCGTCCGCCAGCTCGGCCTCGAAGGTGCGGGAGGTGGCCCCGGCGGGCTCGCGGTCGGGCAATTCGCGCCGGATCTGCGGCAGAACGCCCCGGCCCATGATCTCGGCATAGCGCCGGCCGGCTTGCGCGTCCTCGGGGCTCAGCGCGTGGAGATGGCGGAACTTCGAGTTGCACAGCACCAGCCGGTTGCCGGTATCCCACAGCACGAACGCCTCGGAGATCGCCTCGATGGCGTCGCGCAGCCGCATGTCGGCGGTGGCGGTGGTCTCCATCAGGGCGCGCTGCTCGGTGATGTCGACGGCGAGCCCGACGAGATGGCGGCAGCCGTCGGCCTTGTCGGGCACGATCTCGGCGCGGGTGCGCAGCCAGACATAGGCCCCATGGGCGTTGCGCACGCGGAAGGCGTGGTCGACGGTGGTCTGGCTGGCGGCGAGGCTGCGGGCGAGGGTGTAGAGGTCGCCGTCCTCCGGGTGGACCATGGCGTTGACGGTGCCGAAATCCATGAAGGCCCCGGCCCGGCCGTAGCCGAGCAGCCCGTACATGGAATCGGACCAGTAGATCTTGCCGGTGGCGATGTTCCAGTCCCAGAGGCCGCAGCCGCCGCGCTCCAGCGCCGTGTCGAGGCGCTTCTCGATCCGCTCGCGCAGGCGGTCGGCGGCCTGCGCCCGCCGGCTCTGGAGGGCATAGGCGGCGCCGATGCCGACCACCACGATGCCGGTGGCGACGAGCATCAGGATCTGCTGGAGCATGTGCTCGCTCCAGCGCGCGGTGAGCGGCTCCACCGTCTGCACCACGGCGATGCGGCGCTCGTCGCCGGGCAGGCGGTGCATGGCGCCGAGCGCCTCGCGCCCGTCGGGCAGCACGAGCCGCACCACGCCGGCGCGCTCGCCGAAGGTGCTCAGGGTCTCGGCGTCGCCGATGGCCTGGCTCAGGGTCGCGGGGGAGCCCGGCAGCGCGGGATGGGCGGCGACGATCCTGTCGCCCGGCGAGACCAGCAGCAGGTGGCGCCCCGCCGGGGCCGCATCGCGCGGCATCAGGGCGCCGAGGCGGTCCGAATCCGATTCCCCGCCCTCCGGCGAGAGCTGGAGCGCGCCCGCCGCGAGCCGCGTGAACGCCCCCATCTCCTCCGTGGCCGCGCGCAGGATGTCCTCGCGCTGGAGCCGCAGGTGGAGGAGGCTGAAGCCGACGAGGCCCACGAGGAAGATCAGCAGGGCGCCCGGCACCGCGCCGCGCAGCCAGACCTCCGCCCGGTCGGACAGGCTCCTGTCCGCCTGCACCGAGCGGCGCAGCGTCAGCAGCGAATCCGCACGCGCGGAGAAGGAAGCGGAATCCGCCTCCGGCATGGCCTTACCTCGTGTTGGACGGTGAGCGCTTCGCGGCGGGAACGAACTGCGCCTCGAATCACGTATCCATCATCCCCGATCCGGCGAAGTTGTCCACGGGTTTCTCAGGGCGGTCCTTGACTCCGCGCGGCGCGATCCGACTCGAATCCTGGCCCTGCCGAGTCGCGATTGCCTCGCCCCCTCAAGGGCTTGGCGCCCGCGCTCCTCATCCGGCTAACGTGCGCCCGACGATGTCGGCCACGTCGCGCGACAGGTTCGGAATCGAACGGATCGCCTCCAGCACCCCGCGCGCCGCGGCGGCCCGGCCGGGCTCCAGCATGCGCCAGGATCCGAATGCCGTCAGAAGCTTGGCCGCGATCTGCGGGTTGGTGCCGTCGAGGGCGCGCACCGTGTCGGCGAGCAGCGCGAATCCCGCCCCGTCGGCCCGCGCGAACTGCGTCGGATTGCCCATCGCGAAGGCGCCGATCAGCGCCCGCACCCGGTTCGGGTTGGTCATGGCGAAGGCCGGGTGGCCCTTCAGCCGCGCGATGCGCGCCAGGGTGGCCTCCTCGGGGATCGCCGCCTGGATCGCGAACCACTTGTCGAGCACCAGCGGCTCGGCGGCGTAGCGCTCGCCGAAACCGTCGACGGCCCGCTCGCGCGCCGCGCCGGGAATCAGCGAGAGGATGCCGAGCGCCGCGAGCCGGTCGGTCATGGTGGCGGCCTCCGTGAGCTGCCGTTCCGCCAGGGCGGCGCCGGCCTCCGGGTCGGCGGCGGCGATCAGGTCGAGGGCCGCGTTGCGCAGGGCCCGGCGCCCGGCGGAGGCGGCGTCCGGGCTGAACGGCGCGCCGGGGGCGTCGGCGAGGCTGTCGCGCAGGCCGGCGAGGCGCGTCCCCAAGGCGCTTCCGAGCGCCCGGCGAAGGCCGGTCCGGGCCCGGTGGATGGCGTCGGGGTCGACGTTGCGCGCGATCTCGTTGGCGATGTCGCCCTCGCCCGGCAGCGACAGCACCAGCGCCGCGAAGGCCGGGTCCGAGAGGGCTTCCGCGTCGAGGAAGGCGGCGAGCGCTTCCGCGTAGGGGCCGGCCTCCATCCGCGCGTCCGCCGTTGCCGAGGCGTCCACCAGGAGGCGCGTGGCGACGCTCTGGGCGGCGTGCCAGCGGTTGAACGGATCGGGGTCGTGGCGCAGCAGGGTCAGCCGGTCGGCGTCGTCCATCGCCATCTCGAGACGGACGGGCGCCGAGAAGCCGCGCAGCAGCGAGGGCACCGGCGGCTCGGGGACGTTCGCGAAGGTGATCGCGTCGGCCTCGCCCTCCAGCACGAAGACGCCGTCGCGCACCCGCTCGCACACCGCGCCGTCGAGGGCGCCGGAGGCCCCGACGAGGCCGAGCGCGATCGGCATCGGCAGGGCGGGGCCGTTCGGCAGGTCTTGGCGGAAGGAGAGGGTGTAGCGGGCCGAGGCGGCATCGTGGCGCCCCTCGACGGCGAGCTTCGGGGTGCCGGGATGCTCGTACCACTGCGCGAAGGCGGCGAGGTCGCGGCCCGAGACCGCGGCGAAGGCGGCCAGGAAATCCTCAACGGTGGCGGCGCGGCCGTCGTTGTCGGCGAAGTAGCGCTCCATGCCGGCGCCGAAATCCGCCTCGCCGAGGAGGGTCTTGAGCATCCGCACGATCTCGGCGCCCTTCTCGTAGACGGTCGCCGTGTAGAAGTTGTTGATCTCCGCGTATTGCCGAGGCCGCACCGGATGGGCGAGCGGCCCGGCATCCTCGGTGAACTGGCGGGCGCGCAGGGTCCGCACCTCGCCGATGCGGTGGACGGCGCGCGAGCGCATGTCGGAGGAGAATTCCTGGTCGCGGAAGACCGTCAGCCCCTCCTTGAGGCAGAGCTGGAACCAGTCGCGGCAGGTGACGCGGTTGCCCGACCAGTTGTGGAAGTACTCGTGCGCGATGATCGCCTCGATATGCGCATAGTCGGCGTCGGTGGCGGTCTCGGGGCTGGCGAGCACGTATTTGTCGTTGAAGATGTTGAGGCCCTTGTTCTCCATGGCGCCCATGTTGAAGTCCGACACCGCGACGACGTTGAACACGTCGAGGTCGTAGGCGCGGCCGAAGACCTCCTCGTCCCAGCGCATGGAGCGCACCACCGCGTCGAGGGCGTAGGCGGCGCGCTCCTCCTTGCCGGGCTCGACATGGACGCCGACCGCCACCTCGCGGCCCTCCATGGTGGTGAAGGTCGTCCTCACGCCGCCGAGGTTTCCGCCCACCAGCGCGAAAAGATAAGCCGGCTTCGGATGCGGATCGTGCCAGACGGCGAAGTGGCGGCCGGTGCCCGGCACGTCGCCGGCCTCCACCGGGTTGCCGTTGCCGAGCAGCACCGG
Source organism: Methylobacterium endophyticum (assembly GCF_050591105.1). NCBI lineage: Bacteria > Pseudomonadati > Pseudomonadota > Alphaproteobacteria > Hyphomicrobiales > Methylobacteriaceae > Methylobacterium > Methylobacterium endophyticum. The sequence goes on from NZ_JBNHES010000003.1 coordinate 17,308, forward strand.
AGCCTCGGCCCGCTCCGCCTCGATCCGGGTGGTGTAGACGGAGAGCACATCCGGCCGGTCGAGGAAGTAGGTGATGCGCCGGAAGCCGTCCGCCTCGCATTGCGTGCAGTAGACCCCGCCCGAGCGGTAGAGGCCCATCAGCTTGGTGTTGGCGCTCGGGTCGAGCCGCGTCTCGACGCGCAGAACGAAGGGCCGTTGCGGCGGCGCGTGCAGGATCAGCCCCGAGGGCGAGGCGGCGTAGGCATCCGGCGCCAACCGCTGCCCGTCGAGTTCGACGGCGACGAGGGCGAGGTCGTCCCCGTCGAGGGCCAGCGGCGCGCCGGGGACGCCCTCCGGGTTCGGCCGGACGGCGAGCACCGCCTCCACGCGCGTGGCGTGCGGATCGAGGCGGATGTCGAGCTCCACGCGGTCGATGAGGTGATCGCTCGGGCGGTAGTCCTCGAGCCGGATCGTCTGCGGCGTCTCGGTGCGCATCTCGGGTCGCTCTCCGGTGGCGTGTCTCGCCTCGACGGGTAGCGCCCTCCCGGCGCGCCGCCAACATCGCTTTCGCAAGACGCGCGCGTCGCGGGTCGGGAGAGGCGGGTCACGAAACCGAGAGTTGCTTGCCGCCGGACAGGTCAGCTTCGTCTCATTGAGGCATCGTTAACCAGGAAAATCTATCAGATCGGACGATCTTGCAGGGTTTTCGCAAGAACGGCGCTATCGGGACGATTGGGCCATGTTGAAGGTTCTGCACAAGCTCTCCGCGAATCAGGCTTGGCTCGATGCGCTCGACCGTTCGCTCGGCACCATCGAGTTCGCGATGGACGGGACGATCCTCAACGCCAACGCGAACTTCCTCCGCCTCGTCGGATACGACCTCGCCGAGATCGTCGGCCGGCACCACCGCATGTTCCTGACCCCCGAGGGCGCGGCGGCGGCCGAGTACGAGGCGTTCTGGCAGGGCCTGCGCGCCGGCAAGCTGCAATCGGGCGAGTTCGAGCGGGTGGCGAAGTCCGGCGGCCGGCTCTGGCTCCAGGCGACCTACAACCCGGTGCTCGACCGCGACGGGCGTCCGCGCAGCGTGGTGAAGTTCGCCAGCGACATCACCCCCCGGAAGCGCTTCAACGCCGAGGTCTCGGGCCAGATCGAGGCGATCGGCAAGGCCCAGGCCGTGATCCATTTCGACCTCGACGGCTTCGTCCTCGACGCGAACCCGAACTTCCTCGACGCGGTGGGCTACCGGCTCGACGAGGTGGTGGGCCGGCATCACCGCATGTTCGTGGAGCCGAGCTATGGCGAGAGCCGCGCCTATGCCGAGTTCTGGGACGGCCTGCGGCGGGGCGAGTTCAAGGCGGCCGAGTACAAGCGTCTCGGCAAGGGTGGCCGCGAGATCTGGCTCCAGGCCACCTACAACCCGATCCGCGACATCGACGGGACGCCGTTCAAGGTCGTGAAATACGCCACCGACATCACCGCCGAGAAGATCGAGAGTGCCGATGCCGCCGGCCAGATCGCGGCGGTGCACCGCTCCCAGGCCGTGATCGCCTTCGATCCGGCGGGCATCATCCTCGATGCCAACGAGAACTTCCTCAAGGCGGTGGGCTACCGGCTCGACGAGGTGCGCGGGCGCCACCACGCGATGTTCGTGAACCCCGACTACGCCAAGACGCCGGACTACGCGGCGTTCTGGCAGCGGCTGCGCGACGGTGAGTTCGCGGCGGGCCTGTTCCAGCGCTTCGGCGCGGGCGGCCGGGCGATCTGGATCCAGGCGAGCTACAACCCCGTCTTCGATCCCGACGGCAAGCTCGTGAAGGTGGTGAAGTTCGCCACCGACGTCTCCCGCAGCATGGAGGCCCGCGGCATCGCCGTCGCGGCCGCCGAGCGCACGCTGGACGATGTCCAGGCCGTGACCGATGCCGCCGAGGCCATGAACAGCGCGGCGCAGGGCATCTCCGAGAGCATGGCGCTCTCGAAATCCGCCGTGGACGAGATCCACGGCCGCACCCATCAGGCCGACGCCTCCACCGCGCGCCTGCGCGAGGCGGCCCAGGCGATGGGCGGCATCGTCGAGATGATCACCGGCATCGCCTCGCAGATCAACCTGCTGGCCCTCAACGCCACCATCGAGGCCGCCCGCGCGGGGGAGGCCGGCAAGGGCTTCGCCGTGGTCGCCACCGAGGTGAAGGGGCTCGCCGCGCAGACCACGGCGGCCACCGCCAAGATCACCGCCGAGATCGCCGGCATGCAGGACGTCTCCGACGACGTCGCCGAGACGCTGGCCTCGATCACGGCGGCGATCGCCACGATCCGGGGCTATGTCGACGGCGTCGCCGCCTCCACCACCGGCCAGAGCCACGCCACCGAGGAGATCCTGGTCAGCATGCGCAAGGCGGCGGGCGGCGTGTCGCGGATCAGCACCAGCCTCGATGCCTGGACCGTCGGCATGGAGGAGCGCCGCGCCGAGCCCCGCTCCCGCGTGCTGCTGCACGCCACCCTCCACTGCGAGGGCGGCCGGCTCGTCCCCTGCACCCTGCGCAACCTGTCGAGCGGCGGCGCCCGGATTCACCTGAGGAGCGAGGCCGCGACGGGAAACCGCTTCACCCTGGTGATCGACGACGACGGCCGCCGCTTCGCCTGCGAGCTCAAGGGCCGGGTCGGCGCCGACCTCAACGTCCAGTTCGTGTGAGGCGCGCGGCCCTCGTCCTGCCCCTTGCCGGGCCGGATTGCGCCGCCAGATACCGCTCCCGAGCCGCCCTGGGCGGCGCTCTCCGGGGATGCGCGGCGCGATGGAATACCTGCACACGATGGTCCGCGTGGCCGATCTCGACGCGGCGCTCGCCTTCTACGTCGATACCTTCGGCCTCAAGGAGGTGCGCCGGGTCGACAACGAGAAGGGCCGCTTCACCCTGGTCTTCCTCGCCGCGCCGGGGGACCTCGAACGGGCCGAGGCGGAGAAGTCGCCCCTCGTCGAGCTGACCTACAACTGGGACCCGGAGACCTATACCGGCGGGCGCAATTTCGGCCATCTCGCCTACCGGGTGGACGACATCTACGCCTTCTGCGCCCGGCTGAAGGACAGGGGCGTGATCATCAACCGCCCGCCGCGGGACGGCTACATGGCCTTCGTGAAGTCGCCCGACGGCATCTCCATCGAGATCCTTCAGAAGGGCGCGGCCAAGCCGCCGCAGGAGCCCTGGGCCTCGATGGAGAACACCGGGAGCTGGTAGCTCCCTTACTCGCTCTCCGCCGCCGGGGTGATGCCGAGCTCGGCGAGCTTGGCCGACACGGCCTCGATCGGCCGCTTGAGCTTCAGGCTGATGACGGAGACCGGGATGCGCTCGCGCGCCATCTCGGTGAGCTGGCGGACGGCGTCGAAGGTCCAGGACGAGGCGTCGGCGGTCATGGCGGGTTCCTCCGTGTGGTGACGGGGCCCGCGGCCGGAAGGCGCGGGCCCTCTCGAAACCGGAGAGGTGGCACCGCGCCGGGTTTCCGCAACCACCGGCTGAAAATCCGGGCATGCCCGCATCTTGGGCACTGCCGCCGGGATCGCCTTGACCGGCCCCCGCGCCCGGCGCAAACGGACTGCGGATCAGCCGGCTGGGCGGCCGCTCCGTGCTCGCACGGGGAGGAAAGTCCGGGCTCCATGGAGAGACGGTGCCGGATAACGTCCGGCGGGGGCGACCCCAGGGACAGTGCCACAGAGAGCAGACCGCCCCGGACCCGATCCGGGGTCAGGGTGAAAGGGTGCGGTAAGAGCGCACCGCGGACGCGGCAACGCGGACGGCACGGCAAACCCCACCGGGAGCAAGACCGAATAGGGACGACACGCTTCTTCCGTGAGGAGGAGCAGGCCCGCTCTCCAGGCCCGTCGTCCGGGTTGGTTGCTCGAGGCGGTCGGCAACGATCGTCCCAGAGGAATGGCCGCCACGTCCGGCGTTTCACGCCGGGCCCTACAGAACCCGGCTTATAGGCCGGCTGATCCATCCGCGACCGTCGCTTCGCGAGGCATTTCGCCCGCGCCGCCAAAGACTTCGCCGCGTTCTCCGGTTCGTGGGCGAAGGTCTTCCCAGGGTGTGCGCGCGTCTGCGCGGCGCCAGCGGCGCGGCCGGTTTTTCCCGAGAACGCTTACCCTCGATTAACCTTGCTGAGGTCTGATCGGCAGCGTCGGCGACCCTGCCCGCATCTCGTTGACGACGCTCAGAGGCCCATGTTACCCGGCACCACACCGTCAGCGGCGATTTGCGGATCGGCGGACGTTCCCAGGGAAACCTGGGGGCGTGTTCGCGCGTATGGCCGTGGCCGACGCCCCTCGGCGGACGCCGTCTCCTCCCGCGCCGCAGGGCCGCATGATCCGATTCGCACCGGACGCCGCATTCGCATCGCGCGCCGTCGCCGCCTCCCGCTCGCCGGGCGGTTCGCGATGAACGCGCGCCGCGTCATGGCCGCCCCGCCTGCCTCGTCCGCGCCGCATGTGCCGGTGCTGCTCGACGCCGTGCTCGAGGCGCTCGCCGCGGACCGGCCGGGGCTCGCCGTCGACGGAACATTCGGGGCCGGCGGCTACACCCGCGCCCTGCTCGCCGGGCACCCCGACCTGCGCGTCGTCGCCATCGACCGCGATCCCGGCGCCCTCGCAGCCGGCGAGGGGCTGGCGGCCGAATCCGGCGGCCGGCTGCGGCTGGCGGCGGGCCGGTTCGGCGCCCTCGATGCCCTCGCGGCCGAGCCGGCGGATTGGGTGGTGCTCGATATCGGCGTCTCCTCGATGCAGATCGACCAGGCCGAGCGCGGCTTCTCCTTCCGCCAGGACGGCCCCCTCGACATGCGCATGTCGCGCGACGGGATCAGCGCCGCCGACATCGTCAACGGGGCCGAGGAGGCCCAGCTCGCCGACATCGTCTTCCATTACGGCGAGGAGCGGCGCTCGCGCGCGGTCGCCCGCGCCATCATCGAGGCGCGCCGGCGCGGCCGCATCGAGACCACGGCGCAGCTCGCCGATCTCGTCGCCGGCGTGGTGCGGACCGATCCCGCCAGCGGCATCCACCCGGCGACGCGCACGTTCCAGGGCCTGCGCATCGCGGTCAACGACGAGCTCGGCGAGCTGGTGCGGGCGCTGCACGCGGCCGAGCGGCTCCTGAAGCCCGGCGGCCGGCTCGCGGTGGTGACGTTCCATTCGCTCGAGGACCGCATCGTCAAGCAGTTCCTCTCGGCCCGCTCCGGCCGCGCGGTGCAGGCCTCGCGGCATGTGCCGAGCGTCGAGCGCCCGGCGCCCAGGAGCTTCCTGCCCGTGACCAAGGGGCCGGTGCTGCCCTCCGAGGCGGAGATGGCCGCCAACCCGCGCTCGCGCTCGGCGAAGCTGCGCGCGGCCGAGCGCACCGAGGTTCCCGCCGCCGAACCGCTCTCCAGCCTGGAGGCGCTCGCCGCGCTGCCGGGCGACACGCCCCTTCCCGGAGGCCGCCGGTGATCCGCCTGCTCAACCTCCTCGCGATCATCGGGCTCGTCGCCTCGGCGATCTACGCCTACTCGATCAAGTACGACACGCTCTACCAGGCGGGTCAGGTCTCGAAGCTCAAGAGCCAGCTCCATACCGAGCGCCAGGCCATCGCCGTGCTCAAGGCCGAGTGGCAGCTCCTGACCCGGCCCGACCGGCTCCAGGCGGCGGTCGACAAGCATCTGGCGCTCGAGCCCATCGGCACCGAGCATCTCGGGCGCGTCTCCGACCTGCCCGCGCGGCGCGAGCGCGGCGACGAGATCGGCCGGCTGCTCGCCGCGACGGCCACCGCGACCCCGAAGGAGCGGCCCGAGCCGCGCACCACCGGCTCGATCCCGCGCACGACGACGACCCGCACCCCGACCACGGTTTCGAGGTAGCATCCCCGTGTCCGACGACGCATCCCAGCATCCCGAAGCGCCCGCCGACGAGCCCGCCGCGGAAACCGTTCCGCATGAGGCCCCGGCGGCGGCCCCGCGCGAGGGCCGCCTGAAGGGGCTCGCCCGCTCCATGTTCCGCCTGGCGATCGAGCGCAGCCACACGCGCGTCGGCATCGTGGGGCTCGCCTTCGCCGGGGTGTTCGGCGCCATCGCCGTGCGGCTCCTGTCGGTTGCCGCCTTCGGCGAGCCGCCGAGCAACGAGCACCGGATCGCCGCCGCCGCGACCACCGCCATCCGGCCCGATATCATCGACCGCAACGGCGAGATCCTGGCCACCGACATCCGCACGGTCTCGGTCTTCGCCGAGCCCGGCAACATCTACGACAAGGACGAGGCGGTCGAGCTCCTCACCGCCGTGCTGCCGGAGCTGAACGCCGCCGAGCTGCGCGCCAAGCTCACGCAGAAGAAGGACAGGAAGGGCGCCGGCTTCGTCTGGGTGAAGCGCGAGCTGACCCCGAAGCAGCAGGCCGAGGTGCATCGGCTGGGCATCCCCGGCATCGGCTTCCTGCCCGACCACAAGCGCGTCTACCCGAACGGGTTCGCCGCCGCCCATGTCCTCGGCGCGACGAATCTCGACAATGTCGGCATCGCCGGCATCGAGAAGTACATCGACAACCAGGGCAACAAGGCCCTCAACGATTTCGGCCTGATCGAGAAGCAGACCGACCTGAAGCCGGTGCAGCTCTCCCTCGACCTGCGCGCGCAGTTCGCCGTGCGCGACGAGCTGGCCAAGGGCGTCGAGCACTTCAAGGCCAAGGCCGGCGCCTCGATGATCCTCGACGTGACCACCGGCGAGGTGATCGCGTTGGTCTCGCTGCCGGATTTCGACCCGTCGAACCCCGCCGACGCGCTCTCGCCCGACCGCATCAACCGGATGAACGTCGGCGTCTACGAGATGGGCTCGACCTTCAAGGCGATGACGCTGGCGATGGCGCTCGAGTCGGGCAAGTACAACGTCAACTCGACCTTCGACACCCGCGGCGGCGTGCTGAGCTGGGGCCGCCAGAAGATCCACGAGTACCACGGCACCAACCGGCTCATCACCATGCCGGAGGTGTTCACGCACTCCTCCAACATCGGCTCGGCCAAGATGGCGCTCGGCGTCGGCGTGACCGGCCACAAGGCCTTCCTGAAGAAGATGGGCCTGCTCGACCGCATGCGCACGGAGCTGCCGGAGAGCGCCTCCCCCATCGTCCCGCCGCGCTGGACCGAGATCAACACCATCACCATCGCCTTCGGGCACGGCCTCGCCGTGGCGCCGATCCAGGCGGCGGCGGCGGTCGGCGCCATCGCCAATGGCGGCGACCTGATGATCCCGACCTTCCTCAAGACCACCGAGGAGGAGGCCCGCGCCAAGGCGAGCCACGTCCTCTCGCCCCAGACCAGCGAGGCGATGCGCTTCATCATGCGCCTCAACGCCGTCGAGGGCTCGGCCAAGAAGGCGGCGATTCCCTACTACTTCGTCGGCGGCAAGACCGGCACGGCCGAGAAGGTCATCGGCGGGCGCTACGTGAAGAACCGCCTGTTCACGACCTTCATGGCCGCCGCCCCCATGGACAAGCCGAAATACCTCTTCGTCACCATCATGGACGAGCCGCAGGGCCTGCCCGAGAGCGGCGGCTACGCCACCGCCGCCTGGAACTCCGGCGTGGTGACGGGGCGCGTCATCGAGCGCGTCGCCCCCATCCTCGGCCTGCCGCCGAAATTCGAGCCGCCGAAGAACCCCTTCCCGCAGATGGTGCGGCTCGGCGCCTATCACGCCACCCAGGTCGGCGGCCCGTGAGCGCGCCGACCCTCGCGCCGACCCTCGGCGCCCTGTTCCCCGAGGCCGCGCCCGACGCGGCCTCGCGCGCCGTCACGGGGCTGACCGCCGACAGCCGGCAGGTCGGGCCCGGCTCCGTCTTCGTGGCCGTGCCCGGCACCAGGGCGGACGGCCGGCTCTTCGCGGCGAAGGCGGCGGAGGCCGGCGCCGTGGCCGTGGTGGGCGAGGGCGCGCGGCCCTCCGATCTGCCGGCGGCCACCGCCTGGATCGCCGTCGCGGATGCGCGCCGCGCGCTGGCGCTCGCCGCCGCGCGCCTCGCCGGCCGCCAGCCGGAGATCGTGGTGGCGGTGACGGGCACCAGCGGCAAAAGCTCGGTGGCCGATTTCGTCCGCCAGATCCTCGCCCGGCTCGGCCGCGAGTCGGCGAGCCTCGGCACGGTCGGCATCGTCACCAGCCGGGGCGCCGAATACGGCTCGCTGACCACGCCCGACCCGGTGACGCTCCACCGGACCCTGGCGCGGCTCGCCGAGGAGGGCATCACCGATCTCGCGATGGAGGCCTCCTCCCACGGCATCGAGCAGCGCCGCCTCGACGGGGTGCGCCTGAGCGCGGTGGGCTTCACCAATCTCGGCCGCGACCATCTCGACTACCACGCTACCGTTGAGGACTATCTCGCGGCCAAGCTCCGGCTGTTCGACACCCTGGCGCAGCCTGGCATTCCAGCCTTCGTCAACGCGGACGGCCCTTACGCCGAGCGCGTGATCGAGGCCGCCTACGCGCGCAGGCTCCATGTCCGAACCACAGGGCGAGCCGGCGAGACGGTGAAGCTGCTCTCGGCAACAGCCGAGGGTTTTCACCAGCGCCTGCACCTGCGCACACCCGGTGGCCGGCACCCACAGCAGGATGTCGAGCGCATAGTGCGCCTGCCCCTCGTCGGTGGCTTCCAGGTCGAGAACGCGCTTCTCGCCGCCGGCCTCGTGCTCGCGACACCTGCCGGCAGGACCGATCCGGCCGGCGTCTTCGCCGCGCTCGAGCACCTCACAGGGGTGCCCGGCCGCATGGAGCGGATCGGCGAGGCGAACGGGGCGCTCTGCCTCGTCGACTACGCCCACAAGCCCGAGGCGCTGGAGCATGTGCTCACCGCGCTGCGCCCCTTCGCGGCGGGCAAGCTCGTCGTCGTCTTCGGTTGCGGCGGCGACCGCGATCGCGGCAAGCGGCCGATCATGGGCGGGATCGCGGCGCGGCTCGCCGACACCGTCATCGTCACCGACGACAATCCGCGCGGCGAGGAGCCGGCGAGCATCCGCGCCGCTATCCTCGCCGCCGCGCCGGGGGCCGTCGAGATCGGCGACCGGGGAGAGGCGATCCGCGCCGCCGTCACGGGCCTGTCGCCGGGCGACGTTCTGGTGGTGGCCGGCAAGGGCCATGAAACCGGCCAGATCGTGGGGGAACGCGTCCTCCCGTTCTCGGATCACGCGGTGATCCGCGCGGCAATCGCGCAGGTGGGACCATGATCGACACGCCCCTCTGGACGCCCGATGCCCTGGAGGCCGCCACCGGCGGCCGGCTCGTCGGCGCGCCGAAACCCGTCTCCGGCGCCTCCATCGACACGCGCACGCTGAAGCCGGGCGACCTCTTCTTCGCCATCCGGGGCGACGCCCGCGACGGCCACGACTTCGTGCGCGACGCCCTCTCGCGCGGCGCCTCCGCCGCCGTGGTCGCGGCCGACCGGGCGGGCGAGTTCGCCGGGGCCGGCGCGGTGCTCGCGGTTCCCGGCGCCGCCGCCGATCCGGTGCTCGACGCCATGCGCGCGCTCGGGCTGGCGGCGCGTGCCCGCACGCAAGCGCAGATCGTCGCGGTGACGGGCTCGGTCGGCAAGACCGGCACCAAGGAAGCGCTTCGCCACGTCCTCTCGGCGCAAGGGCCGACCCACGCCTCGGCCGCCTCCTACAACAACCACTGGGGCGTGCCCCTGACGCTGGCGCGGATGCCCCAGGCGAGCCGCTACGGCGTCTTCGAGATTGGCATGAACCACGGCGCCGAGATCCTGCCGCTGGTGGCCCAGGTGCGGCCCGACGTGGCGCTCGTCACCACCGTCGAGCCCGTGCATATCGAGCATTTCCGCTCGCTCTCGGCTATCGCCGACGCCAAGGGCGAGATCTTTTCCGGGTTGTCCGCCGGGGGCGTCGCGGTCATCAACCGCGACAACCCGAGTTTTTCGCGGCTTGCCGCCCATGCCCAGGCGTCCAAGGCCGGTCGCATCGTCAGCTTCGGCGAGCACCCGGAAGCCGATGTGCGCGCCAACCGCATCGTGCTGCGGCCCGACCTCTCGGTGGTCGATGCCAGCGTGATGGGCATCCCCGTGACCTACCAGCTCGGCACGCCGGGCCGGCACGTCGCCATGAACTCCCTCGGCGTGATGGCGGTGATCCACGCGCTCGGCGCCGATCTCGCCCGCGCCGCCCTGTCGCTCGCCGGGCTGCGGCCGCCGGTCGGGCGCGGCGAGCGCACCGCGCTCAGGATCGGGGAGGGCGAGGCCTTCCTCGTGGACGAGAGCTACAACGCCAACCCCGCTTCCGTGCGCGCCGCGCTCGCGACCCTCGCCGCCGTCGAGACCGGCCCGCGCGGCCGCCGCATCGCCGTGCTCGGCGACATGCTGGAGCTCGGCGCCTCCTCCGAGGAGCACCATCGCGGGCTGGCGCAGGCGGTCGAGGCGGCGGGCATCGATACCGTCTTCACCGCCGGCCCGATGATGCGCCACCTGTTCGAGGCGCTGCCCGTCTCGCGCCGGGGCGTCGCCGCCGCGACCTCCGCCGATCTCGTCGAGCCGCTCTCCGGCGCTTTGCGGGCGGGCGACGCCGTGATGGTCAAGGGCTCGAACAGCATCCGCATGGGCGGGATCGTGGAGGCCCTCAAGGGCCGCTACGCGGCGGACGGGCGCGACCCGCTGCTCTCCGCCGCCCCGCGATGAGCCGTCGCCGCGAAGCCCGGCTCCAAGACCGGATTTCCAAGATCAGCTTTCCCCGAATGACCAGCGGCAGAGAGCCCTCATGCTGTATCTCCTCTCCGACCTGAGCGGCACGCTCTCGGCCCTCAACGTCTTCCGCTACATCACCTTCCGCACCGGAGGGGCGCTGTTCACGGCGGGCCTGTTCGTGTTCTGGTTCGGGCCCTGGATCATCTCCCTGCTGCGCCTGCGTCAGGGCAAGGGCCAGCCGATCCGCGAGGACGGGCCGCAGACCCACCTGCTGACGAAGCGCGGCACGCCGACCATGGGCGGGCTGATGATCCTCGCCGGCTTCCTGGTGGCGGTGCTGCTCTGGGCGAACCCGCGCAACCACTATGTCTGGATCACGCTGGCCGTGACGCTGGGCTTCGGCGCGATCGGCTTCTACGACGACTACCTCAAGGTGACGAAGCAGTCGCACAAGGGCTTTTCCGGCCGCTTCCGGCTGGCGCTCGAGGCGCTGCTCGCGATCTCCGCCTGCATCGTCATCGCGCTGTACTCGCCGATGGCGCTGAAGAACCAGCTCGCCTTTCCCGTCTTCAAGGACGCGCTGCTCAATCTCGGCTGGTTCTACGTGCTGTTCGGCGGCTTCGTGATCGTGGGCGCCGGCAACGCCGTGAACATGACCGACGGGCTCGACGGGCTCGCCATCGTGCCGGTGATGATCGCCTGCGGCACCTTCGGCGTCATCGCCTATCTCGTCGGCAACAGCTTCACCGCGAGCTACCTCCAGGTGAACTACGTGCGCGACACCGGCGAGCTCGCCGTGGTCTGCGGCGCGGTGATCGGGGCGGGGCTCGGCTTCCTGTGGTTCAACGCGCCGCCGGCGCAGATCTTCATGGGCGATACCGGCTCGCTGGCCTTGGGCGGCCTGCTCGGCACCATCGCGGTGGCGACGAAGCACGAGGTCGTGCTGGCCATCGTCGGCGGCCTGTTCGTGCTGGAGATGATGTCGGTCATCATCCAGGTCGCGTCCTTCAAGCTCACGGGCAAGCGCGTCTTCCGCATGGCGCCGATCCACCACCATTTCGAGCAGAAGGGCTGGAAGGAGGCCCAGGTCGTCATCCGCTTCTGGATCATCGCCGTGATCCTGGCGCTGGCCGGCCTCGCCACGCTGAAGCTGCGCTGAGGGCGGGCTGCTCTTTCCACCGGCGCTCCGAGCCGGCTAGGAAGCGCGTTCGGTCCCGCGGCGGCCTTCGCCGCGGTCCGAGGATGCGCAAAGCCTGAGTGCGGACGTACCGAATGACCCCCGTCACCACCTTCGCCGGCCGCAAGGTCGCTCTGTTCGGTCTCGGCGGCTCCGGCCTCGCCACCGCCCTCGCCCTGAAGGAGGGTGGCGCCGAGGTCGTCGCCTGGGACGACGGCGCCGCGGCGGTGGAGCGGGCCCGCGAGAGGGGCATCGCGACGGCGGACCTGCGCGAGGCGGATTTCTCGGAGTTCGCCGCGCTGGTGCTGGCGCCCGGCGTGCCGCTCACCCATCCCGTTCCGCATTGGACGGTGGGGCTCGCCAAGGCGGCCGGCGTCGAGATCGTCGGCGATATCGAGCTCTTCTGCCGGGAGCGGGCGGCGATCGCACCGCAGGCGCCCTTCGTCGCCATCACCGGCACCAACGGCAAGTCGACGACGACGGCGCTGATCGCGCATGTCCTGCGCGAGGCCGGCCGCGACGTGCAGATGGGCGGCAATATCGGCACCGCCATCCTGTCGCTGGAGCCGCCCTCCGAGAGCCGGGTCCACGTCGTCGAGCTGTCCTCGTTCCAGATCGACCTGACGCCTTCGCTCGATCCCAGCGTCGGCGTGCTGATGAACATCACGCCCGACCATCTCGACCGGCACGGCGCCATGGAGAGCTATGCCGCGATCAAGGAGCGGCTGGTGGCCTCGGCCGGGCTCGCGGTGATCGGCATCGACGATGCCTGGAGCCGCGCCGTCGCGGAGCGCCGCGAGGGGCCGCTGGTGCGGGTCCATGTGGTGCCCCCCGGCCTCGCCCAGGGGCCGGCATCCTTCGACGGGCTGACCGCGCGGGACGCGACCGTGATCGACGGCGAGGGCCGGGTGGTTGCGGACGTGACCGGCATCGGAAGCCTGCGCGGCGCCCATAACTGGCAGAACGCCGCCGTGGCGGTGGCCGCCTGCCGGGCGGTCGGCCTGTCCGACGACGCGATCCAGGCGGGGCTTCGCTCGTTCCCCGGCCTGCCGCACCGGATGGAGGAGGTCGGCCGGCGCGGCGCCGTGCTCTTCGTCAACGATTCGAAGGCGACGAACGCCGATTCCACCGAGAAGGCGCTCACCGCCTTCCGCGACGTGCACTGGATCCTCGGCGGCAAGGCCAAGGACGGCGGCATCTTCCCGCTGGTGCCGCTCTTCGACCGGGTCGCCCACGCCTACCTGATCGGGGCCGCCTCCGACGCCTTCGCGGCGACCCTCGAGGGCGCCGTGCCCTATACGCGCTGCGAGACCCTCGAGGTCGCGGTGCCGGCCGCGGCGCAAGCCGCCGCCGCGTCGGGGGCGGCGGAGCCGGTGGTGCTGCTCTCGCCGGCCTGCGCCTCCTACGACCAGTTCCCGAATTTCGAGGTCCGGGGGGACCGCTTCCGGGATCTGGTCCGGGCGCTCGGCTGAGCGGGGCCTCTCGTTCCCTCAGATATGGCTCGCGCCCTCGGCCGCGAGCACGGCGTCCCCGGCGGCCTCTTCCTGCGTCGTGCGGTTGAAATAGGCGTTGAGCAGTACCGCCGCGATCGAGGTGAGGATGATGCCGTCGCCGAAGATCGGCTTCAGCTCGGCCGGCATGATCCGGAAGAAGTTCGGCGCCACGATCGGGATCAGCCCGAAGCCGATGGAGATCGCCACTACCAGCGTGTTGTGAGGCGCCTTCACGTAGTCGACCTGCTTGAGGATCTTGATGCCCGTGGCGGCGACCATGCCGAACATGATGAAGCCGGCCCCGCCCAGCACGCATTGCGGCACGGTGGCGACGACGAAGGCGAGCTTCGGCACCATCCCGAGGGCCAGCATGATGATCCCGCCGGCCACGCACACCCAGCGGCTGTAGACGTTGGTGACGCCCACGAGCCCGATGTTCTGCGAGTAGGACACGTAGGGGAAGGTGTTGAACACGCCCCCGATCAGGGTGCCGAGGGCGTCCGCGCGCAGGCCCCGCTTGATGTCCTCGGCCCCGACCTCGCGCCCGGTCATGGCGCCGAGCGCCAGGAACATGCCGGTGGCTTCGATGAACACGATGGTGACGACCAGGCACATGGTCAGGCAGGGGATGAGGTGGAAGGTCGGCACGCCGAACTGGAGCGGCAGCACCACCCGCAGCCATGGCTCGGCCTGGATGCCGGAGAAGTCGGTCCAGCCCAGCGCGACGGTGACGAGGTAGCCGGCGATCACGCCGATCAGCACGGCGGTGTTGGCGAGGAAGCCCGTGCCGAAGCGGATCACCACGAGGATGATGCCGAGCACCAGCGCCGCGACGAGAAGATAGCCGGCCGCGCCGAAATCGGCCGCCGCCGCGCCCCCGCCCGCCCAGTTCACGCCGACGCGCATCAGCACGATGCCGATCATGGTGATGATCGTGCCCGTGACCACCGCCGGGAAGAAGCGCAGGACGTGCCGCACGAAGGGCGCCACGCACAGGCCGAACAGGCCGCCGACGATCACCGCCCCGTAGATGCCGGTGAGCCCGACGCCGGGCATCGCCGCCATGGCGAGCATCGGCGAGATCGAGACCGCCGTCACGCCCATGATGACCGGCAGCCTGATGCCGAAGGGGCCGAAGCCGATGGTCTGCACGAGGGTGGCGATGCCGCAGGCGAAGAGATCCGCGTTGATGAGCATCGCGATCTGCTCTTTCGGCAGCTTCAGCGCCGCGCCGATGATGAGCGGCACGGCCACCGCGTTCGCGTACATGACCAGCACATGCTGGAGGCCCAGCGCGAACAGGCGCGGGGCGGGCAGCACCTCGTCGACGGGATGGACCGCCGGCGGCGAAACGATCGCGCTCATGTGACCTCCTGGCGTGTATGCACGCCGGGATCATCGCGCGGCTTCAGGGACTTGGCGTGCCCATAAGCCGGGCAAGCCTGCGCAAATATGCGCGTCCCCGTATCGTGGACGGGCAGCGCGCGGCTAGCGCGCCAGCACCTGCGCCGCGTCGCGGGTGGTGGCGACGGCGCCGGAGACCTGCGTCACCGCCGAGGAGATCGCCGAGATGCTGGTGGCGATGTCCGAGACGGCGCCCGACGCCTGCTGCATGTTCACCGACAGGTCGTGCGTGACGGCGCTCTGCTCCTCGAGGGCGGCGGCGGTGGTGACGACCTGCTCGCGCATGGTGTCGACGCAGGCCCGGATCGAGGCGAGGGCGCCGACGACGTTGGCCGAGATCGCCTGCATGCCGTTGATCTCGCCGTTGATCTGCTCAGTGGCCTGCGAGGCCTGCGCCGCGAGGTGCTTCACCTCCTGGGCGACCACGGCGAAGCCGCGTCCGGCCTCCCCCGAGCGGGCCGCCTCGATGGTGGCGTTGAGGGCGAGCAGGTTGATCTGCGCCGCGATCGACTGGATCAGCCCGACGATGCCGCTCATCGAGCGCGCCGCGTCGGAGAGCCGGTTCGCGTAGCCGTCGGCGGTGCGCACCTCGGCGGTGGCGTCGTCGCTCGCGGCGCGCGAGCGCGCCATGCTCTGCGCCACCTCGGCGACGGAGGCCGCGAGCTCCTCTGAGGCCGCCGCCATGGCCTGGACGTTGCCGGCGGTGGTCCCGGCCGCGTCCGATGCCGTCCGCGAGGCTTGCGAGGAGTGGTCCACGGCCCGGTCGATCTCGCCGAAATTCTCGTCGATCATGCGGCGCAGGTTGGCGAGCAACTGGACCTGCTCGGTGATGTCGGTGGCGAACTTCACGATCTTGTAGGGCCGCCCGGCCGCGTCGAGGATCGGGTTGTAGGAGGCCTGGATCCAGACCTCCCGGCCGCCCTTGCCGAGGCGCCGGTACTGGGCCGCCTGATAGGCGCCCCCCTTCAGCGCGGCCCAGAAGGCGGCGTATTCGGCCCCCGCCGCGTAGGCCGGCTCGACGAACAGGGAATGGTGGCGCCCCCGGATCTCGGGCAGCGTGTAGCCGAGGGTCGAGAGGAAGTTGTCGTTGGCGTCGAGGATGATGCCGTCGGTGCCGAATTCGATGACGGCCTGCGCCTTGCGGATCGCCGCGATCTGGCCGGCGCGGTCGGCATCCTCCGCCTTCTGCCGGGTGATGTCGGTGGCGAACTTGACGATCTTGCAGGGCCGCCCGTCGCGCCCGGCGATCGGGTTGTAGGAGGCCTGGATCCAGACGTCGCGGCCGTCCTTGGCGATCCGCCGGAACTGCGCCGCCTCGAAGCGGCCCTCGCGCAGGCGCTGCCAGAAGGCGCGGTAGGCGTCGCTGTCGCGCTCCTTGGGATCGACGAACAGGCCGTGATGGCGGCCCGCGATCTCAGGCAGGGTGTAGCCGACAACGGAGAGGAAATTCTCGTTGGCCGTCAGGACATTGCCGGAGAGGTCGAACTCGATGACGGCCTGGACGCGGTCGAGGGCGGCGAGCTTGGCGGCGGCGTCCGAGTGCTTGCGGATCGGGAACATGGCGTCGGTCGTCTCCGATGATCGCCGCCGGACCGGCCGCCCGCCGAATGCTGCGGGGAGGGTAGCGGCGTCTTGATCGACCTAGATCATGCCCCGGTAAACTTAACCAGAGATTGCATTCTCTGAGGTTGCGTTCCGCGACGCAGGTTGCGCCCGGCGCGTCGCGCCGCCCGGAACGAGGCCGCGTCCACCATCCGTTTACCATTCCGCCACAGGATCACGGCGCGACCGCCCGCGCCCGATCCGGGCATGGCGGCGCATGGAGTCCTGCCGCCGATGATGTCCCGCGCGGATCGCACGCCCCTGACCGACTGGTGGTGGACCGTGGATCGCGGCCTGCTCGCGGCGCTCGGCGCGCTGATGGTGGCGGGCCTCGTCTTCCTGATGGGCGGCGGCCCGCCGGTGGCCGAGCGCATCGGCCTGCCGACCTTCTACTTCCTCAACCGCCAGGCGCTGTACCTGGCACCGACGATCCTGCTCATCGTCGCAGTCTCGTTCCTGTCGCTCCGGCAGGTGCGCCGGCTCGCGCTCTTCACCTGGGTGGTGGGGGTGGCGCTCTGCATCCTCGCCGGAAAGTTCGGCCCGGAGATCAAGGGCGCCCATCGCTGGATCCAGTTCGGCTCCTTCGGGTTGCAGCCCTCCGAGTTCGTGAAGCCGGCCTTCGTCGTGGTGGCCGCCTGGGCCTTCTCGGAGGGCGCGCAGCGCCGCGACATGCCGGGCGGGTTCCTGGCCATCCTGCTCCTGCCGATGACCATCGTGCCCCTCGTGCTCCAGCCGGATTTCGGCCAGACCATGCTCATCACCATCGTCTGGTGCACGCTGTTCTTCGTGGCCGGGCTGCACTGGTTCTGGGTGGCGGGGCTCGGCGCGGGCGGGCTCATCGGAGTGTTCGCCGCCTACACCTTCCTGCATCACGTCCGCGAGCGCATCACCCGCTTCCTGAACAAGGATTCCGGCGACAGCTTCCAGGAGTTCTGGTCGCGCGAATCGTTCCGCTCGGGGAGCTGGTTCGGCACCGGGCCGGGGGAGGGTGTCGCCAAGCGCCACCTGCCCGACGCGCATACGGACTTCATCTTCTCGGTGACGGGCGAGGAATTCGGCGTGCTGGTCTGTCTCGGCCTGCTGGCGCTCTTCCTCTATATCGTGATGCGCGGCCTCAAGCTGGCGCGCCGGACCGACGACACCTTCTCCCGGCTCGCCATCACGGGGCTGACGACTCTGTTCGGCATGCAGGCCTGCATCAACATGGCGGTGAACACCCAGCTCATGCCGGCCAAGGGCATGACGCTTCCCTTCGTCTCCTATGGCGGCTCGTCGCTGATCTCGCTGGCGCTCGGGATGGGCTTCCTCATCGCGCTCACCCGCAAGCGCCCGCGCGTGACCATGCTCAGCCAGAAGCCGCCGGGCACGACGCCGTCCACCATCGCCGGGGTGATGCGGTGACGGTGGCGCAGGCGACCGTCCTGCTCTGCGCGGGCGGGACCGGAGGGCATCTCTTCCCGGCCGAGAGCCTCGCCCACGCGCTGCGGGCGCGCGGCGTGCGGGTGGCGCTCGCCACCGACGCGCGGGTCGAGTCGATCAAGGACGGCTTTCCGGCCTCCGAGATCGTCACCATCGCCTCGGCGACGCCCTCGGGCCGTTCGCTGGTGAAGCGCGGCATGGCGGTGGTGACGCTGGGGCGCGGCTTCGGCATGGCCGCGAAGGAGATCCGCCGGATCGACCCGGCCGCGATCGTCGGGTTCGGCGGCTATCCAACCGTGCCGCCCATGCTCGCCGGGCAGATCCTGCGCGTGCCGACCATCCTGCACGAGCAGAACGCCGTGATGGGCCGCGCCAACGCCTTTCTGGCCCGCGGTGCCAGGAGGATCGCGACCGGCTTCAAGGACGTGCGCGGGGTGCCGGCGAAGGCCACGGCGCCGCGCACCCATACCGGCAACCCCTTGCGTCCCGCCGTGATCGAGGCGGCGGCGAGCCCCTATCCGGCGCTCGCGTCCGACGGCATCGTGAACCTCCTCGTCTTCGGCGGCAGCCAGGGCGCGCGGATCATGAGCGAGATCGTGCCGAAGGCCGTGGCGCAGCTGCCCGCCGACATCCGGGCGCGGCTGCGCATCGTCCAGCAGGCGCGGGCGGAGGACCTCGCCAGCGTCCAGAACGAGTATCTCGCCCTGGGGCTCTCCGGCACCGACGTGGCGCCGTTCTTCCGCGACATGCCGGCGCGGATCGCGGCCGCGCATCTCGTGGTGTCGCGCTCGGGCGCCTCGACGGTCTCGGAGCTCGCGGCCATCGGCCGTCCCTCGATCCTGGTGCCGCTGCCCGGCGCCCTCGATCAGGACCAGGCGGCCAACGCCGAGACGCTGAGCCGGATCGGCGCCGCGCTGGCGCTGCCGCAGAGCGCCTTCACCCCGGACCGGCTGACGGCGGAGCTGCTCGATTCGATCTCCGCGCCCGAAAAATTGACCGCGGCGGCCGCAGCCGCCAAAAGCGCCGGCATCCTCGACGCCGCCGAGCGGCTCGCCGACCTCGTCATCGAGACCGCCGCCCACACTTGATTTTTTTGTGACTTGCCGTCGGCGCCCTGCCGCGCCGGCCTGCCCGGAAGACGGTTCACTCCCATGAAGCTGCCCGACAAGCTCGGACCCATCCACTTCATCGGCATCGGCGGCATCGGCATGTCCGGCATCGCCGAGGTGATGCACAATCTCGGCTACACGGTGCAGGGCTCGGACGCCTCCGACAACGCCAATGTGCGCCGCCTCGCCGACAAGGGCATGAAGACTTTCGTCGGCCACGCGGCCGAAAACGTCGAGGAGGCGGCGCTGGTCGTCGTCTCCACCGCGATTCGTCGCGACAATCCCGAGCTCGTCGCCGCCCGCGAGCGCCGCCTGCCGGTGGTGCGCCGCGCCGAGATGCTGGCCGAGCTGATGCGCTTCAAGTCCTGCGTCGCCATCGCCGGCACGCATGGCAAGACCACCACCACTTCGCTCGTGGCCACTCTGCTCGACGCGGGAAACCTCGACCCCACCGTCATCAACGGCGGCATCATCAACGCCTACGGCACCAACGCCCGCATGGGCGAGGGCGAGTGGATGGTGGTGGAGGCCGACGAATCGGACGGCACCTTCCTGCGCCTGCCCGCCGACGTGGTGATCGTCACCAATATCGACCCCGAGCATCTCGACCATTTCGGCTCGTTCGAGGCGGTGAAGGACGCCTTCCGGCGCTTCATCGACAACATCCCCTTCTACGGCTTCGCGGTGATGTGCATCGACCATCCCGTGGTGCAGGACCTCGTCGGCCATATCGAGGACCGGCGCATCGTCACCTACGGCGAGAACCCGCAGGCCGACGTGCGCCTCATCGACGTCGACCTGAAGGGCGGCCAGAGCCGCTTCCGGGTGATGATCCGCGACCGCCGGCCGGGCTACCGCATGGAGATGGAAGACCTCGTGCTGCCCATGCCCGGCAAGCACAACGCGTTGAACGCTACCGCCGCGCTCGCGGTGGCGCACGAACTCGGCGTGTCGAGCGACGCGATCCGGCGGGCGCTCGCTGGCTTCGGCGGGGTCAAGCGCCGCTTCACCCGCACCGGCGAGTGGAACGGCGCGGCGATCTTCGACGATTACGGGCACCATCCGGTGGAGATCAAGGCGGTGCTGAAGGCCGCCCGCGCCTCCACGGACGGCAAGGTGATCGCCATCGTGCAGCCGCACCGCTACTCGCGCCTGCAATCGCTGTTCGACGATTTCTGCACCTGCTTCAACGATGCCGACACGGTGATCGTCGCCCCCGTCTACGCGGCGGGCGAGGCGCCCATCGAGGGCATCGACCGCGACGGGCTCGTCGCCGGCCTGAAGTCGCGCGGGCATCGCGACGCGCGGGCGCTGGAGCGCCCGGAGGACCTCGCCGGCATCGTCGCCGGGCTGGCCGAACCGGGCGACTACGTGGTCTGCCTCGGCGCCGGCACCATCACCCAATGGGCCTACGCCCTGCCGGGAGAGCTGGCGGCGCTGAAGGGATGAGACGGAATGCGTTCCGTCGATGCCACGGGGACACGGTTGCGTCGGCGGCTCCGGCGCGATCAGACCGATCCCGAACGAA
Source organism: Methylobacterium endophyticum (assembly GCF_050591105.1). Classification (NCBI taxonomy): domain Bacteria; kingdom Pseudomonadati; phylum Pseudomonadota; class Alphaproteobacteria; order Hyphomicrobiales; family Methylobacteriaceae; genus Methylobacterium; species Methylobacterium endophyticum. Next base: position 37,686 of record NZ_JBNHES010000003.1, read on the forward strand.
TCCTTTGGTATCGCCTGCGCGGCCGCAGGCTCGCGGGCTTCAAGTTCGTCAGACAGGACAGCGTCGGACGCTATGTGGCCGATTTCGCCTGTCGGGAAGTGAAGCTGATTGTCGAGCTCGATGGCAGCCAGCACGCCGACAGCGCGCATGACCGTGTGCGCGACGCGTGGCTTGCCGAACAGGGATATCGCGTGCTGCGCTTCTGGAACGCCGACGTGATGACCAACATGAACTCCGTTCTCGATACGATCGTGGCGGCCCTCCCTCCCTCTCCCTGCTTGCGGGGAGAGGGCCGCGGCGACCTCGTCGTCGGCGCGGCGAGCCCGAAGGGCGAGGGTGAGGGGGCGTCTCCGGGCGAGCCCGATCCGTTGCCGCCCCCTCACCCTCGGCTGCCGCCTCGCTCTGCCGACGACGAGGTCGACAGAGCCCTCTCCCCGCGGGCGGGGAGAGGCGGAGCGCATCCATGACCGCCTTCCCCGATATCACGCCGGCCCTCCGCGCGGCGGCGCCGGGCCTGCGCGGCCGCCTCGTCGCGAACCCCTCGCTCGCCGACCTGACCTGGTTCCGCGTCGGCGGTCCGGCCCAGGTGCTGTTCACGCCGGCCGACGAGGAGGACCTCGCCGCGCTGCTGGCCGCGCTCGATCCGGCGATTCCCGTCACGGTGATCGGGCTCGGCTCCAACCTGATCGTGCGCGACGGCGGCATTCCCGGTGTCGTGATCCGGCTCGGCGGCAAGGCGTTCGGGAGCGTCGCCATCGACGGCGATACGCTGCGGACCGGCACGGCGGTCCCCGACATGCGCCTCGCCAAGGCGGCGGCGGAGGCCTCTCTCGACGGGCTCGCCTTCTATCGCGGCATCCCCGGCTCCATCGGCGGGGCCCTGCGCATGAACGCAGGCGCCCATGGCGGCGAGACCACCGACGTGCTGGTCGAGGCGCGCGGGGTCGACCGGAGCGGGGCGCTGCGCGTGTTCACCCATGCCGAGATGGGGTTTTCCTATCGCCACTCCGACGCGCCCGACGACGTGATCTTCACGAGCGCGCTGTTTCGCGGCCGCCCCGGCGAGCGGGACGCCATCGAGGCGGAGATGGCGCGCGTCACCGCCGCGCGCGAGGCTGCGCAACCGATTCGCGAGCGCACCGGCGGCTCGACCTTCAAGAACCCGGACGGCGGCAAGGCGTGGCAGCTCATCGACGCCGCCGGCTGCCGGGGGCTGACCATGGGCGGCGCCCAGGTCTCGCCCATGCACTGCAACTTCCTGATCAACCGCGACGGCGCCACCGCCGCCGACATCGAATCGCTCGGCGAGGAAGTCCGCCGCCGGGTGCGCGAGAGTTCGGGGGTGGAGCTGCACTGGGAGATCAAGCGGATCGGCGTGCCGGCCTCCGTCTGAGGGCCAGGGCCGCCGGGCGCGTCACCGAATCGGAGGAACGGGAATGTCCCAACACGTCGCCGTCCTGATGGGCGGGTGGTCTTCCGAGCGGGAGATCTCGCTGAAATCGGGCCGGGCCTGCGCCCGCGCCCTCGAGGGCGAGGGGTTCCGCGTCACCCCCGTCGATGTCGGGCCGGACATCGCCACGGTGCTCACCGCGCTGAAGCCCGACGCGGCCCTCAACGCCCTGCACGGCCCCGCCGGCGAGGACGGCACCATCCAGGGGCTGCTCGAGATCCTGCGCATTCCCTACACGCATTCCGGCGTGCTGGCCTCCGCGCTCGCCATGCACAAGGAGCGGGCCAAGATCGTCATGCGCGCGGCCGGCGTCGCCGTGCCGGAGGGCCGGATCGTTAACCGGCATGATGCGGCGAAGTCACACCCGTTAACCCCTCCCTACGTGGTGAAGCCCGTCGCCGAGGGTTCCTCGATGGGTGTCATCATCGTGCGCGACGGGCGCTCCCATCCGCCCCAGATTCTGGGCTCGGACGAGTGGGTCTACGGGGACGAAGTCCTTGCGGAGACTTACGTTGCGGGCCGCGAGCTGACCTGCGCGGTGATGGGCGACAGGGCGCTCGGCGTGATCGAGATCAAGCCGGCCTCGGGGGAGTGGTACGACTTCGACGCGAAGTACGCCGCCGGGGGCTCGATCCACGTCCTCCCGGCCGATCTTAAACCAAATGTTTACCAGCGTGTCCAAGAGTTGTCGTTAACGGCGCATCAAGCACTCGGGTGCCGAGGCATCAGCCGTGCGGACCTACGATTCGACGACACTCCGGGGGGGACCGGGGCGCTCGTCGTGCTGGAGGTCAACACGCAGCCCGGCATGACCGAGACGAGCCTTGTGCCGGAGATGGCAGCCCATGCGGGCTTGAGTTTCGGTGAGCTCGTCCGATGGATGGTGGAGGACGCAACACTGGGCCGCTGAGCCCCTCCGGTCAGGCACCGGGCCCGCTCGCGCGGCTCCTGCGCCTCGTCCGGCGTCCGGCCTCCATCCGCCGCGCCCGTCCCGGCCTGCCGATCGAGGCGCGGCTGCCGCGCGGCGTCGGCATCGCCGGGGTCTCCGCCGCGCTCGCCGCCTTCGCGCTGACCGGCTTCGTCGCCAGCGGCCGCTACGACGCCTTCGTGGCCGAGCAGGGCCGCCCCCTCGACATCGCCGCCCGGCTCGCCGGCTTCGGCGTCGAGAAGGTGACGATCTCCGGCATCTCCCGGATGTACGAGCGCGAGGTGCTGGCCGCCGCCGGCATCGACTGGCGCTCCTCCGTCCCCTTCCTCGACGTGACTGAGGTCCGCGCCCGCCTGCTGCGCGTGCCGCTGATCGCCTCGGCCTCGGTGCGCAAGCTCTACCCCAACGAGATCGTCATCACCGAGGTCGAGCGCGAGCCCGCCGCCCTCTGGCAGAAGGACGGCGAGATCTCCGTCATCGCCGCCGACGGCACCGTCATCGATACCATGCGGGACGACCGCTACGCCTCGCTCCCTCTGGTGGTGGGCGACGAGGCGAATGTCCGTCTCCCCGAATATCTCGCGCTGATCGCCGCCGCCGGGTCGCTCGGCGAGCGCGTGAAGGCCGGCACCTTCGTCTCCGGCCGGCGCTGGACGCTGAAGCTCGACGGCGTCGACATCCGCCTGCCCGAGACCGGCGCCGCGCAGGCGCTTAGTCGCCTCGTGAAGCTGGAGCGCGACAAGGGCATCCTGGAGAAGGACATCATCGCCGTGGATCTCCGCATGGACGACCGGGTGGTGGTGCGCCTCACCGAGGAGGCCGCCGCCGCCCGCGCCGAGGCGCAGAAACCGAAGAAGAAGGGAACCGCGACATGAGCCGGTCGAACCGCTCCGTGCTCGTCTCGCCCGCCCCCGCAAGCTCCCTCCGGTAAGCGCCATGCACAGCCAACACGGCCTGACGCCGCGCCTGAAGCCGCTCTCCGCCCGCCGCAGCACCACGCTGTCGGTGCTGGACATCGGCACCAGCAAGGTCGTCTGCCTCATCGCCGAATTGCAGCCGGCCGAGGCGCTCTCGACCCTGCGCGGCCGCACGCATCTCGCCCGCATCATCGGCATCGGCCATCAACGCTCGCTGGGCCTGAAGGGGGGCGCCATCGTCGATCTCGAATCGGCCGAGAGCGCCATCCGCCAGGCGGTCCACGCCGCCGAGCGCATGGCGAAGGTCGAGGTGCAGTCGGTCATCGTGAACATGTCCGGCGGCCGGCTCGGCTCGCAGCATTACGAGGCGCGGGTGAACGTGCGCACCGGCACCGTCACCGGCTCCGACGTGGAGCGCGTGCTGGAGACGGCGAGCGCCCACGGCGTCACCCCCGGCCGCACCGTGCTGCACGCCCTGCCCACCGGCTACGCGCTGGACGGCCAGGGCGCGGTGATCGACCCTTCCGGCATGATTGGCGACGCGCTGGGCGTCGACCTGCACGTCGTCACCAGCGAGGCGGCCGCCGCCCGCAACCTGATGCTCGCCGTCGAGCATTGCCATCTCGGCGTCGAGGCGGTGATCGCCACGCCCTACGCCGCCGGCCTCTCGGCGCTCGTCGACGACGAGGCCGAGATGGGCGTCTGCGTCGTCGACATGGGCGGCGGCACCACCAGCGTCGGCGTCTTCTCGGGCGGGCATCTCGTCCATGTGGACGCCATCGCGGTGGGCGGCCACCACGTCACCATGGACATCGCGCGCGGGCTCTCCACCCGCGTCGCGGCGGCCGAGCGCCTCAAGACCCTCTACGGCTCGGCCATCGCCACCCCCTCCGACGAGCGCGACATGATCGCGGTCCACGGGGTCGGCGAGGACGAGGGCGAGGCGCCCTCCCACGTGCCGCGCTCGCAGCTCGTGCGGATCATCCGCCCGCGCGTCGAGGAGGTGGTGGAGCTGGTGCGCGACCGGCTGCGCAAGGCGGGCTTCGCCGAGCAGGCCGGACGCCGGGTGGTGCTCACGGGCGGCGCCAGCCAGCTCGTCGGCCTGCCCGAGGTCACGCGCCGGGTGATGCAGGGACAGGTGCGGATCGGGCGCCCGCTCGGCATCCGCGGCCTGCCCGAGGCCGCCAAGGGGCCGGCCTTCTCCGCCGCGGTAGGGCTGCTGGTCTACCCGCAGGTGGCGCATGCGGAGCATTTCGAGCCGCGCGGACAGGGCGTCTTCGCCGGCACGGGAACGGACGGGTACATCTCGCGCGTCGGACGCTGGATCCGCGAGAGCTTTTAGGACGGCTGAACCGGGCGCTCCGCGAGGACGTCCAGAACCAACGGATCCGGCGCCGCGAGGCGCCGCACAGACAAGCGACAGTCAAAGGGGCTCGACATCATGGCCATCTCGCTTCAGGCGCCGGACATCCGGGAACTCAAGCCCCGCATCACCGTCTTCGGTGTCGGCGGCGCCGGCGGCAACGCCGTCAACAACATGATCGAATCGGGCCTGCTCGGCTGCGAGTTCGTGGTCGCCAACACCGACGCCCAGGCGCTGACCTCCTCCAAGGCCGAGCGCGTCATCCAGATGGGTCTCGGCGTGACGCAGGGGCTCGGCGCCGGCTCGCACCCGGAGGTCGGCTCGGCGGCGGCCGAGGAGGTCATGGACGAGATCCGCGACCAGCTCTCGGGCGCCCATATGTGCTTCATCACCGCCGGCATGGGCGGCGGCACCGGCACGGGCGCGGCCCCCGTCATTGCCCGCGCGGCGCGCGACATGGGCATCCTGACGGTCGGCGTCGTGACCAAGCCCTTCCAGTTCGAGGGCGTGCGCCGCATGCGCACGGCGGAGGCCGGCATCCAGGAGTTGCAGGCCGCCGTCGACACCCTCATCGTGATCCCGAACCAGAACCTGTTCCGGGTCGCCAACGAGAAGACCACCTTCGCCGACGCCTTCGCCATGGCCGACCAGGTGCTCTACTCGGGCGTCGCCTGCATCACCGACCTGATGGTCAAGGAAGGTCTCATCAATCTCGACTTCGCCGACGTGCGCGCGATCATGCGCGGCATGGGCAAGGCCATGATGGGCACCGGCGAGGCGTCCGGCGAGAAGCGCGCCAACCGCGCGGCGGAAGCGGCCATCGCCAACCCGCTCCTCGACGACGTCTCCATGAAGGGCGCGCGCGGCCTTCTCATCTCCATCACGGGCGGCGCCGACCTGACCCTGTACGAGCTCGACGAGGCCGCGACGAGAATTCGCGAAGAAGTCGATTCGGACGCCAACATCATCCTCGGCGCCACCTTCGACGAGAGCCTCGACGGCATCATCCGCGTGTCGGTGGTCGCTACCGGCATCGAGCCGGCGCTGATCTCTGCGAACTCCCCCAACAACAAGGAGATCGCCGAGACCGAGCAGCGCATCGCCGAGGTCGCCGAGCGCCTGCGCGCCGAGGCCCGCGCCCGCGCCGCCGCCCCGGCGGCGCCCGCCCCCGCCCCGCGCCCGGCCCCGGAGGCTGTCGCGGCCCAGCCCGTCCCGGCCGCTCCCGTGCGTCCGGCCGCGCCGGAGGCCTACGCCCCCGAGCTGCGTCCCGAGCCGGCCCCCGCCGTCACCCGCGACGACGTGGTGCTGACCCAGGCGCCCCCGCGTGCCGCCGCGCCCTACACGCCCCCGCCGGCGCCGCAGCCGCAGTTCGACCCGGCGCCCGCCCTCAACGCCGGCCCCTTCGTGCCGCCGCGCCCGGCCGCTCCCGCCGCCGCGCCCCTGGCCCGCGGCCCGCGCATGCCGCAGATCCACGAGCTGCCCCCCATCGCCCAGGCGCAGCTGCGCGCCCGGCCCGGCGAGGCGCAGGCCGAGGCTCCGGTCGATTCGAAGCGGATGAACCTGCTGCGCCGTCTCGCCTCCGTGGGCTTCGGCGGCCGCCGCGAGGAGGCCGAGGCCGCCCCGGCCCCGCGCGCCGCCGCCCCGATGCCGCAGGCGCCGATGCCGGCTCCCGCGCCCCGCGCCCCGGCTCCCCCGGCCTACCGCCCGGCGCAGGGCCAGCTCGACCCGCAGGGCCGCGTCGCCCCGCAGGCCCGCATGATGGACGACGACCAGCTCGAGATCCCGGCCTTCCTGCGCCGGCAGGCCAACACCTGAGCCGTCCGGCCCGAGCCTGAAACGACACGCCTCCCCGACCCTTCGCGGCCGGGGAGGCTTTGTTGCAATGCAATTTCAGCGTGTGCGCTGCGGCGAAAAACGGGCGGTCCGATACCCCGCTTCGCCACCCGCCTGTGTCCTTGCTGCTTTTGCGCAACAGGGCGGCCTCCATCGGCACGCTTCGTTAACCAGACGTTAACACATTGGCAGGAAATCGTTTTTCGGATCGCTGGCCGGAAGCGTGTCTGTAACAGAGCGTAAGAAAGCGTGATTTGGCCGGCGGCGCGCGGCACAGTTATACCAAATTCACGACCGATAAGGGCGTCGCGGTTCGTTACGGCGGCGCACGCAGGGGCTTCAAGCAGCGGACGGATCAGAAGGGACGGCAGCCGCCACCGAAGGCGCCGCCGACCCGATCGCGGCCGAGGGCTATGGAATGCGAACGAACCAGCAAACGACCCTGAAGGGCCCCGCGGTACTCGCCGGCATCGGCGTACATTCGGGCAATCCCGTCGAGATCACGCTGCGTCCCGCTCCCGCCAACCACGGCATCGCCTTCCTCCGCACCGGAATGCCCACCGGCAACGACCGGATCATCAAGGCCCACCACGCCTGCGTCTCCGCCACCGAGCTCTGCACCGTCATCGGCGACGTCGAGAGCGGCGCCGTCGCCACCATCGAGCACCTGATGTCGGCCTTCTACGGTCTCGGCATCGACAACGCCCTCGTCGAGATCGACGGGCCCGAGATGCCGATCCTCGACGGCAGCGCGCTCCCCTTCGTCAAGGCCATGGACAAGGTCGGCATCGCCGCCTGCGGCGCGCCGCGCCGCTGGATCAAGGTGCTCCGGCCCGTGCGCATCGAGATCGGCCGCGCCTTCGCCGAGCTGCGCCCCATCGACCGGGGCTTCCGCCTCGACGTCGAGATCGATTTCGAGAGCCCGGTGATCGGCCGCAGCCGCAAGGCCATGGACCTCACCCCCGCCGCCTATCGCCGCGAGATCGCGGGCGCCCGCACCTTCGGCATGATGAAGGACGTGGAGCGCTACTGGCAGGCGGGCTTCGCCCTCGGCGCTTCCCTCGAGAACACCGTCGCCGTCGGCGAGACCGCCGTGGTGAACCCGGAGGGGCTGCGCTACCCGGACGAGTTCGTCCGCCACAAGTTCCTCGATGCTGTCGGCGACCTGGCGCTCGCCGGCCTGCCCCTCCAGGGCGGCTACCGCTCCTTCTGCGGCGGCCACCGCATGAATGTCGGCGTGCTCACGGCCCTGTTCTCCGATCGTGCCAACTACGCGATCGTCGAGGCCCAGGCCCCCCGCCGCGAGACGGCGCTGTCCGAGCTCGGACTCGGCCTCGCCGCCTTCGCCGGCGACCTCTGAGCGGCCTTAACCTTTCTGTAACCCGCAAGACACACGGCGCCATCGGTCTTCGCGCGCGCCGAATATCGCCGTTTTCGCGCCCGAATTGGCCGCCACGGTAAATCGTCCGTCACCAAGGCGCCGGCCCGAAAGGCCGTGGCGCGGGAGGCGGACCGACATGTCGATGTCCGGCGGCCTACGCGCCTGTTTGGGGATGAACCGCAGATGCCCGTGACCACTCCGATCCGCGCTGCGACGGCGGCCATGCTCCTCGCCGTCCTCGGGCTCGGCCTCGGCGGCTGCGACGCCCTCGATTCGATCAACCCCTTCGCCGAGAAGTACAAGCCGGAAGTGATCCCGGACGTCCCCGCGGACAAGCTCTACAGCGAGGGCCTGGCCAAGATGGAGGACAGCGACTACGAGGGCGCCGTCAAGAAGTTCGACAGCCTCGACAAGCAGTACCAGTATTCCGACTGGTCGCGGAAGGCGTTGCTGATGACGGCCTACGCCAACTACGAAGGCCAGAAATACGACGACGCGATCAACGCCTCGAAGCGCTATCTCCAGCGCCATCCGGCGAGTAAGGACGCGGCCTACGCCCAGTATCTGATGGCGATGTCGCAGTACAAGCAGATCCCCGACGTCACCCGCGACCAGGACCGCTCCGAGAAGGCCCTCGTGGCGCTTCAGGAACTCGTCCAGAAGTACCCGAAGTCGGAATACTCGGCCGACGCCAAGGCCAAGATCCAGATCACCCGCGACCAGCTCGCCGGCAAGGAGATGGAGATCGGCCGCTTCTATCTGGAGCGCCGCAACTTCCCGGCCGCGATCAACCGCTTCCGCGACGTGGTCAGCAAGTACCAGACGACCCGCCACGCCGAGGAGGCGCTGGAGCGCCTGGTCGAGGCCTACATGGCGCTCGGCATCACCGCCGAGGCCCAGAACGCCGCGGCCGTGCTCGCCCACAACTTCCCTGACAGCCCCTGGTACAAGGACGCCTACGCGCTCCTCCAGACCGGCGGTCTGGAGCCACGCGAGGAGAAGACCTCCTTCCTCAGCAAGGTCTATCGCTCCGTCATCGGCCGCACCGCCGAGGCGCAGTAATCGTCCGATCTCCGATGGGATCGCGCGGGCGGGGCCGGCAGATGCCGCCCCGCCCGTTTTCGTTTTCGGGATGAAGCCGGACTGCTTTCGTTCTATATCGTCGGGCGGGCGGGCATGGGTCGCGCCTGTATCCCGAGGATCGGTTGCCGGTGCGGCCTCGCATCGCGCCGGTCCAAGCGCCAAAAAGGGCTTCGAGACGCGGCATGCTGGTGCAGCTCGCGATTCGCGATATCGTCCTGATCGACCGTCTCGAGCTGAACGTCCGCGAGGGCTTGAGCGTGCTCACCGGCGAGACCGGCGCGGGCAAGTCGATCCTGCTCGACGCCTTCGCCCTCGCTCTCGGCGGGCGCGGCGACGGCGGTCTCGTCCGGCACGGGCAGGCGCAGGGCGGCGTCACGGCGGTCTTCGACGTCACCCTCGACCATCCCGCTCGCGCCATCGCGGCGGAGGCCGGCATCGACACCGAGGGCGACCTGATCCTGCGCCGCGCCCAGATGGCGGACGGCCGCACCCGCGCCTTCGTCAACGACCAGCCCGTCGGCGTGCAGACCCTGCGCGCCATCGGCGCGGCGCTGGTGGAGATCCACGGCCAGCACGACGACCGGGCGCTGGCCGACCCGAGCGCCCACCGCGCCATCCTCGACGCCTTCGGCGGCTTGCAGAAGCCGCTCGCCGCCGTGGCCGAGGGGTCGCGACGGGTGAAGGCGGCCCGCTCGGCGCTCGCCGAGCAGCGCGCCCGCGTCGAGGCGGCCCGGCGCGAATCGGACTTTTTGCGGCATGCCGTCGAGGAGCTCGACGCGCTCGATCCGCAGGGAGGCGAGGAGGCGAGCCTCGCCCTGCGCCGCACCACCATGCAGCAGAGCGAAAAAATCGCGCGCGAGCTGAACGACGCGCTCGACTGCCTCGCCGGCCCGAACTCGCCGGTGCCGCATCTCTCCTCGGCCGTGCGCCGGCTGGAGCGGCGGGCGGACCAGTTGCCGGCCCTCGTCGGCCCCTGCGTCACGGCCCTCGACGCCGCCCTCGTGGCGCTCGACGAGGCGCGCGGCGTCCTCGATTCGGCGGTGGCCGAGACCGAGTTCGATCCGCGTGAGCTGGAGCGGGTCGAGGAGCGGCTGTTCGCGCTGCGCGCCGCCTCCCGCAAATACGACGTCGCCGCCGACGATCTGGCGGCGTTGCGCGAAAAATTCGTGGGCGATGTCGCCGCCATCGATGCCGGCGAGGAGGCGCTTCTCACCCTGGAGGCGACGCTGGCCCAGGCGGAGGCCGCCTACGCGGCCGCCGCCCAGAAGCTCGGGGAGGGACGCCGTCGCGCCGCCAAGGCGCTGGACGCGGCGGTGAAGGCGGAGTTGCCGCCCCTCAAGCTGGAGCGCGCCCGCTTCATCACCGAGATCGCCACAGACACCGATTCGCGCGACCCCGCCGGCACCGAGCGCGTCGAGTTCTGGGCGCAGACCAACCCCGGCACCAAGCCCGGCCCGATGATGAAGGTGGCCTCGGGCGGCGAGCTCTCGCGCTTCATGCTCGCCCTCAAGGTGGTGCTCGCCGATCGCGGCTCGGCCCCGACCTTGATCTTCGACGAGATCGACACGGGCGTGGGCGGCGCCGTCGCCGACGCCATCGGCGTGCGGCTCGCGCGGCTCGCAGCGCAGGTCCAGGTCCTGGCGGTGACGCACGCCCCCCAGGTCGCGGCGCGCGCAAGCACGCATTTCCTCATCGCCAAGGACGCGGTGAAGGGCGCCGGCCGGGTCGCGACCAGCGTCGCGCCCCTCGACACGGCGGCCCGGCGCGAGGAGATCGCCCGCATGCTCGCCGGCGCCTCGGTGACGGAGGAGGCGCGCGCCGCCGCCGCCCGCCTCATCGCCGGAGCGGCCCCCGCCGACGATCTCCTGGCGAAGGTGTGAGCCTCAGGTCGAGCTTGGCGCTAACCCCGCGTTAACCATGCGGGCGGATCGTGATCCCAGGATCACCGATGCGATTCGGGATCCTTCAAGGAAATCGCGGGTCGGAAACGATGTGCCAGGGGACGGGACTGCCGGAGGCGGCCAAGGGCCACGCCGGAACGGCCGGCGCGCTCACCGCCGAGACCCGACAGAGCCTCGGCCTGACGCTCCGCTCGATCTACGAGGGCAGCATCGACCGTCAGCCGCTCCCCGACGAGCAGGTCGAGCTGCTGCTGCGCCTGCGCCACAAGGAGCGCGACCGGCGCCGGTCGGGCGAATAGCGTCCGTCCGGGAGACGTAGATCCCGGCTCTCCGCCCTACCAGCGCCGCGCGCCGGGCCGGCGCCGGTATTCCGCCGCGCGGATCTGGGTGAGCACGCCGTCGAGGCGCGCGAGCAGCCGGCCCTCCTCCTCGTGGGCGCGCTCCATCTCGGCCGCGTCCGCTCCGAAGCGCTGGCGGGCCTGCGCCAGGGAGAGGCCGCGCTCCAGTCTCGCCCGCTCGTCGTGAAGGTCGAGCAGGGCCTCGTCCGCTTTCGTCGGCGCGCGGTCGGGGGCGGTGGCGGGGTCACTGCCGGGAATCGGCACGTCGGTCTCCTCGAGGTCGCGCGGCCCGGCGCGGATGCCGGGGCGGGGACGACGTGACCAAACGCGCGAGGCCCCGCTTTCGTGCCATCGCTCGCGTCGACGGTGGGCGAAATACCGGCGGTTGCACCGCCGAAGGGCGGTGTCATCGGCCTGTCATGGCATCGTCATAGAGGCGGCACTGTCGGGCCGGTAAGGCCGCGTCGGCCGGGCCTTCGCCCGGACCGTGCGATGCCGGGACCGCCGGGCCTCGCGCGGACGCGCGGGCCGTTCGAGCCCGACAGCGATGGAGATTCATGTGAAGCCCTTCCGATACGCGCTCGCCCTCGGCCTCGCGACGGCACAGCTCGCCGGTGCGGCGCTCGCCGCCGACATCACCGGCGCCGGCGCCACCTTCCCCTTCCCGGTCTATTCCAAGTGGGCGGAAGCCTACCGCAAGGAGACCGGCATGGGTCTGAACTACCAGTCGATCGGCTCCGGCGGCGGCATCAAGCAGATCCAGGCCAAGACCGTCGATTTCGGCGCCACCGACGCGCCGCTGAAGGGCGAGGCGCTCGCCAAGGACGGCCTCGTCCAGTTCCCGACCGTGATGGGCGGCGTCGTCACCGTGGTGAACATCGCCGGCGTCGAGCCGGGCAAGCTGAAGCTCACCGGTGAGCTGATCGCCGACATCTACGCCGGCAAGATCACCAAGTGGTCGGACGCCAAGATCGCCAAGCTGAACGACGGCCTCAAGCTCCCCGACGCGACCATCACCCCGGTCTACCGTTCGGATGCCTCGGGCACGACGAACATCTTCACGACCTACCTCTCCGGCGTCTCCGAGACCTGGAAGAAGGACTTCGGCGCCGCCACCACGATCTCCTGGCCCGCCGGCCAGGGCGGCAAGGGCAACGAGGGCGTCACCGCCACCGTCAAGCAGGTCCCGAACGCCATCGGCTATGTCGAGTCGGCCTACGCCAAGCAGAACAAGCTCGCCTACGCCCTGATCCAGAACAAGGCCGGCAAGTTCCCGCAGCCCGACGACAAGGCGTTCCAGGCCGCCGCCGCCAGCGCCGACTGGAAGGCCGCTCCCGGCTTCGGCATCTCGCTGACCAACCAGGCCGGCGACGACGCCTGGCCGATCACGGCCGCGACCTTCATCCTCGTCCACAAGGACGCGGTCGACGCCGCCAAGACCGGCGCCGTGCTCAAGTTCTTCGACTGGGCCTACAAGAACGGAGACAAGATGGCCTCCGAGCTCGACTACGTCCCGCTGCCCGACAACGTCGTCGGCCTGATCCACGACGAGTGGAAGCAGATCAAGGACAAGGACGGAAAGCCCGTCTCCAACATGTGAGCCGCTGAGGCGCCCCGCGCTCCGGCCCGTCCCTCGGGGACGGCCGGGGCTACCGGGGCGCCGATGCCGCGACCGGGCTCCCGTCTCCGGCGGGACGCCCGGTGCGCACGACCGATGGAACCCCGGCTCGCCACCCGCGAGCCCGCGCGCTACCAAGCCTCCCAACGAAGAGAACAGCGGATGGCGGCCTTGACCGAAACGATCGCGATCGCCCGCACGGAGCGGACGACCCGCACCGGGCCCAGCAAGGGCGCCGACGCGCTCTTCCGTGCCGCCGCCTACGGCTCGGCGCTCCTGGTGCTGGCGATGCTGCTCGGCATCCTCGCCTCCATCGCCTATGGCGGCTGGCCGGCCTTCAAGGAATTCGGCTTCGGCTTCCTGACCTCGAGCGCCTGGAACGTCGGCACCGAGCAATACGGAGCGCTCGTCGCCGTCATCGGCACCCTGGCCTCGGCCTTCCTGGCGCTGCTGATCGGCGTGCCGCTCTCGCTCGGCATCGCCATCTACCTCACGCAGCTCTGCCCCGGCTGGGCCCGCAAGCCCGTCTCGATGACCATCGAGCTGCTCGCCGCCGTGCCGAGCATCATCTACGGCATGTGGGGCCTGTTCATCTTCGCGCCGCTCTTCGCGCGCTTCGTGCAGACCCCCGTATCGAACGTGGTCGAGGGCCTGCCCATCGTCGGCACGCTGCTCTATGCCCGCGTGCCCTCGGGGGTCGGCGTGCTCACGGCGGGCATCATCCTCGCCATCATGATCGTGCCCTTCGTGGCCTCGATCACCCGCGACATGCTCGACCAGATCCCGACCGTGCTGCGCGAGAGCGCCTACGGCATCGGCTGCACCACCTGGGAGGTGATCCGGCATGTGCTGGTGCCGCAGGCCTCCGTGTCGATCATCGGCGCGATCATGCTCGGCCTCGGCCGCGCGCTCGGCGAGACCATGGCCGTGACCTTCGTGGTCGGCAACGCCAACCGGCTCTCGGCCTCGATCTTCGATCCGGGCTCGACCATCGCGTCCCGCATCGCCAACGAGTTCAACGAGGCCGACGGCATGCAGCTCAACGCCCTCATGGCGCTCGGCTGCATCCTGTTCGTCATCACCTTCTTCGTCCTGATCGTCGCGCGCCTGCTCGTCCGGCGCGTGAAGGTCGCCTGAGCGGAAAGCCGGCCCCCCATGGACGCCACCAACACCCTTCCCGCCGCGCGCGCCTCGGTCCCCGCCGCCGTCAGCCGGGTCCGCCCCGGCCGCCGGATCGCGGATCGCATCCTGATCGTGTCGAGCACGCTCGCCACCGCCATCGGCATCGTCGTGCTCGGCTCTATCCTGCTGATGCTCATCGTCGAGGGCGTGAAGGGCTTCTCGCCGATGCTCTTCGTCGAGCCGACGCCGGGCCCCGGCTCGGTGGGCGGCGGCATCGCCAACGCCATCCTCGGCAGCCTGGTGCTCACCTTCATCGGCATCGTGGTGGCGACGCCCATCGGCCTCATGGCCGGCACCTACCTCGCGGAATACGGCCGCAGCTCGAAGCTCGCCGACCTGATCCGCTTCCTCAACGACATCCTGCTGTCGGCGCCGTCCATCCTCATCGGCCTGTTCGTCTACACGCTGATGGTGCGGCCCATGGGCACCTATTCGGGCTGGGCCGGCGGCGTGGCGCTCGCCATCATCGCCACCCCGGTGATCGTGCGCACCACCGAGGACATGCTGCGCCTCGTGCCCGCCACCCAGCGCGAGGCCGGCGCGGCGCTGGGCGCGCCGCCCTCCGTCGTGATCCGCTCGATCACCTGGCGGGGTGCCAGCGCCGGCATCGTCACCGGAATCATCCTGGCGCTGGCCCGCATCGCCGGCGAGACCGCCCCGCTGCTGTTCACGGCGCTGAACAACAACTCCTGGTTCAACGCGAACCTCCTCGGCGGCATCCCGAACCTGCCGGTGATGATCTACCAGTTCGCCCTCTCGCCCTACCCGAACTGGCAGCAGCTCGCCTGGGCCGGCGCGCTGCTCATCACGGTCACGATCCTGGCGCTGTCGGTGGTCGCCCGCGTCCTCGTCAAGAGCGAGCGCGCGCGCTGACGCGCCGCCGCTCTCCCCCCATTCCCCTCTCGAAGGACGCCACGCGATGAACGCCGCTTCCGGAATCACCTCCGCCCAGCTCACCGGGCGCCATCAGGCCGACGAGGGCGCCCCCGTGCGCATCGCCGTCAAGGACCTGAACTTCTACTACGGCAACTTCCACGGCCTGAAGAACGTCAACCTCAACTTCCACGACCGCCAGGTCACGGCGCTGATCGGGCCGTCCGGCTGCGGGAAGTCGACGCTGCTGCGCACCTTCAACCGCATCTACAGCCTCTATCCCGAGCAGCGGGCCGAGGGGCAGATCATGCTCGACGGCCGCAACGTGCTCGACTCCAGGGTCGATCTCAACGAGCTGCGCTCCAAGGTCGGGATGGTGTTCCAGAAGCCGACGCCCTTCCCGATGTCGATCTACGACAACGTCGCCTTCGGCCTGCGGCTCTACGAGCGCCTGCCCAAGGCCGAGCTCGACGTCCGCGTCGAGGAGAGCCTTCGCAAGTCGGCGCTCTGGGACGAGGTGAAGGACAAGCTCAAGCAGTCCGGCATGGGCCTCTCCGGCGGCCAGCAGCAGCGCCTCTGCATCGCCCGCACCGTGGCGCAGCGTCCCGAAGTGATCCTGTTCGACGAGCCGACCTCGGCCCTCGACCCGATCTCCACCGGCCGCATCGAGGAGCTGATCGAGCAGCTGCGCAGCGAGTTCACCATCGCGATCGTGACGCACAACATGCAGCAGGCCGCGCGCATCTCGCAGTTCACGGCGTTCATGTATCTCGGCGAGCTGGTCGAGTTCGGGCCGACGACGCGGATCTTCATGAACCCGACCAAGTCCCAGACCCAGGACTACATCACCGGCCGCTTCGGCTGATCCCGGAAGAGCGGAGCGAGGACCGGACCATGCCCGACCACATCGTCACCTCCTACGACAACGACCTCGAAAGCCTGCGCCGCTCGATCTCCGAGATGGGCGGCATCGCCGAGAAGATGATGACCGATGCGGGCGACGCCCTCGTGCGCCGCGACGCCGTCCTCGCCCAGGCCGTCATCGCCGCCGACAAGCGGCTCGACGCGCTCCAGCGCGAGATCGAGGAGCGCGCGGTGCTGCTCATCGCCCGCCGCCAGCCGCTGGCCATCGACCTGCGCGAGACCATCTCGGCGATCCGCGTCTCCGGCGATCTCGAGCGCATCGGCGACCTCGCCAAGAACGTCGCCAAGCGCGTGGTCGCGATCATCGACGAGCCGCAGCCGCAGAAGATCGTGCTCGGCGTCCAGCACATGAGCGACCTCGTGCAGGAGCAGCTCAAGGACGTTCTCGACGCCTATGCGAGCCGGAACACCCAGGCCGCCTACGACGTCTGGGAGCGCGACGGGGCGATCGACGCGCTCTACAACTCGCTCTTCCGCGAGCTCCTGACCTACATGATGGAAGACCCGCGCAATATCTCGTTCTGCACGCATCTCCTGTTCTGCGCCAAGAACGTCGAGCGCATCGGCGACCACACCACCAACATCGCCGAGACCATCCACTACCTCGTCACCGGCGAGAACCTGGCCGGCGAGCGCCCGAAGAACGACGCCTCCAACTACGCCACCGTGGCGCCGCAGCCGGCGGCTCCTTAATCAGCACGCAAGTCCGATACCGATCGGCGACGAGGACGCCCGTCGTCGATCGACCGCGCGGCCGCGGGGCGGCGGCCGCCCGCCGAACCTCACGGGTCACGACCCGTGAGACTTGGTATTGAGGCCCGATGAGCACGCACATCCTGATCGTCGAGGACGAGGAAGCCCTCACGCTTCTGCTGCGCTACAACCTCGAAGCGGAAGGCTTCTCCGTCGATTGCGCCGTGCGCGGCGACGAGGCCGAGCTGAAGCTCCAGGAGCAGGTGCCGGACCTCGTCCTCCTCGACTGGATGCTGCCCGGCCTCTCCGGCATCGAGCTGTGCCGGCGCATCCGCGCCCGCCGCGAGACCGAGCGGCTGCCGGTCATCATGCTCACCGCGCGCGGCGAGGAGGCGGACCGGGTGCGCGGCCTCGGCACGGGGGCCGACGACTACATCGTCAAGCCGTTCTCGGTGCCGGAGCTGCTCGCCCGCGTGCGCTCGCTGCTGCGCCGGGCCAAGCCCGCGCATGTGGCCAACCTGCTCGTCGCCGGCGACATCGAGCTCGACCGGCTGAGCCACCGCATCCGCCGCGACGGGCGCGAGCTGCATCTCGGCCCCACCGAGTTCAAGCTGCTCGAATTCCTGATGCAGAGCCCCGGCCGGGTCTTCTCCCGCGAGCAGCTCCTCGACGGGGTCTGGGGTCACGACGTCTATATCGACGAGCGCACCGTCGACGTGCATGTCGGCCGCCTGCGCAAGGCCATCAACCGCCCGCGCCAGCCCGACCCGATCCGCACCGTGCGCGGCTCCGGCTACGCCTTCGACGAGACCTTCGAGCTGGGTGAGTAGCGGCGTCGGTCCGCGCTCGCGGGGCGGTCGGCCCCTATTCGGCCGGGGTGTGGTGACGCGGGCGGGTGAGATGCGCGGTGATGGCGTAGATCACGAGGCCGCCCAGTCCCATCACGAATGGTGCGACGAACAACATATAGGTCTGGGCGGAGATCATGGCGGCAATCTCCCGAGAAGCCGTTGGGCTCCATAATGTAGCCCGCCGGCGAACGAAACCCAAACAGCGGCACCGAGGGCCAGTTCCCAGGCAGGTGCCGTCGGGGCGCTGAGGCCATAGAAGGCCGCTGCGGCCGGCGCGAGGACGCCGACTGTGACGGATGCCGTCGCCAAAGTGTTGAGCGCGGCCGCGCCCAGCTTGATGCGCTCCGTGACGATGGAATTCGTCACTCGCCGTGCTCCTCGTGCCGTCCAAGAAAAAAGGCCCGCTCGCGCGGGCCCTTTGGCTTCAAGACTGCGCTCCGCTCAGCGGAAGCCGGCCACCCGGCGGTCGCGCTTGCGCTCGGCGGCGGGCTGGTAGGCGATCTGGGCGTGGTGGGTGCAATAGGGCAGGCCGGTGATGGCGCGGGCGCCGCAGAAGCGGAACTCCGGCGTCGTCGGGTCGCCCATGGGCCAGCGGCACATGGACTCGCGCAGCTCCATGATCGTGACCCGTTCGGAGACGGCGAGCGCCACGGGCTCGGGAGCGGCCGCCGGCATCGGGAACTCCGGCGCCGGGCGCTGCACCGGCGGGGGCGCCGGCTCGGCGGCCTCCACGGCGGCCTCGATCACCACGGCATCGGCCTCCGGCAGCGTCTCGAGGGCGCCTTTCTTGCGGGCGCCCGGAGCGTCCGAGCCGGCCTTGATGCGGCCGCCCATGCCGAGGCGGTGGACCTTGCCGATGACCGCGTTGCGGGTGACGCCGCCGAGCTGCGCGGCGATCTTGCTCGCGCTCTGGCCCTCTTCCCACAGGCGGCGCAGCAGCTCGACGCGCTCGTCGGTCCAGCTCAAGCCCGCTTCCATGCTCGTCCCCCTTCGACTGGCCATCCGGCCGAGCGCGCGTCATCCGGCCCTTCGAGGAGCCAGCGGCACACACTCCGTACGTCTTGAAACCGTCCGTTACGCGCCGCCGGTCGCGGCCGCCGCCGGGGAGATCTGCCCCGATCGGCAGGCGAGACCCTACAGGAGGGCTCGCGGCAGACGCAAGAGTCGACGAATCGGTGCCCCGCTCGGGGGCGCGCGCTTTTCCACCGTGATCGGGAAAGCGGCCCGCGAGCGGCCTCGCGGAGGCACGCGAAGGCGGTGGCTGTGGCGCCCATGCATCACCCGTGCCCGGCGGCGCGATTGCGGGACGGGGGAGGGAACGCTACTATGGCCAAGCTCGTTCGACCGCCGTCATCCGTTCACCGAACACGCGCAGCGGAACCTCTCGCCATGACGACGTCGTCCCGACCGCGGTGGATGAGGGCGCTGCTCGCGCTGTCCGTGGGGGCGCCGCTGGCCGCCTGCTCGTCGATACCGCGCATTCCCTACACCGCCGGCGAGGCCGCGCTGGCGAGCGTCGCCAACATCCCCGGCGCGCGCGTCTTCGCGGACGCCTCCGCCGAGACCATCACCGAGATCGCCGGGCGGCCGGGGGCGCGCAAGCAGCGCTTCACCTATCTCGCCCTCTCCGGCGGCGGCGGCGACGGCGCCTACGGGGCCGGCGTCCTCAACGGCTGGTCGGCCTCCGGCGCCCGGCCCGAGTTCACCCTCGTCTCCGGGGTGAGCACGGGCGCGCTGATCGCGCCCTTCGCCTTCCTCGGGCCCCATTACGACGGCGTGCTCACCGAGATCTACACCAGCGGCGTCGCCGAGACCCTGGTGCAGAGCCCGAGCGTCGTGAACGTGCTGTTCGGCTCCGGCCTGTTCGGGGACGAGCGCCTGCGCGATCTCGTCGGCCGCTACGTCACGCCGGACTTCCTCGCCGCCGTCGCCGCCGAGCACGCCAAGGGCCGCCGCCTGCTCGTCGTGACCACCAATCTCGACTCGCAGCGGGCGGTGATCTGGAACATGGGCGCCATCGCCGCCAGCGGCGCGCCCAACGCCGTGGCGCTGTTCCGCGACGTGCTCACCGCCTCGGCCAGCATCCCGGCGGTGTTCCCGCCCCAGCTCATCGACGTGCAGGCCGAGGGCCGCGAGTTCCAGGAGCTGCATGTGGACGGCTCGGTGGTGACGCCGGTGTTCACCCTGCCGCAATCCCTTCTGCTCAAGGACGGGCGGCTGCGCACGGCCGGCGGCAAGGCCGACATCTATGTCGTCATCAACGGGCGGCTGGAGCCGGAATTCTCGGTCGCCCCCAACAACACCCTGTCGCTTGTCGGCCGGTCCTTCACCACCGCGAGCCGCGCCCGCAGCCGCGCGACGCTCGCCACCACCTACGCCTTCACCCGCGCCAGCGGCATCGGCTTCAACCTCACCTATATCGGCGAGGACGTGCCCAACACGACGAGCCAGGCCGGATTCGACACCGCCTATATGCGCCGGCTCTACCAGGCCGGCTTCGAGAAGGGCCGGGGCGGCACCTTCTGGGAGCATACGGTGCCCGCCGCGCCGGTGCTGACGAAAGCCGCGACGGTCGCCGCCGCCGCGCAATAGGGCCTGTCCAGGAGGCGCGGTCTCCGGCTCTCCGTTTTTTCTGAAAGCGCAAGGACCGAGACGCCGTCAGGCGCCTTCGGAGGCGCCTGACGGCCTCGAGCGGACGCGGCGGGACACGGAAAAAAAACCGCCCGGCGGGAATGCCGGGCGGCGGATCAGCCGGAGGCGGCTCCTACGGGCTACTTGCGCAGCAGCTTCGTGACGATGCGGCCGATGAGGTTGCTCGAATTCGCGTTGCGGTCGTCGCGGGCGACGGGGCGGTCCT
Organism: Methylobacterium endophyticum; assembly: GCF_050591105.1. Lineage (NCBI taxonomy): Bacteria > Pseudomonadati > Pseudomonadota > Alphaproteobacteria > Hyphomicrobiales > Methylobacteriaceae > Methylobacterium > Methylobacterium endophyticum. The sequence goes on from NZ_JBNHES010000003.1 coordinate 57,878, forward strand.
CGTTGCCGAGAATCTTGGTGACGATGCGACCGATCAGGCTCATGGGACCCTCCTCGCGCCGGACGGCCCGGCAGGCGGACAGTGCTACGGCATAGCTTCCACCGACAACGGACGACTCGCCGCCGACGTTCCGGTCATATGGTGACGATACGCTCCCCTCAGGAGAGCCGGTAGTCGCGCAATCGCGGCCGGCGCGCCCCGCGCAGATAGGCGAGGACCGAGCCCGGCCACAAGGTCGTGTTGCGCCCTTGCGCGTCGAGATACCAGCTCGTGCAGCCGCCCGTCGTCCAGATGCTGTCGGCCAGCTTGGCGCGAACCTCCGCGAGGAAGCGCGCCTGCGCCTCCGGGCGGACCTCGATCGCTTTGGCGCCGGCCTTGCGCAGGGCCTTCAGGCAGCCGATCGCGTGCTCGACCTGCGCCTCGATCATCACGATCATCGAGTTGTGCCCGAGGCCGGTATTCGGGCCCATCAGCAGGAAGAGGTTGGGGAAGCCCGAAACGGTGATGCCCTGGAAGGCGCCCACGCCGTCGCGCCACGCCTGCGACAGGGCAAGCCCGCCACGCCCCACGGTGCGCACCCGCGACAGGCTCGCCCCCACGTCGAAGCCGGTGGCGTAGATCAGCACGTCGAGGGGGTGCTCCGTGCCGTCCTGCATGACGATGCCGGCGGGGGTGATGCGGGCGATGCCGCCGCTCTCGAGCGCGACGTTCGGGCGGGTCAGCGCCGGGTAATAATCGTCGGAGACGAGCACGCGCTTGCAGCCGAGGCGGTAGCGCGGCGTCAGCCTGTCCCGCAGCGCCTTGTCCGGCACGGCCTTCCTCAGATGGTGGCGGGCGAGGGATTCCGCCTGCGCCGTCAGCTTCGAGACCTTGGTGAAGCCGAGGAGCGCGCGCAGTTCGTGGATCCAGAAGAGCCTCTGCCGGAAGAGCCAGCGCGCCAGGGGAAGGCGGCGGAAGGCGCTCGTCTCGCGCGCGCTCATGGGCCGGTCGTGCTTGGGCATCACCCAGGGGGGCGTGCGCTGGAACAGCACGAGGCGGTCCGCCTCCGGGGCGATCAGCGGCACGAACTGGATCGCGCTGGCCCCGGTGCCGATGACGCCGATGCGCTTGCCCCTGAGATCGCAGCCGTGGTCCCAACTCGCCGAGTGGAAGCTTTTGCCGGCAAAATCATCGCGGCCGGGGATCGCGGGAATCGCCGGATGGTGCAGGGCGCCCATGCCGGAGACGAGGGCGCGGGCGCGCAGTGGTCCCCGGTCGGTCTCGACGCGCCAGAGCCCTTCCGCCTCGTCCCACACAGCCGCGTCGACGCGGGTGCCGAGGTGCAGATGCGGGCCGAGGCCCTTCGCCGCCACGGTCTCCCGCAGGTAGGCCGCGATCTCGGGCTGGCGCGGATAGAGCCGCGACCAGTCGCTCTTCGGCGCGAAGGAGAGCGAGTAGAGATGCGAGGGGATGTCGCAGGCGGCCCCCGGATAGGTGTTCTCGTGCCAGGTGCCGCCGATGCCGTCGCCCTTGTCGACGATCAGGAACGGCCCGATGCCCTCCTGAAGGCAGCGGATGCCCATGGCGATGCCGGAGAAGCCGGCGCCGACGATGAGGACGGCCAGCGTCTCCGAGGGCAGGGGGGCCGGGTCCGGCGCTGTCTGCGTCATCACGCGTCCCCTCGGGCGAGCCGGCTCCGCAGGAAGCGCGTCGCCTCGCTGAGCGAACGGCGCGCCTCCGGCACACGATAGCCGGCGAACTGCCAGGCATGCGGCACCACAGGAAACACCGTCAGCTCCACCGGGACGCCCGCCGCCCGCGCCTTCTCCGCGAGGCGGATCGAATCGTCGCGCAGCAGCTCGCGCTCGCCCACATGCAGCAGGAGCGGGGGAAGCCCGGCGAGATCGGCGAGCAGCGGCGAGGCCAGCGGGTCCGCCGGATCGGCCGGGCCGAGATAGGCCGGGCGCAGGCGCCGGAGCCCCTCCGGGTCGAACATGGCGTCGCGTCTGGCGTTCGCCCGGTGCGAGAGGCCGGTGCCGACGAGGTCCGTCACCGGCGAGAACAGCGCGGCCGCCCTCGGCAGGGGAAGGCCCGCCTCGCGCAGGCGCAGCATGAGGGCGAGGGCGAGGTTGCCGCCGGCCGAGTCGCCGGCCACCGCCGCCGGGCCCAGGGCGGCGAACTCCGTCCAGGCGGCGACGAGGTCGTCGATGGCGGCGGGGAAGGGATGCTCGGGCGCGAGCCGGTAATCGGGCGCGAACACCGTGAGGCCGCGCCGCGCGAAGGAGCCCGTGACCGGCCGGTGGGTCCTGGCCGAGCAGGCGACGAAGCCGCCGCCGTGGATGTAGAACAGGCGCGTCTCCGGCCGCTCCGAGGGCGCGGGGATCACCCATTCGCCGGAGATGCCCCCGAGGATGCCCGGCCGATAGGTCACGTCGAGGGGGTCGGGGAAGCTCGCCCCGTCGAAGACCCGGCGCACGCTCGCGAGGTCGCTCATGTCGCCGAGGCGCGGGCGCACCATGCGCCGGACCGCGAAGGCGTAGAGATGGGCCCGCAGGCTCGCCATCAGCGCTTCTGCCCGATGAGCCGGGCGAGCACCGACCAGTAGCCCACCGGCGCGAGCCGCTGGATCAGCGCGATGGCCTTGGCGTCGCGGCCGACGATGGCGCGCGGCGCCCGCCGCTCGATCGCGCGCAGGATCGCCGCCGCCGCGTCCTCGGGGCTCTGGCGCAGGAGCTTCTCGAACTCCTTGCGGGCGCGCTCGGCCTTCTCGGGGTCGAGGGTCTTCGACAGCCGGGCGTTGCGCGCGATCCCCGTGGCGACCCCGCCGGGATGCACAAGGGTGACGCCGAGCCCGGTGCCCGCATGCTCGTGGCGCAGGCTTTCGCTGAAGCCGCGAAGGCCGAACTTGCTGGCGCAATAGGCCGCCTGTCCGGGGGGCGCGACGATGCCGTAGAGGCTCGAGACGTTGACGATCTGGGCGGTCTCCTCGGCCATCAGCGCCGGGAGGAAGGCGTGGGTCATGCGCACCGCCGCGCGCAGGTTGACGTCCATCACCCACTCGAAATCGGCGAGATCGGTCTCGAAGAAGCGCCCGCCCAGCGCCACGCCGGCATTGTTGACGAGGAGCGTCAGCCGTCCGTGCCGCGCCAGCACCGCCTCGGGCAGCGCCCGGATCGCGTCGCCCTCCACGAGATCGAGGGGATGGGTGCTGACCGTGACACCGAGCCGTTCGGCCCCGGCGCGCGTACGCTCCAGGCCCTCCGCGTCGCGGTCGACGAGGGCCAGCGCGCAGCCCCGGCCGGCGAGGGCGAGGGAGAGCGCCGCGCCGATCCCGCCGGCGGCCCCCGTGACCAGCGCGACGCCGCCGCGCAACGGAAACGCCTGAGCCACGCGTGATCCCTTCCCAAGCCTCGCGTCCCGCGCCGCCTCCGGCGAGGCGAACGCACGACCGGCGCGATATACACCAAGGTGCCCCCGCTGCCAGGGCGGCGTCGGCCCGGCGCAGGTGGACCGTGGCGAGGAAACGGGGCGAGGGACCGGGAATGACAGCGCCTGCGACGCCGGACGGCCGCTACATCGTGGTTCGCGGCAGGCTCTGGCGCCGGTCCCGGCCCGATCTCGCGCCGGAGGAGCGGGAACGGCTCGTCTGCTCCCTCATGGCGGCGCGGCGGGCCGTTCGCGATGCCGGCCGGGCGGGCGACGATGCCGCGGTCGCATCGGCGCGCGGGGCGGTGGACGAGGCCAAGCGGGGGCTCGGCGAGCGCGGCCCGGTGTGGTGGAGCGACGGCGCCCCCGATCTCAACCGGCGCATGGCGGCGAACACGCCCTATGCCGCGTGGTTCGCCGGCCTGTCGAAGGAGAAGTCTCCCGAGGAGCGCTGAACGGCGTCGTGACGGGTTCAGTCCGCGCCCGGCCGCGAGAGCCGCAGGCGGAAGCCGTCGTCGAGGCCCGCCGGCAGCGGCGAGGAGGCCGCCCCCTCGCCGAGCCGCAGCGCGAAATCCAGCCCGGCGATCTCCGGCTTCGGCGTCGTCTGCGGCATCGCCTGGGCGACGCAGGCCGCGAGCATGACGGCGGCGGCGGCCTGGGCGCCGATCCAGGGCAGCAGCTTCGGCAGAAGGGTTTCCACGGCGCCGGGGGGCGACTCGTGGGCGACCGGAACCGCGAGGAGCCGGATCTCGCGCACGCTCGGATGCGACCGGGCGGGTGCGGCCTGCGAGAAATCGAACAGGTCCTCGTCCTGGGACGGCAGGTCGTGGGCGAGGGGGGAGAGCGCAGGCATCGTCGCGGGTTCCGCCGGGATCGTCCGCTCACATTCGAGCGGCCGTCTTGACGATCCCTGAACCTCAACGAGTCCCGCCGGGCCTTCCCGCGGGCATGCTTAACCGTCGCTTGACGGCCGTCCCCAGGCGGTTCGCGCCGGGCGCTGGCCCGGATCGCGCATGCGCGCCATCAGGGGAGCGGTCTTCGGGGTCGGCGGGGCGAATGGGCGAGCGGGTTTTCCATGCGGGGGCGAGCCTCGCGCTGCTTCTCGCCGTCGCGTTCCTGTTCTCCACCGACCGCCGGGCCATCCGCCCGCGCCTCGTGGCCGGGGCGCTGGCGCTCCAGGTCCTGATCGGCGCGCTGATCCTGTTCGTGCCCGCCGGGCGGGCGGCGCTGACGGCGGTGGCCGAGGTCGTGCGCGCGATCCTCTCCTACGGCGATCTCGGGGCGGCCTTCCTGTTCGGCGGCCTCGTCGAGCCGAAGATGTTCGAGCTGTTCGGCAGCGGCGGCTTCGTGCTCGCCTTCCGGGTGCTGCCGCAGATTCTCTACGTCTCGGCGCTGATCGGCGTGCTCTACCATGTCGGCGCCATGCAGGCGCTGGCGCGTGCCCTCGGGGCCGTGCTCCGGCGCATCCTCGGCACCTCCCCGATCGAGTCGTTCTCGGCGGTGGTGACGATCTTCATCGGCCAGAGCGAGATCGCGGTGGCGCTGCGGCCGTTCCTGCCCCTGCTCACCGGCTCCGAGCTGTTCGCGGTGATGACGAGCGGGGCGTCCTCCACGGCGGGCTCGATCCTGGCCGGCTACGCGGCGCTCGGCGTGCCCATGGACTACCTGATCGCGGCCTCGTTCATGGCGATCCCCGGCGGGCTCCTCTACGCCAAGATCCTGGTGCCGGCCACCGAGCCGACCCGCGTGCTGACCACGCGGGTGGAGTTCGCCGGCACGCGGGCGGCCAACGTCATCGAGGCGGCCGCCGACGGCACCCAGAAGGGGCTCGCGGTGGCGGCCGGCGTCGGGGCGATGCTCATCGCCTTCGTCGGGCTGATCGCGCTGGCGAACGGGTTCGTCGGCTGGCTCGGCGGCCATCTCGGCCTTCCCGGCGCCTCCATCGAGGGCGGGCTCGGGGTGCTGCTGGCGCCGCTCGCCTGGCTCCTCGGGGTGCCCTGGGAGCAGGCGACGCTCGTCGGCGGCGCCATCGGCCAGAAGATCGCGTTCAACGAGTTCTTCGCCTATGCCAGCGTCTCGCCGGTGCTCAAGGGCGGGAGCCTCGATCCGCGCACCGGCGCGATCCTCTGCTTCGCGCTGTGCGGATTCGCGAACTTCGCCTCGATCGCGATCCAGCTCGCGAGCTTCTCGAGCCTGGTGCCGGAGCGCCGCTCCGAGATCGCCCGCTACGGCCTGCGCGCCATCCTCGGCGGCACCCTCTCGAACCTGACGAGCGCGGCCATCGCCGGGTTGTTCATCTCGGGCTGAGCAGGGCGTCGAGGCGTGCGGCCAGCGCCGCCCCGTCGCCGGACACGCGCAGGATCTTTACCCGCGCGGTCTCGCCCGAGACGAGGGCGAGGGCCGATTTCGGCACCCCGAGGGCCTTGGCGAGCAGCGCGATCAGCGCCGCGTTGGCGGCGCCCTCGACGGGAGGCGCCGAGACGCGCACCTGAAGCAGGCTGCGCCCGTCCGCGTCGAGCACGACGCCGCCGATGCCGTCGCGGCCGCCGCGCGGAGTCAGCCGGACGGCGAGGCGCAGGCCCTCGGGCGTGACGGTGTAGGGCTGATCCGGCTTGCTCAGGGACACAGGGACGACCGATCCGGCGCGGAGAGGGCGGGAGCCATGCGGCGGCACCGGCTTTACAGGCACCGCCGGTTTCCGGCACTCCCCGCGCGGACCGAAGGCCGCGAGGAGCATCCATGGAATCGACGCTGGCCGCGCCCGACGCGCTCTCCCTCGGGCTCGCCTCGCCGCGCCCGGTGCCGGCGGTGCCCGAGGCCCCGGCCGAGGACCTGCCGCTCTTCGCCTACCTGAAGGCGATCCGCACCAACGCCGTCTCCGGCTGGCCGCGCCGCGCCTACGAGGATCTCGTGATCGAGCGGCGGCTGATGGGCCGGCGCAGCCTGACGCTCAGCGATCCGGCCGGCATCCGCCGCGTCCTCATGGACAACCAGGCGAACTACGTGCGCACCCCGGCCTCTGTGCGCATCCTGCGCCCCATGCTGGGGGACGGGCTGCTCATCAGCGAGGGCGCGTCCTGGCGCCACCAGCGCCGGACCCTCTCCCCGGCCTTCACCCCCCGCGCCACGGGCGAGCTCGTCCCGCATATCGCCGATGCGGTCGCGGCGGCGCTGCGCGAGATCGAGGCGCAGGCCCGCTCCGGGCCGGTGGACCTGTTTCCGCTGCTGCACCGGATGGCGCTGGAGATCGCCGGGCGCACCATGTTCTCGGTGGGCATGGAGCGCCACGGCGAGGAGCTGCGCGCCCTCATGGTGGCCTATAGCGGGCGCCTCGGCCGGCCGCATCTGCTCGACATGCTGCTGCCGCTGCGCGTGCCGGCCCCTCTCGACCTGCCCCGCGCCCTGTTCCGCCGGCGCTGGGTGCGCTTCCTCGACCGGATCATCGCCGCGCGGGCCGCCGAGACGGCCCCGAGGGCCGAGCGCGACCTCCTCGACCTGATGGGGGCCGCGCGCGATCCCGAGACCGGCGAGGGATTTCCGCCGGAGCAGCTGCGCGATCAGGTGGCGACCATGCTGCTCGCCGGCCATGAGACCACCGCCGTCGCCCTGCTCTGGGCCTGCACCCTGCTCGCCCGCGATCCCGAGAGCCAGGAGCGGGCGGCGGCCGAGGCGCGCGCGGCGGATGCGGACGGCGACCCGAGGGGGGCGCTCGCTTCGCGCCTGACCTTCACGCGGGCGGTGATCGACGAGACCCTGCGGCTGTATCCGCCGGCCTTCGCCATCGTGCGCGCGGCGGCGGGGCCGGACACCCTCGCCGGCCACGCGATCTCGGCCGGGGACATCCTGCTGATGGCGCCCTGGGTGATCCATCGGCACCGCAAGCTCTGGCGCGATCCCGACGCGTTCGATCCGGGCCGTTTCCTGCCCGGCGCCGAGCCGCCGGCGCGCTACGCCTACCTGCCCTTCGGGGTCGGCCCGCGCGTCTGCATCGGCGCCTCCTTCGCCCTCGCCGAGGCGACCCTGGCGCTGGCGGGGCTGCTCGCGCGCTTCCGCATCGCGATGCCCGACGGCGCGCCGCCGATGCCGGCCGCCGTGGTGACGACCCAGCCCGACCGGGCGCCGCTGTTCCGGCTGACCTTGCGCGCGGCCTGAGGGTCAGGCGGCGCGCTTGGGCGCGGCGGCGAGCGGCAGCTCGATGTCGACGCCGAGCGTGGTGACGCCCTCGCCGCGCTCGAGGGTGATGCGGACCTTGTCGCGCTCCACCGCGACGTGGCGGGCGATCACCGCGAGGATCTCCTCGCGCAGCGTCACCACGAGGTCGGGGCGGCTGGTCTCCGCGCGCTCGTGCGCGAGGATGAGCTGGAGCCGGTCGCGGGCGACGGCGCCCGTGTTGCGGCGGCTGAACATGCTGAGGAGACTCATGCCGCCCTCCGCATGAACAGCTTGTCCAGCAAGGACTTGCGGTCGCTCGGGATGCTCATGGCGATGGTCTCGCCCTTGAGCCGGCGGGCGGCGTCCATGTAGGCGCGGGCGGGCGCGCAGTTCGGGTTGTTGAGCGTCACCGGGCAGCCGACATTCGAGGCGCGTAAGACCTCCTGGCTCTCCGGGATGATGGCGATGAGCGGGATCGAGAGGATCTCGAGCACGTCGTCGGTCTTGAGCATGTCGCCGCGATCGGCGCGGGCGGGGTCGTAGCGGGTGAGGATCAGGTGCTTGTCGATGCTCTCGCCGTTCTCGGCGCGGATCGTCTTCGAGTCGAGGAGCCCGATGATCCGGTCCGAGTCGCGCACCGAGGAGACCTCCGGGTTCGTCACCACCACGGCCACGTCCGCGTGGCGCATGGCGAGCGTCGCGCCGCGCTCGATCCCGGCCGGGCTGTCGCAGATCACCCAGTCGAACTTCTCGCGCAGCTCTTCCATCACCCTGGCGACGCCGGCATCGGTGAGCGCGTCCTTGTCGCGGGTCTGCGAGGCGGGCAGCAGGGAGAGGTTGTCGAGGCGCTTGTCGCGGATCAGCGCCTGCGGGAGCTTGGCGTCGCCGTTGACCACGTTGATGAGGTCGTAGACCACCCGGCGCTCGGCGCCCATGACGAGGTCGAGATTGCGCAGGCCGACGTCGAAATCGACGACGACGACGCTCTGGCCGCCCTGGGCCAGGGCCGCTCCGAGGGCGGCCGTGGTGGTCGTCTTGCCGACCCCGCCCTTGCCCGATGTGACGACGAGTACCTTCGACACTTGTCTCTCCTTAATCCAGGCTGGCCATTCTGAGGGCGCCGCCGTCGAGCCAGACCTGCGCGGGTTTTCCGCGCAGGGTCGGGCCGATTTCGTCCGCGGTGCGGACGAGGCGATCGATGCCGAGCAGCTCGGCTTCGAACTTGCGGCAGTAGATGCGGGCGCGGGGGTTGCGGGCGGCGCCGGCGATGGCCCGGCCGCGCAGCGCGCCGTAGACGTGGATGGAGCCGCCCGCGAGCACTTCCGCTCCCGAGGAGACCGAGCCCATCACCGTGACGTCGCCGTCGCGGTGGACGATGGAGCGCCCCGAGCGCACCGAGCCCTCGATGGTGAGCGAGGTCGGCGGCGGCTCCGGCAGCGGCGGCACGAAGCGGGGATCCGGCCGCCCGCCGACGAGGAAGGGCGGCAGGCCGGCGGCGTTCGCCGACGGGTCCGCGCCCTCGATGCCGAGGATGCGGATGCGGCGGCCCGAGAGCTCCGCCACCAGCGCGGCGAGGGCGTCCGTCTCGGGCGTCCAGGCGGCGAGGTCGAGGATGACGGCGCGGCCGTCGAACAGGCTCGGAGAGCGCGTGAGCGACGCGTCGAGCCGCGCGAGCCAGTCGGCGAGGGGGGCCTCCGGCGCGAGGGCCAGCGCCTTGAAGGCGCGGCCGCGCGGGGAGAGGGGGAGGGGGGATGTTAACGGGCTGGTCACGGCGGTGAACGATTCCTTACCCCCGCATTGGGAGCGCAGATCGTTACCGGAGGGTTAACGAAACGCGGCCGGTTAACCTTCCTCGAACCGTGACCCGATCCTGTGACATCGGATCGGGGCTCGCGACGGAGGCTCTAAACGTCGACGGCGCTCACCCTGAGCGCGTCGTCGAAGAGGCGCACCTGGGCCGGCTGGCCGCGCAGCGCCTCGCCGAGGTCGTCGGCCGTCCGGTAGAGCCCGTCGATGGCCACCAGTTCCGGCTCGAAGCGGCGGCAGAGGATGCGCGCGGCCGGATCCCCCGAGGCGCCGGCGATGGCCCGGCCGCGCAGCGCGCCGTAGACGTGGATGGAGCCCCCCGCGATCACCTCGGCGCCCGAGGAGACCGCGCCCATCACGCAGACGTCGCCCTCGAGATGCACCACCGATTGCCCGGAGCGCACCGGCTGGTCGAGCACCAGCGAGCGCGCGGGCGAGGGCGGCGCGGGCACGGCCGGCGCGTCGGGCAGAGCGATATCGGCCGCCGGGCGCCCTCCCGTCAGCGGCGGCGGCAGGCCGGGGCCGAGGGTCTCCGGCGCGGCGCCCTCGATGCCGAGGAGGGTGACGGAGCGGGCGGCGAGATCGGCGACGAGCCCTTCGAGCTCCGTGCGCGCCAGCCCCAGCCCCGACACGTCGAGCAGCACCGGGCGCCCGCTGAAGAAGGCCGGCGCGCGCCGGGTGAGCGCGTCGAGGTCGTCCAGCCAGTCGGCGACGGGCAGGCTCGGGGCGAGCACCATCGCCATGAAGGAGCGGCCGCGAAAGCGGATCGGCGGGCGGGTCTGGGTCACGACGGGTCTCGGGTTGGGCGTGCGGCTGCTGTGGCGCGAAACGGGGAGGCGCCGCAATCCCATCGGGTGCGCCGTCCGGGAGCGCCGTCAACCCGTTTCGCGACAGGTGGAAGCACCCGCGCCCTGCGTCCGCGAGGACCGGCCGGGCTCGCCGGGAAACCGCTAAGTGGTTGGCGCCACGTTGGAACGGTTCTGAAACATAGCGGTTGCCGGGCTCTCGGCGCCCTTGCTAATCGGGATGCCCGGCCGTCGCCACGCGCGGCGGCCTCCCGACACAGAACGAGGCAGGCATGGCTCCGGCGCAGGCCGCGCGACGATCCCCCGCCTACCGGGCCGCCGTCGCCGGGCGGGTCGTTCTGGCGACGCTCGGCGGCTACGCGGTCGCCGCGCTGTCGACGGCGCTGCTTTCTCTCGTCCTGCCGCTTCCCCGCTCCGAGGCGGTGTCGGCGGCGACGCTCGCGAGCTTCGCCGTGATGGTCGCCGCCGTGATCGTGGTGTTCGCGGCCCGCTCCCTCGGGGTCGCGGCGCTGCGGATCGGTGGGGCCGCGCTGCTCCTTGGCGGGGGCATCTGGATCGCCCGCATGCTGCCGACGGTGGCCTCATGAGGCAGGGATTCCGGCAGTCGATGGCGTGGCTGCACGCCTGGTCCGGCCTCGTGGTCGGCTGGGTCCTGTTCGCTGTCTTCGTCACCGGCACGGCGAGCTACTACCGCTCCGATATCTCCGCCTGGATGCGTCCCGAACTGCGCCAGGGCGTCGAGACCGACGCCGGGCGAGCCGCCGATCTCGGCGCCGCCTTCCTCACGGAAAAAATGCCGGACGCGGCGGGCTGGTACATCGAGCTGCCCAAGCCCGAGGATCCGGTGATCGGCGTGTATTGGTGGAAGAGCCTCGACGGCCCCTTCCACGACGCCCGCCTCGATCCCCTGACCGGACGCCCCGAGAGCGCGCGCGCCACCAAGGGCGGCGATTTCCTCTACCGCTTCCATTTCGAGCTCGGCATGCCGCCGCTCTGGGGGCGCTGGATCGTCGGCATCTGCGCCGCGATCATGCTGGTGGCGCTGGTGAGCGGCATCGTCACCCACCGGCGGATCTTCGCCGATTTCTTCACCTTCCGGCGGAACCGCTCGGCCCAGCGCGGCTGGCTCGACGCGCACAACGTCGCCGGGGTGCTGGCGCTGCCGTTCCACCTGATGATCGCCTATACGGGCCTCGTCACCCTGGCGCCGATGTACATGCCCTGGGGCGTCCAGGCCGCCTACCCGGACGGCGCGCTGACGTTCTTCACGGAGGCCGGGCTGGCGACGCCGATGGCGGCCCCCGCCGGCAGGCCGGGCACGCTCATGCCGCTGGCGCCGATGGTGGCGCAGGCGAGGGCGCGCATCCCCGAGACGCCGGAGGGGCTCGGGGTGCAGAATCCGGGCGATGCCGCCGCGCGCGTGGTGGTGTTCTTCGAGGAGCCGAAGGGCCTCGCCCATCTCCACCCGCAGGTGGCCTTCGACGGCGGCACGGGAGCCGTTGCCGGCACGGCGGGAACGGCCCTGCCGGTGACGCATGCCTCCACCGCCTTCGTCGGGCTGCACGAGGCGCATTTCGCCGGGCCGGCTCTGCGGGCGTTGTTCTTCCTGTGCGGCGTGCTCGGCACGGCGACGGTGGCGACGGGGCTCGTGCTGTGGAGCGTCGCGCGGCTGCCGAAGGCGGGCGAGCGCGCCGGCTTCGGGCTGCGCCTGGTCCGGGCGCTCAATGTCGGCACCGTCGCCGGCATGCCGGTGGGGCTCGCGGCGTATTTCCTGGCGAACCGCCTGCTCCCGCTCGATCTGGCGGAGCGCGCCGCCTGGGAGATGCGCGCCTTCTTCGCCGCCTGGCTGCTGGTGGCGCTGGCGGCGCTTCTTCGCCCGCACGCGGCGGCGTGGCGCGAGGGGCTCTGGTTCGCCGCGCTGCTGTTCCTGGCGATTCCCGTGGTCGACGCCCTCACCCTCGGGGAGGCGGTGCTCGCGGAGGGGGCGCGCTTCCTCGGCTTCGACGCCGCCATGATCGTGGTCGGGCTGGTCCTGGCCTTCGCGGCGGGCCGCGCGGGCCGCCGGGTCTCGGCTCCTCGGGCGTCGGGTGGGGCGCGGCGCATCGGGCCGGGCGAGGAGGCTCTGCGCGCGTGACGCCTCTCGTCCTCGCCCTGAACCTGTGTCTCAGCTTCGCCGGCCTGTCGCTGCTCGCGCTGAGCCTCGACCGGCATCACCGCGACGCCTTCGGCGCCCGCGTGCCGAAGGCCCGCGCCCGGATGCTGCGGATCGCCGGCTGGCTGGCGATCGCGCTCTCCCTCGTCGCGGCGGTGGCGGCCGAGGGCGTGAATTTCGGCCCCGTGCAGTGGATCGGCGCGTTGACCGGGGGGGCGCTCCCGGCCGTGGCGCTGCTGTCCTACCGCCCGGCCTGGCTGCGCCCGGCAGCGCTTGCCGCCCTGCCGCTGGCGCTGGTCTCGCTCGCCCTCGTCCTCACGGCCTGAGGGCGCGCGCGACGGCTTTGGCGGGCGGCCCCTTGCCGCGGGCGCCCCTTCCGCCTATTGCAACGCAAACTCTCGAACCCGCGCCTTCCCGTCGCGCCGGCCTTTTCCCGCGCCGGATGCGCCATGGCGGGTTCCCATTCGCTTCGGACACCCCATGAAGCTGCGCAACATCGCCATCATCGCCCACGTCGACCACGGCAAGACCACGCTCGTCGACAAGCTCCTCCAGCAGTCCGGCACCTTCCGCGAGAACCAGCGGATCGAGGAACGGGCGATGGACTCGAACGACCTCGAGAAGGAGCGCGGCATCACCATCCTGGCCAAGGCGACCTCGGTCGTCTGGAAGGACACCCGCGTCAATATCGTCGACACCCCCGGCCACGCCGATTTCGGCGGCGAGGTGGAGCGCATCCTCTCTATGGTCGACGGCGTGATCGTGCTGGTGGACGCCGCCGAGGGCCCGATGCCGCAGACCAAGTTCGTGGTCGGCAAGGCGCTCAAGATCGGCCTTCGCCCGATCGTGGCCATCAACAAGGTCGACCGGCCGGACGCGCGCATCAACGAGGTCGTGAACGAGGTGTTCGACCTGTTCGCGGCGCTCGACGCCACCGACGAGCAGCTCGACTTCCCGATCCTCTACGGCTCGGGCCGCTCCGGCTGGATGAACACCACGCCGGAGGGCGACCAGTCCGAGGGCCTCGCCCCGCTCTTCGATCTCGTGCTCGAGCATGTTCCGCAGGCCAAGACCGAGGACGGCCCGTTCCGCATGCTGGGCACGCTGCTCGAAGCGAACCCCTTCCTCGGCCGCATCATCACCGGGCGCATCGCCTCGGGCACGGTCAAGCCGAACCAGGCGATCAAGGTGCTCGACCGCGAGGGCAAGGTGGTCGAGACCGGCCGCGTCTCCAAGATCCTGGCCTTCCGCGGCCTGGAGCGTACCCCGATCGACGTGGGTGAAGCCGGCGACATCGTTTCCATCGCGGGCCTCCTCAAGGGCACCGTGGCCGACACCTTCTGCGATCCCGCAGTCAACGAGCCGATCCAGGCCCAGCCGATCGATCCGCCCACCGTGACGATGTCCTTCATCGTCAACGATTCGCCGCTTGCCGGCACCGAGGGCGACAAGGTCACGAGCCGCATGATCCGCGACCGCCTGTTCAAGGAGGCCGAGGGCAACGTCACGCTCAAGATCGAGGAAGCCGCCGACAAGGACTCGTTCTACGTCTCCGGGCGCGGCGAGCTCCAGCTCTCGATCCTGATCGAGACCATGCGCCGCGAGGGCTTCGAGATCGCGGTCTCGCGTCCGCGCGTGGTGCTGGAGAAGGGCGAGAACGGCGAGGTGCTGGAGCCCGTCGAGGAGGTCGTGATCGACGTCGACGAGGAGCATTCCGGCGTCGTCGTGCAGAAGATGTCCGAGCGCAAGGGCGAGATGCTGGAGATGCGTCCCTCCGGCGGCGACCGCCTGCGCCTCGTCTTCCACGCTCCGACCCGCGGCCTCATCGGCTACCAGGGCGAGCTGATGACCGACACCCGCGGCACCGCGATCATGAACCGCCTGTTCAAGGCCTACGAGCCGCACAAGGGCGAGATGCCGGGCCGCCGCAACGGCGTGCTGATCTCGAACGACAAGGGCGAGGCCGTGGCCTACGCCATGTGGAACCTCGAGGATCGCGGGCCGATGATGATCGAGCCCGGCGCCAAGGTGTACCAGGGCATGATCGTCGGCGAGCACAACCGCGAGAACGACCTCGAGGTGAACGTGCTCAAGGGCAAGAAGCTCACCAACATCCGCACCACCTCGAAGGACGAGGCCGTGCGCCTGACGCCGCCGATCCGCATGACCCTGGAGAAGTCGCTCGCCTGGATCCAGGACGACGAGCTGATGGAAGTCACGCCGAAGTCGATCCGCCTGCGCAAGACCTATCTCGACCCCAACGAGCGCAAGCGCTTCGAGCGCTCGGGCGCGTAAGGCGCCCCGCGAAGGGCGGCGGCTCAACCGCCGCCCGGATCGGCCTCGCCGCCGGGTTTCCTCTCGCCCTGCGGACCCATCCCCGGCTTGCCGCCGGTCTTCTCGCTGGGATCCTTGACCGCGTCGGGGGCGGTGTTCGCCGGTTTCTTGCCCGGCTTCGTCTCGTCGTCCGTCCGATCCTTGTCGGTCATCATCCCTCTCCGTCCCGATGGGCGAGCGCCCGGTGCGCCGCCTCGACGGCCGCCACGTCCTGCCTGACGGACATGGCCGCGCGTGCCCGGTCGAGGGCGAGGGCGGCCTGCTCGCGGGCCGCCTCGCGGAACGCGGGACCGCCGAGGGCGTGGAGCGCGGCGAGGGCCTTCTGAAGCCGAATGCCGACCTCCACGATCGCCGCCCCGTCGCGGGCGATGGGCGTGAAGCCGTCGTCGAACAACTCCCGCGCGGTGATTCCGTGCACGCGCAGGCGCGGATATTTTCGCGCCTCGGGCGCTTCGGCCCGGCATTCGGCCCAGAGAGCCAGGACCCGCACCAGCGTGCCGATCACGTCGATGGCCGTGCCGGGATCGTTCACCGCCGGCGACAGGGCCCGCGAGGCGACCTCCGACAGGACGATGATGCCGAAGCGGGGATCCTCGTCGAAGGAGCGCCGGTCCTCGACGACGAAGGCCTTGGCGAGGGCCGCGCGGGCCTTCTCGTCGGTGCTGCCGTCGATGGCGACGAGGGGCCTGCCGGGATGGACGAAGCTGCCCGGCAGCACGCTCAGATGGAGCGTGAGGCCGCGTTCCTCCGCCAGCGCGTCGAGCGCCCCGGCGTCGATATGGGCGACATACCCGGTCTGGACGGCTCGCAGCACGGACGCGCCCTCGGGCGGCGGCGTCCAGGGCAGGCCGCCGAGATAGGGCGCCTCGGCCCGCCGCCGCACCGCCTCGCTTGCCGCGGCCTCGATGACGTCGACGGTCTCGCCGACGCGGCCGAGATGCGAGAGCGTGTCGATCCAGCGCACCAGCGTCGCGACGACGAGGGCCAGCACCGCGAGCGTCAGCCCGAACAGGATGACGCGCCCCTGCGCGCCGTAGACATCCGTCTTGAGCGCGATCAGCCCGACGACGCTGTAGACGAAGGCCCCGACGAAGCTCGACACCGCCGTCTGGGCGCGGGTGTCGCGCATCAGCAGGGTGACGGCGCGTGGGGTGACGTTGCTCGTCGCGGCGCCGTAGGCCTGCACCATGGTCGAGAGCGAGAAGGTCGCCACCGGCAGCATGCCGCTCGCCAGCACCGTGAGGATCTGGTCGACGGCGTCCGAGCCGATCGACCCGGCGAGGTCCGGCGGGATCAGCGGCGCGAGGCGTGCCGAGGCCAGGGCCGCGACGACGCCCCCGACGCTGAACAGGGCGACGCGCAGCCACGGCCGGCGCGCGGCGCTGCGCAGACGATAGAACCAGTTGGCGGACAACGACATGCGATACCGCGGAGCCTCGACGGGGGATCGGGGCTTCCGCGGCGACGCCTCTCGCCTCAGATACCCTCGAACAGGGCCGAGGAGATGTAGCGCTCGGCGAACGAGCAGGCGACGGTGACGATGCGCTTGCCCTTGAACTCCGGCCGGCCGGCGAGTTCGAGGGCGGCGGCGACGTTGCCGCCCGTCGAGATGCCGCCGGGGATGCCCTCCAGCCGGCCGAGCAGGCGGGCGGTCTCGAAGGCCGTCTGGTTCGAGACGGTGATGACGTCGTCCACCACCGAGCGGTCGAGTACGGGCGGCACGAAGCCGGCGCCGATGCCCTGGATCTTGTGCGGGCCGGGCTGGCCGCCCGACAGCACCGGGGAATCCTCCGGCTCGACGGCGAAGACCTTGAGGTTCGGCAGGCGGGGCTTCAGCACCTGGCCGACGCCGGTGATGGTGCCGCCGGTGCCGACGCCCGCCACGAAGGCGTCGAGCTGGCCGTTGGTGTCGTTCCAGATCTCTTCCGCGGTGGTCTTGCGGTGGATCTCGGGGTTCGCCGGATTCTCGAACTGCTGCGGCATCACCGCGCCGGGGATCTCCTTGAGCAGTTCCTCGGCCTTGGCGATGGCGCCCTTCATGCCCTGCGGGCCGGGGGTCAGCGCGAGCTCGGCGCCGAGGAAGGCGAGCATCTTGCGCCGCTCCAGGGACATCGTCTCCGGCATCACCAGGATCAGGCGGTAGCCGCGTGCGGCGGCGACGAAGGCCAGCGCGATGCCGGTGTTGCCGGAGGTCGGCTCTACCAGGGTACCGCCCGGCTTCAGCTTGCCGGAGGCCTCCAGCGCGTCGATCATGTTGACGCCGATGCGGTCCTTGACGCTGGCGATCGGGTTGAAGAACTCGAGCTTCAAGAGGATCTCGGCATCGACGCCGCGCTCCTTCGGCAGCCGGTTCAGGCGCACCAGGGGCGTATTGCCGATGGTCTCGGTGATGGCGCCGTAGATGCGGCCGTGGCCGGGTTTGGTCGTGGCGGTATCGGCCATGGCGGTCGGGTCTCCTGAGATATTGTCTCTGGCGAGGCTGTCAGCCCACACGAGGCGACGCCTAGCCGATTTCCGGATCAGCGTCGAGATTTGTCGAAATCTACAAAATCGATCCGTTAATTTGGTCGCGGCAGGTCTTGCGCCCCTGACTCTCCCCAGGCGGCGAGGAAGCGCGAGGCCATCGCGGGGGCGCCGAACTCCGTCTCGATGCGGGTCCGGCCGGCCGCGCCCAGGGCAGCGCGCTCGCTTCCCGACATGTGGGCGATCCGGCCGATGGCAAGGGCCAGGGCCGCCGGATCGGAGGCAGGCACCACTGCGCCGTAAGGCCCGAGCACCAGCCGCGCGTCGCCGACATCCGTGGCCACCGGCACGAGCCCGGCCGCCATGCCCTCGGCAAGCGCGTTGGAAAAGCCCTCGCCGAAGGCCGAGGACGAGACGGCGATGTCGGCGGCGGCCGCGATGCGCTCCGGGTCGTCGCGGCGGCCCAGCGCCTGGGCGTTGGCGGGCAGGCTCAAGCCTTCCGTGCCCGCGCCCATGAGGAGGAAGCTCACCTCGGGGAGCGTGGCGGCGGCGGCGAGGAGCGTCGCGTGATCCTTCATCGGGTCGAGCCGCGCCGCGTGGAGCGCGATCACGGCCTCCTTCGCCAGCCCGAGCTCCGCCCGCAAAGCGGCGCGGAGGGACGGATCGGGCCGGAAGCGGGCGGTGTCGATGCCGTTGGCGACGACGGCGGCGCGGCGCGGCCGGTAGCCTTGGCCCAGATGGAAATCGAGCCCCGCGCGGCTGTTCGAGACCACGAGGCCGGGCCAGCGCGAGAGCCGGGCGCAGATCGCGAGCAGCCGGCCGTAGCGGGCGTGGTCGATGTCGGAGTTGCGCAGGCCCCAGGCGAGCAGGCTGGCGCGCGGCGCGCCGGCGAGGCGGTGGCCGAGGGCGGCGAAGAGGTCGCCGTGATAGAGCCAGCCCTGGACGACGGCGGGCTTCTCCCGGCGGATCAGCCGGGCGAGCGCCAAGACCGTGCCGGGAACGCCGAGGACGCCGCGCGGCGCGAGGGCGTGCACGGAGACGCCGAGCCCTGCGAGGACGGGGGCGTTCGGGCCGCCCTCCGTCAGGCTGACCACGATCTGCGGGATGCCTCGGGCCAGGAGCGCCCGGCAGAGCGCCACCAGCATGGTCTCGGCTCCGCCCGTGCGCAGACCGGAGATGACGTGGAGGATCGGCCGGGGCCCGCTCATGCGCGGGCGGGCTTCAGACGCCGAGAAGCCGCGCGACCACGAGGATCAGGGTGGCGCCGAGGGGCGCGCCGAGCGCGATCCAGGTGGAGCCGGTATGGGCGCTGCGCGGCAGATAGGCGGTCTCGGCCAGCGAGCGTGCCTGCCCGGTCCCGGAACCCAACACCTTGCGCATCCGCCGCCTCGCCCTTGGAACGGGACGAGCAGGCACCGGGCACGGTCAAGGGAGGATGAATCCCGCCCCGACCGATGCCGGCATGGTCAACGCGCCCTTAAAGGGCACGGTCGAAGCGCAGCTCGCCGTTGGGGCTCTTGATGACGAGCTGCGAGCCGACGAGGTCCCACTGCGCGGCGGTGCGCAGCGCCACCAGGAACGCCTGCTCGGAGGCCTGAAGGCTCTTGTCGCAGGACTTCTTGGTGAGGGCGAGCGGGCCGACCGCGAGATGCTGCTCGCGCAGCGGGAAGGCGGTGGCGGCGAAGGTGTTGCAGCCGCCGTAGCCGCGGGCGCGGTACTGCTTGTCGATGATGAAGCTCGGCCGGTCGGAGCCGCCGAAGGGCTTCCCGTTGATGCTCACCGCCGTCCAGATGGAGTCGAGCGGGAAGATCTTCTCCGTCGGCTTGGTGGCGGGGATGTACTGCTTCTGCTTCTCCTCGTCCGGCCGGCGGCTCGCCTTGCCGAAGCCCGTCGCGCCGTTGAGCCCCTGCGCCCGCGCCTCGCCCGCAGCCGTCATCGCCCCGGCGGCGACGGCGCAAGCCAGCGCCGCGAACAGGTATGCTCTCATGGTCCGGCCCCCTTCTTTCCTTGAATCTCACCGCGCGGCGTCGGCCTCTTGGGAGAGCCTGCAACCGGGGCGTGCGGGTCAAGCCGATCCGATAAGATTTCAGCACAATTGTGGTCGCGCCCGTGCGGAAAGGGGGTTTTCCCGCGCTTCGCCTTCGCGCAGCCTGCGTTCGGAAACGATCCCGACGCGCCGCCGTTGTCCCGGCGATCCCGCGCGGGCGGGCAGCGTGACGCGAAGGAGGCGGGCTTGACCGGATCGGACGAGAGCGGACAGGGCGCGGCGGCGGAGGCCACGATCAGCGCCGCGCAGTCGCGCGCCGCGCGCGGGCTGCTCGGCTGGAGCGAGGCGGAGCTGGCGGCGCGATCGGGCGTGAGCGAGGCGGACCTGCGCGCCTTCGAATCCGGCACCGGCGATCCGCCCACGGGCCGCATCGAGGTGCTGCGCAGCGCGCTGATGGCGCAGGGCATCGTGTTCACCGGGGGCGCCTCGCCGGGGGTGCAGCTTCGCCCCGAAGGCGGCGACGAGGGCACGCGGCTGTCCGCGCTAACCACGGAGAACGACCGTTAAGCTCCCTCAGCGGGGGCGCAGCACGAGCGCCTTGAGGTCGAGGGAGGGATCGGCCGCCTGCTCGGGCGAGAGCGGCGTGCCGGCGGCGATGAGCCTGCGCGCGATCATGTGGTCGCCCGCCTGGTTGACCGATTCGACCGCGCGCAAGACACCCTCCCGGAACCGGAAGACGGAGAACGCCTCCCCGGAGCCGCGTATCACGCTCGCATCGTTCGGGCCGCCGAGCCCGGCGATCTGGAGCTTGTGGCGGCCCTGGTCGCTCCAGAACCAGGGCAGGGCCGTGTAGGCCGCCGGGCGCCCGGTCAAGCGCGCGGCGAGGCAGCGCCCCTGGTCGATGGCGTTCTGGACCGATTCGATGCGCACCGTGCCGTCCGCGCTCAGCCCGGCGGCGAAGGGGCTCGGGAAGCGGGCGCCGTCGCCGATGGCGGAGACCGCCGGGTCGTCCGTGGCGAGCATCGCGTCGACGCGGATGCCGTCGCCCACGGCGAGCCCCGCCTCTGCCGCCAGTTCCGCGTTCGGCAGCACGCCGATGCCGACGACGACGAGATCGGCGGGCAGCGCGCTCCCGTCCGCGAGCCGCAGGGCCGAGACGCGCCCGTCGCGCCCCTCGAAGGCGGCGACGCCTGCTCCGAACAGGAAGCGGATGCCGGCGGATTCGTGCGCGGCGCGGAAGAATTCGCCGGTCTCGGCGGAGACCGCCCGCGCCATCGGCCGGGATGCGGCCTCCACCACGGCGACGTCGAGCCCGCGCGCGGCGGCGACCGCGGCGAATTCGAGCCCGATGAACCCGGCCCCGACGACGGCGACGCGGGCAGCGCCCGAGAGCGCCTCCTTCAGGGCATCGGCGTCGGCGAGCCCGCGCAACTGCCGGATGCCGGCAAGCTCCGCGCCCGGCACGGGCAACGGCCGGTTGCGGGCGCCGAGCGCCAGCACGAGATGGTCGTAGGGGAGGCGCTCGCCGTCCCCGAGGACGACCGCCCGTCCGGCCCGGTCGATGGCCGAAACTCGCGTGCCGAGCCGGAGCGCGATGGCGTGCTCGGAAAAGAACGCGTCGGCGCGCAGCGCCAGCCCGGCGGCGTCGGTCTTGCCGGCGAGATAGGCCTTCGAGAGGGGCGGGCGCTGGTAGGGCCCGTAGGGCTCCTCGCCCACCAGCGTGACAGGCCCGGCATAGCCGGCCTCGCGCAGGGAGGCGGCGGCATGGCAGCCGGCCTGGCCGGCGCCGGCGATGACGATGCCGCTCATGCGCCGCTCTCGGCCGGCGCCGTCACGGTCAGGCGCGGCAGCCAGCGCGCGCCCTCCTCGACGATGTAGTCCCACAGGCCGTTGGCGGCGGGGCCGAGGGTCTTGTCGGCCCGGCGCACGGCGTACCAGTCGCGCCGGATCGGCAGGCCCTGCACGTCGAGCAGCGCGAGCCGGCCGCTCTCCAGCTCGGCTGAGACCGTGTGGGCGGAGAGCAGCGCGATGCCGAGCCCCGCCATCACCGCCTGCTTGATGGTCTCGTTCGAGCCGGAATCGATGACGAGCTTCGCCCGGCGGATGATGATGCCGGCCATGAACTCCTCGAACACCGTGCGGGTGCCGGAGCCGTCCTCGCGCACCAGGAAGGATTCCTCCGCGAGGTCCGCGCGGGGGATGTCGCGCCGCTCGACCAGGGGATGGCCGGGCGCCGCGATCAGCACCAGCGGATGCGGTCCGAAGATCTCCGCCTCGATGGCGAAGTCGCGCGGGGGGCGGCCCATGATGGCGAAATCGGTCTCGTAGTTGCGCAGCGCCTCCACCATGGCGCCGCGGTTGCCCACGGTGAGGTTGATCTCGACGCCGGGGAAGCGCCCGACGAAGCCGGCGATGACCTGCGGCGCGAAATACTTCGCCGTCGAGACGACGCCGAGGCTGACGCGACCGCCGGTGCCGCCCTTGAGGGTTCGCAGGCGGTCGGCGCAGGTTTCCAGCACGGTGTTGATGCTGTCGATGGCCCAGAGCATCTCGCGGCCGGCATCCGTCGGCTTGAGGCCGTTCGGCGTGCGGTCGAACAGCATCAGCCCCGCCTCCTCCTCGAGCTGGCGAATGCGCGCGTAGAGCGCGGCGGAGGTGACGTTGAGCTCCTGCGCGGCCCGCGTCATCGTCCCGAGCCGGGCGACCGCCGCCACCGCCTGAAGCTGCTTGAGGGAGAGGTTGCGCATCCGGCGGTTCTAGTTTTTTTGTAGGTTCCCGCAAGACGGATCAGTTTTCCTTCCCGCCGGACGGGGAGGGCCGCCCCTGGCGCGAGGGCCGAGCGGGGCGGTATCATCGCGCCGGCTTCGCCTGTATCAGGGCTGACGGAAAGAGGTCGGCCGCCGAGCGCCGGCCGCCTCACGAGGGGAACGGGTCGATGACGGGATCTCTGGCGCTCGGGACGCAGCTCGACGCGTATCTCGCGGGGCTCGATGCCGGCCTGTCCGACGCGGCCAAGGTGGTCGCGGCCATCGCGGAGGCCGCCATCGACATCAGCGAGGTGATCGGGCGCGGGGCGCTGGCCGGCGACCTCGCCGCGACGGGGGAGCAGAACAGCGACGGCGACGTGCAGAAGGCGCTCGACGTCATCGCCCACGAGCGCGTCACCGCCGCCCTCCGCTCCGCCCCCGTGGCCGAGGTCGCCTCCGAGGAGGCCGAGGGCGTCATGGCGCTGAACGCGGGCGCGCCGCTCGCCGTCGCCGTCGATCCGCTGGACGGCTCGTCGAATATCGGCGTGAACATGGCGGTCGGCACCATCTTCGGCATCCGCCCGGCGGTGTCGGACGCGGCAAACCCCATCGCCTCTTTCACCACGCCCGGCAGCACGCAGGTGACGGCGGGCTTCGTCACCTACGGCCCGGCGACGACCCTCGTCGTGACCTTCGGCAAGGGCACGCAGATCTTCACCCTCGACCGGGAGGCGCGCGCCTTCCGGCTGACGCATCCGGCGCTCGCCGTGCCGGCCTCCACCAAGGAATTCGCCATCAACGCCTCGAACGCGCGCCATTGGGACGCGCCGGTGAAGGCCTTCATCGAGGACTGCCTCCAGGGTTCGGACGGCCCGCGCGACAAGGACTTCAACATGCGCTGGCTCGCCTCGCTGGTGGCGGATGCGCAGCGCGTGCTGATGCGCGGCGGCGTTTTCCTCTATCCGGGCGATTCCCGGAAGGGCTACGCGCAGGGGCGCCTGCGGCTCCTCTACGAGGCCGCCCCCATCGCCATGCTGATGGAGGAGGCGGGCGCGGGCGCCACCAACGGCGAGCGCCGCATCCTCGACATCGAGGCGACGGGCATCCACGAGCGCTCGCCCCTGGTGTTCGGCTCGACGGAGGAGGTCGAGTGCGTGGCGAAGTATTACGGCGGGCGCAACCACGCCGCCGGCCGCTCGCCGCTCTTCGGCCAGCGCGGCCTGATCCGCGGCTGACCTCGGCCCCCGCCGATGTCGGCACGCCACCCGATCATCTCCGTGACCGGCTCCTCGGGGGCCGGCACCACCTCCGTGCGCAACACCTTCGAGCAGATTTTTCGACGCGAGGACGTGAGCGCAGTTTATATCGAGGGCGACGCCTTCCACGCCTACGACCGCGAGACCATGCGGGCGATGATGGCGGCCGAGCCGACGCTCTCGCATTTCGCGCCCCGCGCGAACCTGCTGCCGGAGCTGGAGGAGGTCTTCCGCATCTACGGCGAGTCGGGCACGGGCCGCACCCGCCACTACGCCCATAGCCGGGCGGACGGGGAGCTCTACGGGGTGAAGCCCGGCCGTTTCAGCGCCTGGGAGGCGTTCGCGCCGGGCTCCGACCTGCTCTTCTACGAGGGCCTGCACGGCTGCGTGGTCAACGACAGCGTCGACATCGCCCGCTATCCCGACCTGAAAATCGGCGTGGTGCCGGTGATCAACCTCGAATGGATCCAGAAGCTGCACCGGGACCGCTCGTTCCGCGGCTATTCCACCGAGGCCGTCACCGACGTGATCCTGCGCCGGATGCCCGACTACGTGCAGACGATCTGCCCGCAATTCTCCTGGACGGACATCAACTTCCAGCGGGTGCCGACGGTGGACACCTCGAACCCCTTCATCGCCCGCTGGATCCCCACCGCCGACGAATCGATGGTGGTGATCCGCTTCCGCGACCCGAAGGGCATCGATTTCAGCTACCTCGTCTCGATGCTGCACGACAGCTTCATGAGCCGGGCGAACTCCATCGTCATCCCCGGCGGCAAGCTCGACCTCGCCATGCAGCTCATCCTGACGCCGATCATCATGCAACTGGTGGAGCGGCGGCGCAGGCTGGCGTGAGGGCTCTTCCCATTTCGTGACGGGAGCCCAAGTTCTTGCAAGACAATCCGCACCGACAGGATGCCGCCGGACCGGACGGCGCGTTGTGTCGGAGGCGGCGAATGTACCGTCCGGGGGGACGCCATGTTTGGACTGCGCAAGAAGAAGGCTCGGCCGCATTTCGTCGGCGACCTCGGCCAGGACGCCTGGGTCGCGCGGGTCTTCGCCGGGCAGCGCGGCGGGTATTTCCTCGATTTCGGGGCGTTCGACGGCAAGGACATGTCGAACACGCTCTATCTCGAGCGCGAGCTCGGTTGGCGGGGGATCTGCGTCGAGCCGAACCCGACCTACTATCCGACGCTCTGCGCCGAGCGGACCGCGATCTGCGTGAATTCGGCGCTGTGGTCGCGCTCGCGCGAGGTGCTGACCATGGTCGACGCCCATGGCCTCAGCAGCTTCGAGCACCTCAAGGACGGCGACAGCAACGCCCGCGTCCGAACCCAGGCTACGCAGCGGGTGATCGAGGTCGAGACCGTCAGCCCGACCGACCTGCTCGACCGTTTCGGCGCGCCTTCCGGGATCGAGTACATGTCCCTCGACGTCGAGGGCTCGGAATACGACATCCTCACCGGAATCGACTTCTCCCGCTACACGATCAAGCTCATGACCATCGAGCACGATTGCTCGCCGGAGCGTCAGGCCAAGGTGCGTGAGTATCTCGGCCGGTTCGGCTATGTCGGCCTTCAGATGGGCTACGACGACTTCTTCTACCGGACGGACATCGCCTATCCGGTGCCGCCGGACCAGGTGGCGAGGGCGATGGGCTGCCTCGAAGCCTGAGCCGCCGTCCCGTCAGCTCCGGAACCCTCGCGAAAAGACCCCATGAGACACCCGATCATCGCCCCCTCGATCCTCTCGGCGGATTTCGCCCGCCTCGGCGAGGAGGTGCGCGCCGTGGACGCGGCCGGCGCCGACTGGATCCATCTCGACGTGATGGACGGGCATTTCGTGCCCAACCTCACCTTCGGGCCGCCGGTCATCAAGGCGCTGCGGAGCTACACGCAGAAGCCCTTCGACGTGCACCTGATGATCGCCCCGGCCGATCCCTACCTCGCCGCCTTCGCCGAGGCGGGGGCGAACACCATCACGGTCCATGCGGAGGCCGGGCCGCACGCGCATCGCTCGCTCCAGACCATCCGGGCGCTCGGCAAGCGGGCGGGGCTCGCGATCAATCCGGGCACCCCCGCGAGCGCCGTCGAGCCGCTCATCGACATGCTCGACCTCGTGCTGGTGATGACCGTCAATCCCGGCTTCGGCGGCCAGAGCTTCATCGAGAGCGCGCTGGAGACGGTCTCGCGGGTGCGCGCCATGACGGCGGGGCGCGCCGTCGACATCGAGGTCGACGGCGGCATCGACGCGCAGACCGTCGGCCGGGCGGCGGCGGCGGGCGCGAACGTCTTCGTCGCCGGCAACGCCGTCTTCCGCGACGGCCCCTCGGCCTATGTCTCGCGCATCGCCGCGATCCGCGCCGGCGCCGAGGCGGCGTCCGGCGGGACGCTCTCGTGCTGAAGGCGCTGGTCTTCGACGTCGACGGCACGCTCGCCGAGACCGAGGACCTGCACCGGCAGGCGTTCAACCGCGCCTTCTCGGCGCTCGGCCTGCCCTGGCAATGGGAGCCGGCGCTCTACGCCGACCTGCTGCGGGTGATGGGCGGCAAGGAACGCTTCGCCCATTACGTCGAGACGGCGCATCCGCGCGACGCGGAGGCGCTGCTCGCGCGGCTGCCCGAGATCCACGGGCTCAAGACCCGCATCTATGGCGGCCTCGTCGAATCCGGCGTGCTGCGGCTGCGCCCCGGAATCGCCCGGCTGGTGGCCGAGGCGAAGGCGGCGGGCATGGCGCTCGCGATCGCCACCACCACCAGCCGCCCGAATGTCGACGCGCTGCTCGACGCGAACTTCCCCGAGGGCGCCCGGCCCTTCGACGTGATCGCGGCCGGCGATGAGGCGGCGCGCAAGAAGCCGGCCCCCGACATCTTCCTGCTCGCCCTGGAGCGGCTCGGGATCGGCCCGGACGAGGCCGTCGCCTTCGAGGATTCCGCCGCCGGCATCCGCTCTGCCCTCGACGCCGGCCTGCCGGTGATCGCCACGCGCAGCCGCTACACCCCGAGCCACCGCCTCGACGGCGCCTTCTCGGCGATCTCCGATCTCGGCGAGCCGGGCCATCCCCATGGCCACATCGCCGGGGTCTCCTGGCCCGGCGGCGTCGTCACCCTGTCCGCCCTGCGGGACTGGCACGACGGACGCGATCCGTCCGAGAGAGTGCCCGACCGGGGGATGTGACCGCCTCGCGCCGCCCGCGTCCGGCGGCCCCGTTGTCGTGCCGGTCCGCGCCGCGCGAAGCGTTCACCTGCGGGTCAGGCGCCGCGAGTCAATGCGCATTACCGAACCGCCGTCCCGCAGCGTGACAAACGGCGTGTCGCAGAATATGGCTCAGCTCGCGCGGATCGACGCGGATGTTGATCGAGGGGGGCGCGCCGACGCAGGACGTCCAATGGCAGGGCAAAAACCCGACGATCGGGACAAGTATATCGGTCAGCGTATTGCCGAACAGCGCCGCCGTGCCTCGCTGACCCAGCGTAGCGTCGCGAAGAACTTCGGCATCTCCGCGGCCCAAGTTCAGAAATACGAGAAGGGCACCAACCGGATCAGCGCGGTGCATCTCGACATCATCGCCCGCATGACCGGCATGCCGGTGGACTATTTCTTCCAGGGCATGACCCGCTTCGATGCCGCCGCCTGCGAAGGCTTCGGCGAGGACGCCCAGGCGAGCTATGCCGCCGGCGGCCAGTGGCAGGGCCTCGCCGAGGTGGTGGCGCAATACGTCGCCGAGCATTTCAACGAGGAGGCGCGCCGCGACTTCGCCGCCGCCGTGAAGGTGCTGGACCAGAAGCTGAACGGCTGAGGCGGTCGCGTCCGTTATACCGGACGCGTTCGGCATTCCGCCTTGACCGGCCTTTTCGTGGGTGCGAGAAGCCGGCTGCCGAATCCGGGTCAAGCGCCGCGAGCATGGGGGCGTGCCCGAAACGGGGGTGCACCGATGCCGCGTTCAGACTTCCTGTTCACCAGCGAATCCGTCTCCGAGGGGCATCCCGACAAGGTCAGCGACCGGATCTCCGATACCGTCGTGGACGCCTACATCTCCGCGATGCCGGAGGCCCGCCTCGGCGTCGAGACCCTGACGACGACGAACCGCGTGGTGATCGCCGGCGAGGTGCGCGGCCCCGATTCCGTGACCTTCAAGGACCTCGAGGAACTGACCCGCGAGGCGGTGAGGGACATCGGCTACGAGCAGGCCGGGTTCCACTGGAAGAACAACGACGTCGCCATCTACCTGCACGCCCAGTCCGCCGACATCGCCCAGGGCGTCGACGCCGCCGGCAACAAGGACGAGGGCGCGGGCGACCAGGGCATCATGTTCGGCTACGCCGCCGACGAGACCCCGGAGCTGATGCCGGCCCCGATCTTCTACGCCCACAAGATCCTCAAGGACCTCGCCGACGCCCGCAAGGGCAAGCAGGGCGACGCCGCCAAGCTCGGCCCCGACGCCAAGAGCCAGGTGACGGTGCGCTACGCCGACGGCCGCCCGGTCGAGGCCACGCAGATCGTGCTCTCCACCCAGCATCTCGACGAGTCCCTCGACTCGGCGGACGTGCGCGCCATCGTCGAGCCCTATATCCGCGCGGCGCTGCCGCAGGGCTGGATCAACGAGGGCACCGTCTGGCACGTCAACCCCACCGGCAAGTTCGTGATCGGCGGTCCCGACGGCGATGCCGGCCTCACCGGCCGCAAGATCATCGTCGACACCTATGGCGGCGCGGCGCCCCATGGCGGCGGCGCCTTCTCGGGCAAGGACCCGACCAAGGTCGACCGCTCGGCGGCCTATGCCGCCCGCTACCTCGCCAAGAACGTGGTCGCCGCCGGCCTTGCCCGCCGCGCCACCATCCAGCTCTCCTACGCCATCGGCGTGGCCAAGCCCCTGTCGATCTATGTCGACCTGCACGGCACCGGCAACGTGGACGAGGCCAGGCTCGAAGCCGTCCTGATGGACGCCATCGACCTGTCGCCCCGCGGCATCCGCACGAAGCTCGGCCTCAACAAACCGATCTACGCGCGCACCTCCGCCTACGGCCATTTCGGCCGGGCGCCGGAGGCCGATGGCGGCTTCTCCTGGGAGAAGACCGACCTCGCCGACAGCCTCAAGTCCGCCCTTTCGTAAGCCATGGCTCCGGGTGGGGACGACACCCCTCCCGGAACGGGCGGGGCCGAGACCGAGCGCGCCTTCTTCGGCCGCCGCAAGGGCAAGCGCCTGCGCGCCGGCCAGGAGGAGCGTCTCGCCGGGCTGCTGCCCGACTTGCGGGTGCCATTGCCGCCCGCCGGCGAAAAACTCGATCCGGCGGCGCTGTTCGCCGGGCCGAAGCGGGCCTTCTGGCTGGAGATCGGCTTCGGCGGCGGCGAGCATCTCGCCGCCCAGGCCGCCGCCCATCCCGAGATCGGCATCGTCGGGGCCGAGCCCTTCCTCAACGGCGTCGTCAAGCTGCTGCGCCGGATCGACGACGAGGACTTGCGCAACGTGCGCATCCACGACGAGGACGCCACCGCGCTGCTGGCCGCGCTCCCCGATGCCTGCCTGGAGCGGGTCTACCTGCTCTATCCCGATCCCTGGCCGAAGCGCCGGCAGCGCAAGCGCCGCTTCGTCTCCGACGAATCGCTCTCCGAGATCGCGCGCGTGCTGAAGCCCGGCGGGCTGTTCCGGTTCGCGAGCGACATCGACGACTATGCCGGCTGGGTGCTGGTGCGGACGGCGCGCTGCCCGGCGCTCGTATGGACCGCCGCCCGCTCGGCGGACTGGACGACGCCGTTCCCGGACTGGCCCGGCACCCGCTACGAGGCCAAGGCCGTCGCGGCGGGCCGGCGCCCGACCTATCTGACCTTCGAGCGCAAGGTCTGAGGGGCCTCCCGGCTGCGGCGGACGGCAGCCAGCCCATATGCTTAAGGCCAAGCCGTTCGCCGAGCCTTCTTGCCGCTGTCCCGCAACGCGCCCATGTTCGGCGCGGCCGGAAGCTCGGTGGCGGACAGGCCCGCCGCGAAGGCGTCACGCGTATCGAGGGCGGGGTTTGGGCGAGAGGGCTGAGCGAGACCCGGAGGCGACGGAAGACCTGCACCGCGCCGCCTTCGCGGAGGCGGCGGTGGGGCTCGCCGTCCTTTCCGTCGACGGCCTGACGGTCCGCGACGCCAATGCCGCCCTCTGCGGTCTCCTCGGATACCGGCCGGGAACGCTCGCCGGCCGCCCCGTCGCGAGCCTGCGCGACGCGCCCGCGAGCGGCAACGGCATCGAGACCTGGCGCCGGGCGGACGGCGCTCCCCTCGACGTGCGGGTGCGCGCCAACGGCGCCGTGCTGGTGGTCGAGGAGGTCGATCCCGACGAGGCGGTGCGCGCCGAGCAGAACCGCGCCGCGCTCACCGCCGCCGGTCTCGGCGAATGGCGCTGGGACACGGCGAGCGGGCGCCTCATCCTGTCCCGCCGAGCGGCCCAGATCCTCGGCCATCCGCCGGGACCCTCGCTGACATGGCCGGCCTTGCGGGCGATGTTCGCGCCCGGCGAGGCGAGGCGGGTCCGCCGCATCCTCGCCCGCGCCTTCGCGCGGGGGCGGCACTACACCCTCGAATGCCGCATGCACCGCGCCCAGGACGGCCGCGCGATCGTGGTCGGCGCGCGCGGCGAGCCGGTGAGGGCGGCGGACGGCACGCTCGCCGGCATGGTGGGCGTGCTCCAGGACGTGACCACGCGGGTGGAGGCGCGCGACGCCCTCACCGGCCGCGAGCAGCGCCTGCGCGTGGCGACCTCTCTCGCCCGGCTCGGCATCTTCGAGTGGCACATGCTCGAGGACGAGGCGATCTGGGAGAACGAGCGGATGTTCTCGATCTTCGGGCGCTCCCCCGAGGACGGCACCGTCGGCAAGACCGAGTTCCTCTACGAGATCCTCCACCCGGAGGATCGCGCCGCCGTCCGGCTCGCCATCTCGCGGGCGCTCAAGGAGGACGAGATCCTCCACGTCACCGCCCGCATCCGCCGCAAGAGCGACGGGGCCTGGCGCGTCATCGACATGGCCGGACAGTTCGAGCGGGACGCGCCCCGGCGGCTGCCGCGCCGGCTCATCGGCGTCGTCGCTGACGTCACCGACCAGCGGCGTGCCGAGGAGCGGCAGACGCTGCTGATCCGCGAGTTGCACCACCGGGTGAAGAACACGCTCGCCACGGTGCAGGCCATCGTCGGCTCGACGGCGCGCAACGCCTCGAGCATCGAGACCTTCTACGACGCCTTCGTCGGGCGGATCATGTCGCTCGCCCACACCCATTCCGTGCTCACCGAGGACACCTGGCAGACGGCGGACCTGCGCGGGCTGCTCGTCAACGAGCTGAAGCCCTATGCGGAGGCCGACGAGGGCGCCCTGCTCGACGCGCGCGTGCGGCTCGACGGGCCGCCCGTCGACCTGACCTCGGAGATCGCGGTGCCCATCGGCATGGCGATCCACGAGCTCACCACCAACGCGGTGAAATACGGGGCGCTCTCGGCGCGCGCGGGCCGCCTCGCCGTGACCTGGGAGCTGCTGCCGCGGGGGCCCAACGGCACGCTGCGCTTCGACTGGCGCGAGAGCGGCGGGCCGCCGGTGGCGCCGCCGCGCCGGCAGGGCTTCGGCTCGCGCCTGCTCCAGCGTGTGCTCACCACGCAGGTCCAGGCCGAGGTGACGACGGACTACCCCCCGGAAGGGTTCCGGCTGACCATGCTGGCGCCGATGCCCGAGCGCAACGAGGCGCTCAACCCGCTGGCCTGAGTGAGCGCGCTCAGGCGGCGCCGCGATCGGCCTCCCCGCCGGCTTCCACGAAGGCTTTCAGCTCGTCCAGCGAGCCGAAGCTGAAGCGCCCGCGCGGGGTCTCCGCCTCGATCGCCCCGTCCGAATACATCACGTAGGTGTTGCCGCCCGACGCATAGGTGCCGACGACCTCGCGGGCCGGCGCGGGCTCCGGCTTCCGGTCCGGCTCCGGGGCGGGCTCCGGCCGCGGCTCCTCCGCGATCAGCGACGGGCGCAGGGCGGGCGCCTCGTCCTCGGCCGGCTCCGGCTCCTGCTCGGGCTCTTGCCGGACCGGCAGGCCGGGGGGGGGCGGCAGCGGCTCGGGGCCGGCGAAGAGGTCTTCCTCGGCCGCGATCTCACGCTCGGACGCCGGCTCCTCCCGCTCGGCCGGCTCTGTGGCCGTCGCCTCGGGGATGTCGAGGCTCGCCAGGGTCTCGGGCGGGACAGGCAGCGGAAGCTCGGGCTCGGCCTCCGACGCGGCCTGCCGCCGGATATCTCCGTCCTGCATTTCGCCGCCGTCATGGAGCTCGTCCTCCGGCGCGGGCTGCGGATGCCCGAAATCCGGCAGCGGCGGATCGCCGGGGGCGGGCGTGCCGAAGGTCGACCCGTCGAAGACCGGCTCGCGCCCGGATCTCGACCCGGCGAGCCCCCCGACCGCGAGGCCGGCGAGCGCGGCCGCCGGCAGGGCGGAACCGGGCAGCGCGGCGGCGGCCGGGGGAGCGGGGGCCGGCGGCGGCTCGATGGCCGCCTCGGTGCTGGCAGCGGCGAGCGCCGGAGGGCGGACCTCCTCGGCGAGGCGCCGGAACTCGAGGGCGCCCTCGACGCGCCTGAGCGCCGAGACCACGGCCCCGAGCCCGAACAGCACGGCGCCGGCCGAGGCGACCCCGGCCCCAGCGATGGTCATGGCGAGCCCGCTTTCCAGCCGGACGAAGGGGAATCCCTGGATCACCGAGGCGATGCCGCCGATCATCATGGCGGCGGCGAGCGCGAACAGCGCGACGATCATGCTACTCTCGACAGTCAGGCCGGTGGTCCAGCGCCCCGAGACACTAAGGCCCAAGCGTCCGTTTGCAAAATTCCCGAATCGGCCCCGTGGATAAAGTCCCTGTGTCCGGGGCTCCGGCGGCGCTTCCGCGCGGCGCCCGCATGCGGCAAGAGGCGTTGTCGGCCGCGCCGCGCGACTTACCTAGGGGCCATCGCCTCCGGGTTGCCGCGTCCCCCGCGACCGCCCGCGAGATGCCCCCTCAAGGGGCGCGGTCCCGATGCGCCCGACGTTTTTCAAGCGGAGACGACGATGACCTTCACCCTGCCGGAACTGCCCTACGCCTACGACGCGCTGGGGCCGTACATGTCCAAGGAAACCCTCGAGTTCCACCACGACAAGCACCACAAGGCCTATGTGGACAAGGGCAACGAGCTTCTGGAAGGCACCGACCTCAAGGGCAAGAGCGTCGAGGAGATCGTCAAGGCGAGCTACAACACCAACCAGGCGCTCTTCAACAACGCCGGCCAGCATTACAACCACATCCATTTCTGGAAGTGGATGAAGCCCAACGGCGGCGGCGCCATTCCGGGCGCGCTCGCCAAGAAGATCGACGAGGATCTCGGCGGCGCCGACAAGTTCAAGGCGGACTTCATCGCCGCCGGCGTCGGCCAGTTCGGCTCGGGCTGGGCCTGGCTCGCGGTCAAGGACGGCAAGCTCGCCATCCTCAAGACCCCGAACGGCGAGAACCCGCTGGTGCACGGCGCCACGCCGATCCTCGGCGTCGACGTCTGGGAGCACTCCTACTACATCGACTATCGCAACCGCCGGCCCGACTACCTCAAGGCGTTCATCGAGAACCTCGTGAACTGGGAGCATGTCGAGGAGCTCTACGCGGCGGCCGCGAAGTAGTTTTTTTCGGACGTGATCGAGCGCCGCGGGCCATCGGGTTCGCGGCGCTTTCCTGTCGCGGTCGGCTGCCCCTTGAGGCGGCGGCCGAAACCGGCTCTTGATGCGCGCCGCCGGGCCGACCCGGTTCGGGTCGGGGCACGGGTCATCATTTCCATCGCGACAGACACCGCCATCTCGCGCTCGTCCCTCCCCCCTCTGCGGGGGAGGGTGGCCCTCGCGTCGGCGAGGGTCGGGAGAGGGGAGCGCGCTATCCAGAGAGGGCGTTCCCCTCTCCCCCCCTGCTCCGCAGGGTACCCTCCCCCGCAGGGGGGGGAGGGAGAAACCGGCCAGCCATGATCCGCTCCATCCTCTCCGTCGGCGGCTGGACGATGGTCTCGCGCGCCACCGGCTTCGTGCGCGACGTGGTGATGGCCGCCGTGATGGGCGCCGGACCCATGGCCGACGCCTTCGTCGTGGCCTTCCGGCTGCCGAACCATTTCCGGGCCATCTTCGGCGAGGGGGCCTTCAACACGGCCTTCGTGCCGGCCTACGCGCGGCTCGCGGAAGCCGGCGCCGAGGGCGACGCGAAGACCTTCGCCGACCGCGTCTTCACCCTGATGCTGATCGTGCAGGTGGCGCTGCTGGCGCTCGCCCTGCCGGCGATGCCCTGGGTGGTGCGGGCGCTCGCGCCGGGCTTCTCCGAGGATCCGGCCCGGCTCGACCTCGCCGTCGCGCTGACGCGGATCACCTTCCCCTATCTGTTGTTCATGACCCTGGTGACGCTGCTCTCCGGGGTGCTCAACGCGCATCGACGCTTCGCCGCCGCCGCCGCCGCGCCGATCCTGCTCAACGTCGCCATGCTCGCGGCGCTGTCGGCGACCTGGCTCTTCCCGAACGCGGCCTATGCCGCCTCCTGGGGCGTGGCCGTCTCCGGCATCCTCCAGTTCGGGCTGCTCTGGTGGGATTGCCGGCGCCGGGGCGTGATGCCCGGCCTGACCCGCCCGACGCTCGCCGACCCCGCCATGACGCGCTTCTTCAAGGTGCTCGGGCCGGCGGTGATCGGCTCGGCGGGGTTTCAGATCGCGGCCTTCGCCGACACCATCATCGCGAGTTTCCTGCCCACCGGCGCGGTCTCGGCGCTCTACTACGCGGACAGGCTCTACCAGCTGCCCTTCGGCGTCATCGCCATCGCCGCCGGCACGGTGCTGCTGCCGGAGATGAGCCGGCGGCTCGCGGCCGGGGACACCGAGGGCGCGCATGCGGCGCAGAACCGGGCGGCGGGGTTCTCGCTGGCGCTCTCGGCCCCCTTCGCCGTGGCCTTCCTGACCATCCCCGGCCCGATCGTGACGGCGCTCTTTCAGCGCGGCGCCTTCGGGGCGGAGGACGCCGCGCGCGCGGCCGGCGTGCTCGCCGCCTACGGCATCGCGCTGCCGGCGGTGGTGCTGGTGAGGAGCGCGGTGGCGAGCTTCTATGCCCGCCAGGACACCGCGACGCCGCTCTATGCCTCGCTCACCGCCATCGGCATCAACGTCCTCCTGAAGATCCTGCTCACTGGCCGTTACGGGGTGATGGGCCTCGCCATGGCCACCGCCGTCAGCCAGTGGGTGAACCTCGCGCTCCTCGTCGCCCTCGCCTGGAAGCGCGACTGGACCGCGCCCGGCCGCAGCCTCGGCATCACCGTGCTCGGCGTCGCCGTCGCCTGCGCCGGGCTCGCCGGGGTGGCGCTCTACGGGATGGGGCTCGCGGAAGCCATCGTGCCGGCGCTGCCGCATCTGCGCGAGGTGGCGGTGCTGGCGCTGCTTGGCGGCGTCGGCGTGGTCGTCTACGGCGCGCTGCTCGCCGGGACGCTCGCCGCCTTCGGCCTCCGCCTGCGCCGAAGCTGAAGGATCATCGCGGATGAGCGTCCTGTCGTCCTCCGTCGCGGCCGTCGTCTTCGACGCCTACGGCACGCTCTTCGACGTGCATTCGGCGGTGGGCCGCCATGCCGCCGCCATCGGCGCGGAGGCGGGGGCGCTCTCCGATCTGTGGCGGGTCAAGCAGCTCGAATACACCTGGGTGCTGAGCCTCGCCGGCCGGAGCGCCAGCTTCCAGACCCTCACCGAGCGGGCCCTCGACTACGCGCTCGCCCGCTTTCCGGGGATCGACCCCGGCCTCCGCGACGCGCTGCTCGACGCCTATCGCGACCTCGACGCCTATGCGGAGGTCGCGGGCACGCTCGCGGCCCTCAAGGCGCGGGGCTTGCGCACCGCCGTCCTCTCGAACGGCGACGCGCCGATGCTGGCGCGGGCGACCGCCTCGGCCGGGATCGACGGCCTCCTCGACGCGCTGATCTCCGTGGAGCGGGCCGGAATCTTCAAGACCAGCCCGCGCGCCTACGCCCTGGTGGAGCAGCGGCTCGGCCTCGCGCCGGGCGAGGTCGTGTTCTGCTCCTCGAACCGCTGGGACGTGGCGGGGGCGGCCGCCTTCGGCTTCGTCCCCGTCTGGATCAACCGCTCGGGCGCGCCCGACGAATACCCGGACCTCGCCCCGCGCGCGGTCCTCGCCTCCCTCGACGGCCTGCTCGAGGCGTGAGCGCCGTCAGTGCAGCTTCACCCGCGCCACCGTGCGCCGGGTGAGGGTGCGGGCCATGGCGTCGAGGGCGGTCTTCACGGTGCCGTGCAGGGCGCGCTCGTGCATCTTGTAGAGCGAGCGGTACATCACGCGGGCGAAGAGCCCCGCGATGAACATGTTCTTCCCCTGGATGAAGCCCATCAGGTTGCCCACCGCGCTGTAGTGCCCGAGCGAGACCAGCGAGCCGAAATCCCGGTACTTGAACGGCGGCAGCGGCTCGCCGGCCATCTTCCGGGGGATCTCCCTGACGAGGTAGGTCGCCTGCTGGTGGGCGGCTTGAGCGCGGGGCGGGATCGCCCGGTCGGTGCCGGCCTCCACCAGATAGGCGTTGTCGCCGACGGCGAAGATGTCCGGGTCGCGGGTGGTCTGGAGCGTCGGCGTCACCACGAGCTGGTTGTTGCGCGTGGTCTCGAGGCCGCCGATCTCGTGCAGGAAGGGGGGCGCCTTCACGCCGGCCGCCCACACCACCAGCTCCGAGGGAATGAAGCCGCCATCGGCCAGCGCGACCCCGTCGGCGCGCACCTCCGTGACGCGGGCGCGGGTGCGCACGTCGACGCCGATGCCGGCGAGCAGCGTCATCACCTCCGCCGAGAGCCGTTCGGGCACGGCGGGGAGGATGCGGTCGGCCGCCTCCACCAGGGTGATCTTGAGGTCCTTGTCGGGGTCGATCCTGTCGAGCCCGGTGGCGGCGACGTGGCGCGTGGTGCGGTGGAGCTCGGCGGCGAGCTCCGTGCCCGTGGCGCCGGCTCCGATCACGGTGACGTGGAGCTGCCCCGGCCGCACTGGCCCGGCCTGGGTATGGGCGCGCAGCATGCCGTTGATGAGGCGCTGGTGGAAGCGCAGCGCCTGCTCCTGGGTGTCGAGGGCGATGGCGTTCTCCGCCACGCCGGGGGTGCCGAAATCGTTGATGGTGGAGCCCACCGCCATCACCAGCGTGTCGTAGGGGATGTCGCGCACGGGCGTGACCTCGCGCCCCTCCGCGTCCTTGCTCGCGGCGATCTGGATGGTGCGGGCCTGCCGGTCGAGCCCGGTCATCTCGCCGATACGGTAGCGGAAATGATGCTCGTGGGCGTGGTGGAGATAATCGACCGCGTGATGCCCGACATCGAGGCTGCCGGCGGCGACCTCGTGCAGCAGCGGCTTCCAGATATGGGTGCGTGCCCGGTCCACCAGGGTGACATGGGCTTTGCGCCTCGCGCCCAGCCTGTCGCCGAGCTGGGTCGCGATCTGGAGCCCGGCGGCGCCCCCGCCGACGACCACGATGCGATGCAGCCCGCTCTCGTTCTCCCCCGGTACCATGCGTCCGCGACTCCCCCCTCGCGCGGTTGCCCCGCGCTGTTCCGAGCTTAGGCATCAATCCCGAAGGATTCCAGGGAGGCCGGCCTCGTCCCCGGCCCGCGCCCCGCTCAGGGCGCCGGCGCGCCGGGCTGCTTCAGCGGATGCGCCCTGGCAAAGGCGTCGAGGGACAGGCAGCTCTCGGCGATGCGCCCCACCGTGGGGAAGGGCCCCCGGTCCACGCCGAAGATGCCGGTGCCGACCCACAGGCTGACGAGGCAGAGATCGGCATGGCTGACCGCGTCCCCCTGGCAGAAGCGGCCGGTGCCGTCCTCCGTCGAGAGCCGGGTCTCCAGCGTGGTCAGGCCGGTGACGAAGACGTGGCGCACGAAATCCAGCATGCGCTCCTTCGGGAGCCCGTATTCCTCCATCAGGTAGGTGCGCACGCGCGGCACGTAGAGCGGATGCGTGTCGCAGGCGACGAGCTGCGCCAGGGAGCGGGCGCGGGCGCGCTCGCGGGGATCGGCCGGCAGCAGCGGCACGTTCGGATGGGTCTCCTCCAGATAGTCGAGGATCGCGAGCGACTGCGTCAGCGGCGGTCCGTCGCCGTCGAACAGCGCCGGCACCGCCCCCTGCGGGTTGATCGCCCGGAACGCGGGCGCGTGCTGGTCGCCGGCATCGAGGTCGATGAAGATCTCCTCGCAGGGGATGCCCTTGAGGTTCAGCGCGACGCGCACCCGGAAGGCGGCCGCCGAGCGCCAGTTGCCGTACATCCTCATCGCGCAAGCGTCTCCTGGAGTGCAGGCCGCGAGAACACCCCAACTCGCCGGCCGCCGCAAGGCCGTCCTCGGGACGGGGGCGGCGCGGGCAAGGCATTTGCAAGGGCGCCGATACGTGCCGCGCCCGCATGGCTGATGCCGGGCCGCGGCGCATTGCCAGCCCGGCGGCACCGCCCCATACAAAGGGCCGCCCGCCCCGCGCCGAGGTCACGGACGAGACCCATGCAGATCGCCACGCCCTACCTGATGTTCCTCGGCGACGTGCCCGACCGGCTGGCCGCCAAGACCGCGTTCGGCATCGCCGACTGGCGCCCCGAATGGTGCGTCGGGCAGCTTCGCCTGCCCGGATGCGCCGCCGATCTCGGCATCCCCGATCTCACCCTGGAGGAGGCCGTCGCCAAGGGCTGCAAGACGATGGTGATCGGCGTCGTCAATGCCGGCGGGGTGCTGCCGCCGCACTGGGTCGACGAGATCGTGAAGGCGCTCCATGCCGGGCTCGACGTGGCGAGCGGCCTGCATGTCCGGCTCGGCTCGGTGCCGGCCATCGCCGAGGCCGCGCAAGCCGGGGGCCGGGCGTTGCACGACGTGCGGCTCTCCGCCGAGACCTTCCCCACCGGCAAGGGCACCAGGCGGCCGGGCAAGCGCCTGCTCACCGTCGGGACGGACTGCTCCGTCGGCAAGAAGTACACGGTGCTCGCGCTGGAGAAGGGCATGCGCGCGCGCGGCCTCGATGCGGATTTCCGCGCCACCGGCCAGACCGGCGTGTTCATCTCCGGCCGGGGCGTCGCCATCGACGCCGTGGTGGCGGATTTCATCTCCGGCGCCGTCGAGTCGATCTCGCCCGCCGCCGATCCGAACCACTGGGACCTCATCGAGGGGCAGGGCTCGCTCTACCACCCGTCCTTCGCGGGGGTGAGCCTCGGGCTGCTGCACGGCGCCCAGGCCGATGCCTTCGTCGTCTGCCACGAGCCGACCCGCACCACCATGCGCGGCGTGAAGCACGCCCTGCCGACGATCCGCGAGGTGATCGACCTCAACGTCCAGCTCGGCCGGCTGACCAACCCGGACATCCGCGCCACCGGCATCGCCGTGAACACGCAGGCGCTGGACGAGCCGGCCGCGCGGGCGCTGCTCGCCGAGCTGGAGGCGGGATACGGCCTGCCCGCCACCGACCCGGTGCGCTTCGGCGTCGAGGGGCTGGTGGACCGGCTCCTCGCCGAGTTCCCCGAGACCGGGACAGCCGCATGAGCCGGTGCCTCGTCGTCGCCGTCGAGCGCTTCCCGATCGCGGGGGCCTTCACCATCGCGCGGGGCAGCCGCACGGAGGCGGTGGTGGTGACAGTGCGGATCGAGGACGACGCCGTCGCGGGCCGGGGCGAATGCGTGCCCTATGCGCGCTACCACGAGACCGTCGAGGGCGTCGCCGAGGCGATCCGGGCTCAAGGCGAGGCGATCGCCGCCGGGATCACCCGCGCGGAGCTCGCCGAGCGGATGAAGCCAGGCGCCGCGCGCAACGCGCTCGACTGCGCGCTGCTCGACCTGGAAGCCAAGAGCCTCGGCCGCCCGGCCTGGGAGATCCTGGGGCTGGAGGCGCCCCGGCCGGCGATCACGGCCTATACGCTCAGCCTCGGCACGCCCGAGAGCATGGAGGCGGCGGCCCGCGCCGCCGCGCATCGCCCGCTCCTCAAGGTGAAGCTCGGCGGCGAGGGCGATCCCGAGCGGATCGCCGCCGTGCGCCGGGGCGCGCCGGACTCGCGCCTCATCGTCGATGCCAACGAGGCGTGGCGGCCGGAGACGCTGGAGGCGAATCTCGCGGCCTGCCTCGCGGCGGGGGTCGGCCTGATCGAGCAGCCGCTGCCCTCCGATGCCGACGCGCCGCTCGCGGACATCGCCAGCCCGATCCCGATCTGCGCCGACGAGAGCCTGCACGACCGCGCCGGGCTCGACGCGCTCTCCGGGCGCTACGACGCCATCAACATCAAGCTCGACAAGACCGGCGGCCTCACCGAGGCGGTGATGCTCGCGCACGAGGCGCGCGCGCGCGGGCTCTCGCTGATGATCGGCTGCATGGTCGGCACCTCCCTCGCCATGGCGCCGGCGATGCTGCTCGCCCACCATGCCGATTACGTCGACCTTGACGGCCCGCTGCTTCTCGCCCGCGACCGCGAGCCGGGCCTGCTCTTCGAGGGCAGCCTGATCCACCCGCCGCAGGCCGCGCTCTGGGGGTAGGGGCGCTCAGAACGTGTAGCCGACCCGCATCCGCATCTGGTGGCGGTCGAACACGGAGAGATCGAGGGGGCCGGGCTCTCCGGCGGCCCGTCCCGCCATCTGGACGTTCCAGGTGAGCGAGATCCAGGTCCTCGGCGACAGGACGGCGTAGAGGGTCGGGCCGAGATAGAACGCCTCCCCCGCCAGCCGGTCGAGGGTAAGGCCCTCATAGGCGCGGGCGTAGCGCATCTCCCCGCCGAGGAAGAGGCCGGGCTCGGCCCGGTAGGCCAGCGCTCCGGCGATCTCGATCCCCGAGACCGGGAAGCGCTCGCCGGTGGCGTTGAGGGTCGTGGCCGAGAGGCCGAAGCCGGCGTTCACCGCCGCCACCAGCCGCCCCGGAACCAGCTCGGCGTCGGCCAGCAGCCCGAACTCGCCGCCGAAGCCCGTCGCCGCGAGCCCCGAGCCGCCATCGATGCCGGCATAGGACGGCACGGCACTGAATGTCAGCCCGAACGGCGCCGCGCGGCGGTCGAGCAGCCGCAGCCGGGTCTCCAGCACGGCACCGTTGAGCCCGCCGCTCGTCCGGGCCGGCGCTCCGGCCAGGGCGGTGTCGTGGGCCGCGAAGGTGAGGCCGGGCGCGAGCCGGAAATCGGCCGTCAGCGGCATCTTCAGGGCGATGCCGCTGTCGAGGGCGCGGAAGCGGCCGGCCCGCTTTCCGGCGCGTCCGGTCACGTCCCATTCGAGCTCGATCTCCCCCGGCGCGCCGAGATCCGACCCTTCCGTGAAGCCGAACAGGTGCTCGCTGTCGATGTCGCCCGGCGCGTGGCCCTCGGCGGCCGCCGCCCCGGCCGCGACGAGACAGAGCGCGGCCAGGGCGAGGACGCGCCGCGCCCTGCATCGCCGGAGCGGTGGGTGGTAGGGCATCGGAATTCTCCCAGGCTCATCATTATAGCTTATGCTATATCAATGAGCCAAGGTGATGCGCGCCGTCAAGCGGGGCGGCGATAGGCAGAGGTCAGGGGAGGGGGCCGGCCGCGAGGAATGGCTTCCGGTCGATGCGCTCCACGGTCTCTCCCTCCCC
Organism: Methylobacterium endophyticum; assembly: GCF_050591105.1. Taxonomy (NCBI): domain Bacteria; kingdom Pseudomonadati; phylum Pseudomonadota; class Alphaproteobacteria; order Hyphomicrobiales; family Methylobacteriaceae; genus Methylobacterium; species Methylobacterium endophyticum. The sequence goes on from NZ_JBNHES010000003.1 coordinate 98,558, forward strand.
CCTTTGCGGGGGAGGGTGGGCCTCGCGTGAGCGAGGGTCGGGTGAGGGGAGCGCCGTGTCCGGAAAGGTCGTTCCCCTCTCCCGACCCGCTTCGCGGGCCACCCTCTCCCGCAGAGGGGGGAGGGGCGCCGGGCTGCGCCAAACGCATCCGCCGCAATCGTAAAACCCGACGGCGGTGCCGCGCTCAGTCGGCGAGGTCGAGAAAGTGCCGGCCCTCGCGGTCGTCGATCTCGACGATCCAGAGATCCTCGTCGAAGCGGATCTCCTTCGCCAGCCGCTCCTCCACGTCGAGGGGCGTGCCCCGCGAGACGAGGGCCGAGAAGCGGCGGTCGCCCGAATCCGCGTCGGTGAAGAGCGCCTGGGGGGCGGGGCCGTAGAGGTCGGCGGTGCCGTCGAGACGGTCGACCTTGACGAAGATGGCGCCCGCCTCCGGCGAGCCCCGGCGGCGCTGCACGGCCGGGATGGTCAGGCCGTTCAGGCGGCGCAGATGGGCGGCGACGAAGAAATCGGAGCGCAGGCGGGGCATGGGCCCGGCATGCACCGGGGCGCCGCCCGGTGCAATCGGCCCGGCGCGATCAGCCCGGAGGAAGCCCGGCGCGGGCGGCGAGCTCGCGCAGGGTGCGGCCGCCGGCCTCGCCCTTCACGGGCAGCTTGCGGTCCTTCTCGAACTTCTCGATGGCCGCGCGGGTGCTCGCGCCCATCACGCCGTCGGCCTTGAGCGGGCCGTAGCCGAGCTTGGCCAGGGCCTTCTGCGCCTGGATGACGGAGCGCTCGGGCTTCGGCGTCACGGAGGCCGTGGTCTCGTCGGCGCGCAGCAGGTCGGCGATGGCGTCGGGCTTCTGCGGCGCGGTCCTGGCGGGAGCCGTCTCCTTCGCGGGGAGGGCCCTGGCGGGGGCCGGCTCGGCGGCGGCAGCCTGGGCCGGCTTGTCGGCCGGCGCCTTGCGGGCGGGCGTCTCCTTCAGGGCCATCTTCGGCAGGATCGGCGCCGGGTGAGGGCCGACCTGGGAGCCGAGGGCGTTCAGCGCCACGGCGCTCACCGCCGCCAGGGCCGCCAGCGAGCCGACCACCTCGCCCGGCCGGGCGCGGCAGAGGCGCAGCGTGCCGCCGAGGAATCCGAGGACGGCCGCACCCGCGCCGCCGGCGGCGGAGGCCGCCCGGCCCGGCGCCGGCCGGCGCCGTGCCGCCACGGCCGGACGCGTCTCGCCGGAGAGGCTGATCTCCCGGAAGTCCCGCGGTCTCGTCGGTTCGCGCATGGTCGCTTCCTGTCGCTCTCCGCTCATCCGGCCCGCCGGAACGCCGCCGGAACCGAGGCTTCCGAGGCCGGCCGCATGTCCGCCTCCGGCTCGGCGTCGAACAGCCCCAGCGGCAGGCGCACGACGCGCTCCGCCGACAGGGCGGCGCCGATGCGGCGGGGCGAGGTGGTGATGGGCGCCGGGGCCGGCAGGCCGCCGGGCTTGCGGCATTCGGCCGGCAGCGAGACGGTGACGGCGGTGCCCTCGTCCGGCGCGCTGGCGATGGCGATGGCGCCCCCGTGCAGGCCGACGAGACCCTGCACCACGGAGAGCCCGAGCCCGGTGCCCTCGTGGCTGCGGCCGTAGCCGCCGCCGGCCTGGAAGAACGGGGTGCCGAGCCGGGCGAGATCGGCCGGCGCCACGCCGATGCCGGTGTCGGAGACGCACAGCTCGAGGCCGGCGCGCGTCCGGTGGAGGGCGACCTCCACCCGGCCGCCGGCGGGGGTGAACTTCACGGCGTTCGAGATCAGGTTGATGAGCATCTGCCGGCAGGCGCGCGGATCGGCGACGATCTCGACGGGGGCCGCGTCGCGGCCGCGCACCAGGGTGATGCCGGCGGCGTCGGCGCGCAGCTGCATCAGGTCGCAGCAGGTCCGCACCAGGGCGGCGATGTCGACGGTCTCGGGGGCGTAGTCGAAATTGCCGCTCTGGATCCGGCTCATGTCGAGGAGGGTGTTGACCACCTCCAGAAGGTGCTGGCCCGACTGGCCGATGATGCCGGCGTATTCGCGCGCCCGCTCGGGGCCGAGCACCATCGCGCCCTCGCCGGCCAGGAGCTGCGAGAAGCCGATGATGGCGTTGAGCGGCGTGCGCAGCTCATGGCTGACATTGGCGAGGAAGCGGGTCTTGACCTCGTTGGCGCGCTCGGCGTCGGCGCGGGCACGCTCCAGCTCCTCGGCGTAGCGGCGGTGCTCGGTGACGTCGCGGGTGACGGCGACCACGGTCGAGGACGGCTCGCCGGAGATCTCGGCCTCGGTGCGGTGGGCGCGCATCTCGGCATGGATGACGCGCGCGCCGTCCGCCCGCTCGGCGCCGGCATCGAGATGCAGGCGGACCTGCACCGTGGCCGGCCGGCCGCTCGCCGCGACGTCGCTGATCGCCTGGAGGAAGGCGGGGCGGTCGGCGACGTGGACGCGGTCGAGCAGGCCGTGGCCGCGCAGGCGCGGGGCCGGGGCGCCGATGAACTTCGCGGCCGAGGCGCTCGCCTCCAGCACCCGGCCGTTGCGGTCGTGCCAGGTGACGAGGTCGTCGATGGCCGAGAGCAGCATGCGGTCGCGCGCCTCGTTGTCGCGCATCTTGGCGCGCACGCGGCTCTCGCTGCGCATGTGCTCGAGGGCCTGGGCGGCGATGTGGCCGATGGCGGTGATGGCGAAGACCGGCATCGCCACCTGCGCCGAGAGGCCGAGGGTCGGCACGTCCGGCACCCACCAGCCGCTGAAGGCGAGCGCCAGGGCCCCCGCCACCGCGATGATCGAGGCGGCCAGCGTCGCCCGGCGCGAGCCGGACATCACCGCCTCGAGGGGGATGGCGACGATCCAGAGGGCGGCGGCCGAGCTGACGCCGCCGGTGAGCGCGGCGAGGCTGACCACGAGCCCGGTCAGGCCGGCGGAGGAGAGCGCGTGGGCGATCCAGAGATGCCCGGTGCGCGAGAGCAGCACGGCGGCGCAGATTGGCAGGAACAGGCTCGCGATGCCGACCGCCTCGATGCCCGAGGGCACCCCGCGCCAGACCAGATAGAGCGGCAGGCCGGCCATCGTCACGGCGCCCGTGGCGAGCCGCGAGACCAGGAAGCGCTCATGCCGGAAGCGCACGGCCGGATCGTCGGCCACCGACTCGTGCACGAAGCTGGCGAGCCGGCTGTCGAGAAGCGTTGCGAGAAGGGTGTAGGTACGCAATACAACCACGCACGGCGCTTGAGGGCCCGAAACTCGGCCCGTCCGCGCCCCTGTCGAGACTTCGAACGACTATGCGGACCCTCGCAGAGGCGACTTAAGCGATGGTTGCGGGACATGGGCCGCCTGCCCGGATGCTTTCCGCTCCGTAACCAAACGCACCTCCGGCCTCCGATCGACTTGTCGCGGTCCCGTTCACCATCTTGCGCGAAACCCGCCGGCATTGACCGGCGCTTCACCCCCGGAGGGCAGGGTGGAGGGCGAAGGCCCGCCGCATCCGCCGGGCCGCAACGCCGTCCACGCGGTCGAAGGCCATGTCGTTCCTGCTGCGCGCCGCGCTGGTGATCGGCGCCCTGTCCTATCTCGCCGCCCAGCGCAACGGCGCAGGGCCGGGCCTGCCGAGCGCCCGCGATCTCGTCGCCGGGCTGCCCTCGGTGGAGACGCCGGTGCCGGGCGTCGGCACGGATCTGCGGGCCGTGGCCAGGAGCCTGCCGGATCTCGCCGCGAGCCTGCCCGCCGCCCTCGCCGCTCTGCCGCCGGAGGTGCGGGAGCGGGCCGCGCGCGAGGGGCTCGCTGTCCTCGCCGGCCAGCCGCCGCCCTCGCGCGACACCCTCGGCGAGGCCGACCGCCTGCCGGGATGGCAGGGCCCGCAGCGCCCGGCGGGACGATCCGTCGCCCGCTGACCGCCCTGGCCCTCTTGCGCGCATCGTGACGCCGGCCCCCGCCCTGATGCGGGGAGCGGTACGATGTTCGGCTGCCGTGAGGGGCCGATCAGCTTCCCTGCTGGCGGATGCGGCCGGGCAGGGCCGGGCGCATCGGCGCCCGCTCGGGCGCGCGCGGCTTCTGCGCGTCGGGGGCGTGGTAGGGCTTGTGCGCGTCCGCCCGCGCCGTGCGCTCCGCGAGCGGCCGGTCGCAGATGGCCGAGAGGAGATCGCGCGCGGCCGGGCGCGTGGTGGTGCGGAACAGCCGGACCAGGGCGAACACGCGGTCGGCCGAGCGCGCCACGGCCTCGTTGAGGGTGAGGAAGACATAGACCGCCTCCTCCTCGTGCAGCCCGACCGCGCGCAGCGCCAGGGTCAGCAGCTCGTAGCGGGCGCTCGCGTCGGTGACGGCCTGGAGGAACGACCCCGGCAGTCCGAGCGCCTCCGCGAGCACCGAGACGAAGCCCGGCACGTCGCGCTTGCCCGACAGCCCGGTGAGGATCGCGCCGATCTCGCGCGGCGCCGGCGGGCAGGGGCGCAGCGCCGCCACCGCCTCGACGGCCTGGGCGATGGCCGATCGCTGCGCCTCTCCGGCCTGGAGGAAGAGCGGCGCCAGATCGGCGGCGGCGAGGTCGGTGCGGCCGAGGAGCGCGGCGGCGAGCTCCGGCGCGGTGCGGGCGCGGGCGACGAGGCGCCCGACCACGTCCGCGCGCAGCGACAAGCCGGTGTTGCGGGCGAGCGCGAGGTCGACGGCGGCGCCCCCGCTCGCCGAGAGGGCGCCCTGGCGCGTCCGGTCGAGATCGGCACGGGCGGCGAGCGCAGCCTCGAAGGAGGTGCCGTCCTTGGCGGCGGCGGTCAGGAGCGTGTCCGTGAGGGCGGGCGCCAGCGCCACGACCGTGTCGCGAACGGCGCCGCCGCGTTCGGCGAGGCTGGCCAGCACCGCCTCTGGGGTCGCCGTCGCGGGGGCGAGCTTGCGCGCCACCACCAGGGCCGTCTCGTCGTCGACGGTGGGGATCAGCCCGCAGGCGAGGGCCTCGAAGGCCGCGATCCCGTCCCGGTCGCGCGGGGCGCCCTGGAGGAACAGGTCCGTCCGCACGCGCAGGATCACCGGCTTCAGGTCGAGATGCTCGACCCGCGACAGTTCGATGAGGCCGGACAGGTCCGGCGCATCCTCGGCGGATGAGGGCATGGCACACGGTTACGCAAGAACTGGGTCAACGAAGCCTTACCCGGCCGGGGTGAATCGACCTTTAAGGCTCCCCCGCCGGTGGCGTCCCGCCCTGCGCCATGCCCTCCTCCCGAGAGGGCTCAGCCGTAGAGATAGCTGCGCGGTTCGCCGGGCTTCTGATCCTTGGCGGGCATGTCGGCGGGGGGCGCCACCGGGACGCCGGCCGGCGGTGCTGCGGGTTGCTCGGGAGCGGCCGGGGCCGCTGCGATCCGCGAGGGCTCGGCATGGGTGACGACCTCGTCCTCCGGTTCGTCCTCCGCCTCGGCGGCGGGGCCGGAGAGCAGGTTGGGGGGCGCCTTCCAGACGAAGGCGTCGAGGCGCCCGCTCACCGGCGAGACCGGGGCCCAGGTCTCGGAGGCGATGCCGTCCGCGATCCAGATCGGGTCGCGCGGGGCATGCGCCGCCCGCGCCAGCCATTCGCGCGCCTTGCCGGAGCCGGCGCCGTGCTCGGCCTCCTCGATGCGCGCCATCATCAGGCAGACGCGGACCGTCGGCCGGTCCGACAGCAGGGGCCGGATGGCGTCGCGCGCCTGCCCGAAGGAGCGGGCGTCGAAGGCCGCCTGCGCGATGGCGAGGCGCGATTCCGGATCCCAGGAGGAGAGCTTGGCGAGCGTCTCGGCGCGGTTCAGGCGGTCGCGCACGGAATCGCCCGTGCGCAGGGATAGGTAGGTCTTGGCGAGGTCGGGATGCGGGCCCGCCTTCCAGGCCGTCTCGACGATCTTGGCCGCCTTCCTGAGGTCGCCCCGGCGGGCGAGCAGCCGTCCGGCGATGACCGCCGCCGGCACCAGATCCGGCGCGAGCTTGACGGCGGCGAGCGCCCGCTCGGTGGCGACATCCGGGTCTCCGGCCTCGTGCGTCTGGGCGGCGGCGGTGAGCAGCACCGCGCGCTGGCGCCGCGAGACGCTCCGGTCGATGAGGCCGAGCGAGCCGCGCCGCTCGACCGTGTCGAGGGCGCCGCTCCAGTCGCCGTCGGCGCATTGCGCCTCGAGCACCGCCTCGTTCGCCCAGGTGACGGCGGGCGCGAGCCGGGCCGCCTCCGCCGCGTAGGCGCGGGCGGCGCCCTCGTCCTCGCGCCGGCGCGCCTCGACATAGAGACCGCGCAGGCCGAGCACGCGGGTCTCGGATTCGTCGGCCATGCGCCGGAAGGCGTTCTCGGCGCCCTCGCGGTCGCCGGAGATCTGCGCGGCCTGCGCGGTCAGCAGGAGCGCCAGCGGCTCGGGCCCGAGCAGCCGCTCGGCATCCCCCGCGAAGCGCCGCGCCGCCAGCGGATCGCCCGATCCCACCGCGATCATGCCCCGCGAGAGGGCCGAGTAGCCCTTCGCGCGCCGGCGCTCGCGGGAGCCGCGCACGATGCCCTCGGGCAGGGTGATGATGCCGCGCACCACCGCCCAGACGAAGCCGAGCACCAGGGCGGCGACCAGCACCCCCACCAGGGCGACGGCGAGGCTGGTGGCGACCTCGTAGCCGTTCCAGACGATCGTGACCGAGCCGGGCCGGTCGGCGATCCAGACGGCGCCGTAGGCGGCGAGGGCAAGCAGGGCCAGGAAGGCGAGGGCGCGCCACATGGGATCAGGAACTCCTGTCGGCCGCGCCTGTGCGGCGGGCGAGCATGGCGGAAGAGGTTTTCGCGCGGGGAGAGGGCTTCGCGAAGGCCGAGAGCCGGAGGCGGGCGGTCATCCTAGCGCGCCGGTTCGGAAGCCGGCGGCGCGTTCAGGCCCTTGAAGGCGTCCGCGGCGAGCGTCTGCGCCGCCGCTCCCGCCGCCGCCCGTGCCTTCAGCCGGGCGCCGAAATCGCCCGCCTCGGCGCGCGCCTCCTGCGGCAGGGCATCGAAGGCGGCCGCCGCCTCGCCGAGCGCGCCCTTGTCGAGGGCGGCCTGGACCTTGGCGGTGGGATCGCCGCCGGCCTGCGCCTCCGACGCGGCCGGGGTGTCGACCTTGCGGACCTGCACGATCGATTCGGCCATGCTGAACAGCCGCTGCTTGATGTCGCCGGTCTCGGCGACGCTCCTGGCCTGCGCGGCCTTGCGCTTGGCCGCGATCCGCTCGGCGATGGCGCGGAACTCGGTCGCGAGCTGGGCCGGGGTCGGTGCGCCGGTGCCGGCGAAGGGCGAGAGCGGATCGAGCCCGGAGGTATCGCCGCCGAAGCCGCGCAGCGCCGCCAGCGTGTCCGCGTAGGGCGCGCCGCTGCGCAGCGCCGAGGCGATGCGGTCGGCCGCGACCACCCGCAGGGCCGCCTGCACCGTCGAGGCGTCCGCGCGCCGGGCGACCGCCTTGTCGAGATCGGCGATCCGGTCGCGCTGCTCCTGCAACTGGCGCTCGACGCCCTTGGCCGCCTCCTGCGCCTCGCTGCGACCGGCTTCCGCCGTCTGCCTGGCGGCGGCGGTGGCGGTGGCGACCGCCTCGGTCGCCGCCTTCACGCGGGCATCGAGGCTCTGCTGGAGCTGGTCGAGCCGCTGGCCGAGCGCCGCGTCGGCCTCCCGATCGGCCTTGGCGCGGGCCTCGGCATCGCTCTGGAGGGCGGCGAGCTTGGACGGAAGGTCGGATTCGGTAGCGGGCTTGCCGTTGCCGGGGCCGCTTTCCAGGGCCTTCACCCGCGCGTCGAGGGTGGCGAGCGCCTTGCCGTCCTCGCCCGCCTGCGTGGCGCTCAGGGCGGAATCGGCCGGCTGCTCCTTGCCCGGCTCCTCCTGGAGCGCGGCGACGCGCTGCTCCAGGCTGTCGAGGCGGGCCGCGACGTCGGCGGGAGGCGGGGCGGCCTTGCCCTGCTCGGCGGAGGCCCCGTCCGGCGCGGCGGCGCCGGGCTGGGCGCTTCCGCCGGCCTTGGCCAGGGCCTGCCTCGCCGTGGCGTCGGCGTTGCGCACCGCCTCCGGCAGGGGCTTGAGGGCGGTCTCGCTCGCCGCGATCCGCTTGTCGAGGGCGGCGAGCGCGTCCTTCGGAGCGAGCGCCGCGATCTTCTGGTCGAGGGCCGCGAAGCGGGCGGCGTCGCCGGGGCCGCGCGCCTGCTCCACGGCGAAGAGCAGCCCGGCGCCGAGGACGCCGCCGATCAGGCCGGCCGCCGCCAGCGAGCCGAAGCCGCGCGACCCGCCGGCCGCCGGCTCGGCGGCGGGCATCGTCGCGGCGGTGGCGGCCTTAGGCTCGGCGGATTTTGGTTCGGCCGACTTGGGTTCTGCCGATTTGGGCTCGGGAGATTTCGGCGGCGCGGATTTCGGCGCGGCAGTGACGGGGTCGGGGATGCGCTTGGCCTTGAGGTCGATGATCGGGCCGTCCGTCACCGCCTCGCCCGGCCGGCCGCCGGTGGCACCGGCACCGACGAATCCGGTCTTGGGGCCGTTCGAGAGCCGGGGTTCCGCCTTTGAGGTGCCCGCTCCGGGAGCGCCGGATGTCGCGTCGGCGGTGGCCGGTTTCGCCGCGCCGGAGACTGCGGGGCCAGTGGCGGCGGTGGGCTTGGCGGTCTCCGGTCCGGGCGCCTTGCCCGCGGCGGGGGGCGTGCCGGGCGAAGTCTTTCCGGCCCCGGCCGCCGGGGCGGCGGTCTTCATGGCCTCCGCCGCCGGAGTTGCGGTCTTGGCGGCTTCCGCCGCCGGGGAAGCGGTCTTGGCGGGGTCGGCCTTCGGTGCCGCGCCCGTCGGGGCGGCGGCCTTGGAATCGGCTCTGGGGGCGGCCTTGGGATCCGGCCCGGCGCCGGACTTCGGCCCGCCGGAAGCCCTTGCCTCAGGGGACTTGGCGTCGGGGGACTTCGCGTCAGGGGATTTGGCGTCGCTCGGCGGTAGTGTCACGGCCCCTGAACTCCCTTGTCGGCGGCGGACGTCGTCGTCGGGCCCGAGCCCGGTCTCCGACGGCGCCCCGGTGGCTCCCTGAACGGGAGCCCGAGGTCTTTTCTCCTCCTAGCACCCTGAGCCCCGCCCGCGCGAGGCCCGATGCCGGGCGGTGCTCATAGCGCGTCGGCGAGGCCGGCGAGAAGCGCTTCCTCGTTCGGTCGCGCCGGGACGAAATGGATCGGTACGCCCGCCTCTTCCAGTGGCTCCGCGACATCGCGCGAGAGACAGAGGTGCCGGATGTGACGGAAACGCGCGCCGAGCCCGGCCTTGTGCGCGAGGTCGAGGGCGATCCTGGCGCTGCGCCGGGAATAGTGGAGCGCGGCGTGCAGGCCGTCCGGCCGTTCGAGTGCCGCCAGAACGGCTTGCGGCAGGGTCTCGGCGGCGGCGGCCTCGTAGACGACGAGGGCCGTCACGGAGAATCCCGCCGCGACGAGACACGCCCCCGGTTCGGCCTTGCGCTCGGCGCCCGCCGCATGGAGCAGCGCCGCGCCCGGCGGCAGGCGCGACGTCACCAGCCGGGCGAGATCGGCGGCGTCCCCGCCCGCGTCGTGCACGGGGGTCAGCCCGGCGGCCTGGGCGAGCGCGGCCGTGCGCGTGCCCACCGCGAAGACCGGCTTTCCGCGCAGCGTCGCGATGCCGCCGCCCTGAGCGAGTGCATCGACGGCGTTGGCGCTGGTGACGACCAGCCCTGCGTAGTCCGCATCGGGGATCGCCGCGCCGGTGTGACGCAGGTGCAGGACCGGCGCGACCAGTGCCTCGAAGCCCAGGGCGGCGAGGCGTCCGGCGGTCCGGGAGGCGCCGGGCTCGGGCCGGGCGATCCAGATCCGGCGGGTCAGCGCTCAGCCCTTCAGGCTCACGCGCACGCCATGCGCGGCGGATGCGCCGGGGGCGAGCAGGCGCTGCGAGGCGCGCGCGGACAACGCGCCCGAGAACCCGGCCCGGTCGGCATAGCCGGTCCAGCATTCGAGGGAGAGGAACGGCGCGGTGGGCTTGGTCCAGACGGCGAGATGGGGAAACTCCTCCATCTCCATCAGGATCGCCTCGCCCCCCGGCGCCTCGAAGCGGAAGCTGCGGCTGTTGGCGTCGAGGAAGACCAGGGCTTCCTTGAAGATGTCCGGATCGAGCGGCAGCCGGTCGCCTTCCATCGGGATCCGCCGCTCCTCGGCGGCGATGAGGCCGCCGGGCGCGATCTCCGGCACGCTCGCGCGCTCTGGCGTCTCGAACACCACGGCATAGCCGCCGCCGGCCTTCCGCTCGCCCCCCGCGAAGGGCCAGGGATAGGCCGGATGGAAGCCGAGCGCATAGGGCAGCGGCACGGTGCCGGTGTTCCCGACCCGCACGGCGAAATCGAGCCCGCCGACGCGCACGCTCGCCTCGATGTCGAGGCGGAAGGCGAAGGGATAATGCCGGCGCGTCTCTGGCCCGTCCTCGAGCCGCAGCGTCACCGCGTCGGGACGCTGCGCGACGATGGCGAAGGGCAGGTCGCGGGCGAAGCCGTGCTGGCCCATGGGATAGTCGCGGCCGTCGACCTTCACGATGCCGCCGGCCGAGGCGCCGACCACGGGGAAGAGCCAGGGCGCGTGCCGGTTCCAGTGGTCCGGGTCGCCGCTCCAGAGATACTCCGTGCCGCCGACGCGCCAGGAGACCGGCTCGGCGCCCTGGAGCGCGATGGTCGCCGAGGTGCCGTCGGGGGCCTCGATCTCGACGGTGCCGTTCATCCCCTCGTCCCTCCGTTCCCGAGCCCGTATCGCCGCCATGCCTCGAAGGTCACGAGCGGCCACAGGCCCACCGCATGGTTGTGCGTTCCCGAAAGATGCTCCTCCAGCCGCCGCCGCACCAGGGCCCGGTCGAGGAAGCCGCCGCCGGTATCGGGCGCCAGCAGCAGATCGCCCGCGTAGGCGCGCAGCGGTCCGCGCAGCCAGGCGGCGAGCGGGGGCGCGAACCCCTGCTTGCGCCGCTCGAACAGAGCCGGCGGGACATGCCGCGCCAGCACCGCGCGCAAAGGCCATTTGGCTCGGGCCCCGCGCACCAGCAGGTCGGCCGGCAGGCGCCAGGCGAACTCCACCACCGCGCGGTCGAGGAGCGGCACGCGCGCCTCCAGCCCCACCGCCATGCTGGCGCGGTCGACCTTGGCGAGCACGTCGTCGGGCAGGTAGGCGAGGCTGTCGAGGCGGCGCATGCGCGCGAGCAGCGGCAGGTTGCCCGCCTCGTCCATGGGGCTCGGCAGGCCGGGCGTGCCGTCGGCCAGCGCCCGCGCGTCCGGGTTCAATGTCAACAGGCGGCGGTAGAGGTCGAAGCCGCTGCCGGGGAGCTGGGCGGCGGCCTTGCGCAGGCGGTCGCCGGCATCGGGGCCGCCCCACGGCTCCGGCAGGGCGCGGGCCAGTCCCCGCACAAGCGCGTCCGGCATCGCCCGCACCGTGCCGGCCGCGAGGCGGCGGAGAGGGCGCGGCACCGGCTCGATCCGGCGGGCGAAGCGGGTGGCGAGGGCATAGCGATCGTAGCCGGCAAAGAGTTCGTCGCCGCCGTCGCCGGAGAGCGCCACGGCGAGGCCGGCTTCCCGCGTCGCGGCGCAGAGGAGATGCGTCGGCAGGCCGGAGGGGTCGGCGAGCGGCTCGTCGAAGATTTTCGGGAGCCGCTCCACCAGGGCGAGGGCCTGCGCCTCGCCGATGGGGATGGTGGTGTGCTCGGTGCCGAGATGCCGGGCGATCGCCGCCGCGTGCGGGCTCTCGTCGAAGCGCGGGTCTTCGGTGAAGCCGGCCGCGAAGGTGCGGGGCCTGGCCCCGGCCGCCGCCATCAGCGCCACCACGAGGGAGGAATCGATGCCGCCGGAGAGGAAGGCGCCGAGCGGCACGTCGCTCGCCATCTGCCGCGCCACGGCGGCGCCGAGCAGCGTTTCGAGATGCGCGACCGCCTCCTCCGCGCTGCCCGCGAAGGGCTCGGCGGCGATGGCGTCGTCGAGGCTCCAATAGGTCTCCTCGCGCGGCGCCTCGCCGGGGCGCCAGGACAGCACGCGGCCCGCCATGAGCTTGCGCAGGCCGGAAAAGATCGCGCCCGGCGCCGGCACGTAGCCGTGGCGCAGCAGGCTCGACACCGCCGCCGGATCGATGCCGAACGCAGGCCCCGGAGCGGCGGCCAGCGCCGCCAGCTCGGAGCCGAACAGCAGGCGGTCCCCCTGGATCGCGTAGAACAGCGGCTTCACGCCCATGCGGTCGCGGGCGAGGTGCAGCCGGCCCTCGGCCCGGTCGTAGGCGGCGAGCGCGAAGATGCCCTCGACCTTGCCGAGGGCCCCGGCGACGCCGTGCCGGGCGATCAGCTCGACCAGCACCTCGGTGTCCGAGGTGCCGCGAAAGGCGTGGCCCTCCGCCGCGAGCGCCGGGCGATGGTCGGGGGCGTCGTAGAGCTCGCCGTTATAGGTCAGCGCCCAGCGGCCGTCGGCGGAGAGCATCGGCTGCGCGCCGGCCGCGCTGAGATCGAGGATGGCGAGCCGCCGGTGGCCGAGCGCCACGGCGCCCTCGCGCCAGACGCCGCGCCCGTCCGGTCCGCGCCGGTTCACCGCGTCGGCCATGCGGCCGGCGGCGTCGGCGAGGGCGTCGGCGGAGAGGCGCGGATCGATCAGCCCGGCGATGCCGCACATGGCTCAGGCCGGCTCAGGCTGGAGGCGCGCCGTCACCTCGGAGAGCGGGCCGGAGGCCACGAGGCGCCCGCCCTCCAGCACATGCACGATGTCGGCATGGGCGAGGCTGGTGAGGCGGTGGGCGATGAGGATGAGGGTGCGCGTGCCGGCGAGCGTCGCCAGCGCCGCCATCAGGGCGGCCTCGGTCTCGCCGTCGAGCGCCGAGGTCGCCTCGTCGAACACGATCACGTCGGGCTCGTGGTAGAGGGCCCGCGCGATGCCGATGCGCTGGCGCTGGCCGCCCGAGAGCCGCGCGCCGCGCTCGCCCACCGGCGCGGCGTATCCCTCGGGGAGCGCCGCGACGAAATCATGCGCCCCCGCGAGCCGGGCGGCGCGCTCCACTGCCGCCGGATCGGGCGCCGGGACGCCCAGCGCGATGTTCTCGGCGACGCTGCCGTCCACCAGCACGATGTCCTGCGGCACGTAGCCGATGCGGTTCTGCCAGGGGTGCAGGGTGCCGGCCTCGAGGGCGGCGCCGTCGATGGCGATGCGTCCGCTCGTCGGCGCCAGGATGCCGAGGATCAGCCCGACGAGGGTCGACTTGCCGGAGCCGGTGCGGCCGACCAATCCCACCGTGCTGCGCGCGGGAATCGTCAGGCTGATATCGGAGAGCGCCGCCCGGCCGGGCTCGTAGGCGAAGCCGACGCCCTCCAGCCGGATTTCTTTTTGGAACGGCAGGCGCGTTTGCGTGCGCGGCGCGGGCAAGGGCTCGTCGGCAAGCTCGTCCACCACGAGCCGCACCGCCGGCAGATAGAAGCGCAGCAGCGAGACGGATGTAAAAATATTCTGGAAGGCCGGCAGCATCCGGTAGCCGGCGAAGGCGAAGAGGCCGAGCAGCGGCAGGATGCCGGCGGTGTCGAGCCCCTGCGAGAGCGCGTAGAGCACCACCACCACCACGCCGCCGAAGGCCAGCGCCTCGATGACGAAGCGCGGCGTCTGGCCGGTGAGCAGGCTCTCGGCGGTGGCCGAGGCATAGGCGCCGGCCGGCGCGTCGAAGCGGGCGGCGAAGGTTTCCGCGCGGCCGTAGAGCTTCAGCTCGGTCAGCGTCGCGAGGGTCTCCTGCACCACGCGGAATCGCCGCTCGTTGTCGGCCACCGCCCGCGCCCCGAGCCGCCCGAGCCGCGCGCGCATCACGAGGTAGAGCGCCACGTAGAGCCCGCCGAATCCGGCCCCGAGGATCAGCGCGAGGCGGGGCGCGTAGGCGACGAGGAAGGCGATCACCGCGAGCGCCGAGACCGCGCGCGAGGCGATGACGGTGGCCGGCGTCAGCACGCCGACGACGAGGCGGTCGGTCTCGCTCAAGACGTTCTTGGCGAGCTCGGCGCTGTTGGCCCGCGCGAAGAACAGCCGGTCGCGGCCGACGTAGCGGAAGAGCAGGCGCCGGGCGAGGCCGTAGCCGACCCGGTGGGTGAAGAGGAGCTGCTGATAGGTGAGCAGGGCGTTGACGACGCTCGTCGTCAGGATCGCGGCCAGCGCCGCCACGCCCGCCGCGATGAGGAAGCTGCGGTCGTCCGTGAGCGAGAGCGCGGCGCGCGCGCTCATCAGGTAGGGCACCCGCTCGGCGGCCTTCGGGTCGCCGACCAGCGTCAGGAACGGCACCACCGAGGCGACGCCGACGACCTCGAGCAGCGCGGCCAGCGCCAGCCCCAGCGCGATCAGCGCGAGTTGGCGCCGCTCGTTCGGGCGCAGCGCCCGGATCAGGTCGGTCAGGGCGCCCATCGGCCGGGGCGGGTGCGGGAGGCGGGGGGCATCTGGAGGCAAGCGCATAGAGGCCCGCCGCCCGCCTGTCCACGAAGGGCGTGCCAGAGCGCATTCCGCCGAAGTGGCCGCCGGTTCGGCGCGAGAATGCGCGACACGACAGAGGCGTGGAGACGCGATCTGCCGCGAGGCGATCGGATGCGGCTCTAGCCCGCGTCCGCCCAGCCGCTTCCGGTCCAGAGCCGGACGGTGACGGTGGCGCGGCCGTCCTCGATGCGGATGCGGTTATAGGCGTTGGGCTCGTTGCCGCGCAGCCGCGTCGAGGTGGCAGAGCCCGCCTGCACCGCGAGCAGGCGGTCGCGGCTGCCCTCCATCCTCGCGGCGTCGACCTCGACCCGCTCCGGGCCCTCGCCGTCGGCCACCGCGAAGCGGGCGTAGTGCCGGTGCAGGTGGCCGGCGAGCGTCAGCCCGACCCCGCAGCGCCGGAAGGTGGCGAGCGCCCTGTCGGCGCGGCCGACGAGGCGGGCCTCCTCGTCCCAGGGGGGCGGCATGAACGGGTGGTGGCCGACGACGATCTTGAACAGGTGCTCGGGCATCGCCCGCAGCCGCGCCTCGGCGAGCGCGATCTGGCGGCGGCGGATCTTGCCCTGCGACCAGTCCTGCTCGGGCGCCCAGCTCCGCACCGTGTTGAGGCAGACGACGCCGATCTCCCCGTCCTGGAAGGTCGGCTCGGTGTCGTTGGCGATGTAGCGCCGGTAGCGCGAGAACGGCCGCAGGAAGCGCTGCATCAGGTGGAAGGGCGAGATGTCGTGGTTGCCGGGCACCGCGATCCAGGGCTTCGGCAGCCTCGCCATGAAGGCGCGCGCCGCCTCGTATTCCACCCGCCGCGCCGCCATGGTGAAGTCGCCCGAGGCGACGATCAGGTCCGGCCTGTCGGCGTCGAGGTCGCGCACCAGCCCCTCGACCACGGCCGGGTCGGTCCGGCCGAAATGCAGGTCCGAGATATGGGCGATGCGTCTCATCCGGTGGTGTCTCCCGCGCCCGCCCTCGCGGCGTCCGCAGGAACCAGAACGGCCAGGGCCCGGCGATGGATGCGATAGCGCAGGGGCGGCGTCGCCAGCAGCACCTCGCCGTCGTTCATCACCCGCAGGGAGCGGGCCTTCGTGGAGATGGTCAGCTCCTCGACCGGGTGGCGCTCCAGGCCGGGCAGGCCGCGCCACGCGCCGAGGGCGAAGCCCGCGCCGAGGCGCAGCACCCGCCAGCTCGACAGGCGCGGCAGGAGATAGAGCGTGAGCCGGCCGCCGTCCGGGCGGGTGCGGGTGAGGAAGCGGCCCGGCGCCTCGTCGTAATCGTTGTTGACGATCACCAGGGCGCCGAAGCGTCCGTGCCGCGTGGTCCCGTCGATGGCGACGGTGGCCGCGAGCCTCGGGTAGCGGCCGGCATGCCGGAAGAGCCCCGCCGCCATGCGCAGGGCGCCCGCGAGACCCTCCCGGCCGCGCTGCGCCTCGCGGTGCCTGGCCATCCGGGCGGGCATGCCGAGCACGGAGTTGATGAGGAAGATCTCGCCGTTGACCTCGCCGACATCGATGCGGCGGGCCCGGCCGGCGCCGATCGCCGCCGCCGCTCCGGGCAGGTCGAGGGGCAGGCCGAGATCCTTGGCCAGCAGGTTCATGGTGCCCATCGGCACGAGCCCCAGCGGCAGGCTCCGGCCGGCGAGCACCGAGGCGGCGCAGGCCATGGTGCCGTCCCCGCCGGCGGCGACCACCGCGTCGATGCCGGGAACGGAGGCGGCGGCCCGCATGCGCTCGGGCAGGGGCAGCTCGGCGCCGGGGGAGGCGGCGACGGTGACGCCCGCCGCCGACAGGTGGTCGCGCAGGGCGGCGTCGGCCCCGCCCGGCGGGAACGAGCCTGCGGCCGCGTTGGCGACGAGGGCGACACGCATTCCGGTGATCCGTGTAGCGGAGATCCGGCCCGAGCTTTGGCAGCGTCCTGCGTCGGTAGCGTGTCGGGCGGGCTCAGCCCCCGGCCCGAGCGGGGAAGCGGGTCTGGAACCAGCGCCGCAGCAGGGCGCGCTCGTAATAGAGACCGCCGCTGGAGAAGCGCGGATTGGCGTCGCGCATGAAGTCGATGTCGCCCAGGCTCTCCTCGCCGGCGGCGATCCGGCGCCCGCCCCGGCGCAGGACGTAGGAGAAGCGGATGCGCGGCGGGGTGGCGTCCGTCACCACGCGCAGGCTCTGCGCCATGCCGAAGGCGGGGCGCTCGAACCCGGCGAGGTCGATGTCGAGCACGGTGACGTCGAGGCTCTCGCCCGGCGGCAGGTGGCGGCGGCCGAGATCCTCCAGCAGGCGGGTCATCTCGGCGAGCGTCGCGCGCAGGCTCGGCCCCGAGCCCCAGCGGTTCTCGGCGTCGGTGAAGCGCTCCGGCGCCACATAGCGGACGGTGGTCTCGGCGGTGGCGGCGCCCGTCGGCAGCAGCGCCAGGAGCAGCCCGAGCCCGGCGCCGCGCGATCTCACTGGCGGGTGCGGTTGACGATCTCCAGCAGCGCGCGGGCCACCGGCTCGGTGACGTTGCGCCGGTACTTGCGGTGGACGAGCTGGCCGTTGTGGTAGACGTCGTGCTCGACATAGAGCCGCTCGCCGTCCCAACGCACGATGTTGTCGGTCTCGGAGGTCTCCTGCACGCCGAGATCGTCGCGCAGGATCGGGTTTCCGGTCGGGTTCAGCATTGCCGTTTCCTTGGCCGCGTCCTTGGTTCGTCCCTTTCGGGATCGCGCGTTGCCGCCAGCATAGGCCAAGCGGGAGGGCCCGCGCCAGTCGCGCGGCGGCCCGTCACTGCACCGTCACCTGATCCTTGATGCGCTCGTAGGTGGCCCGCGAGAGCACCCGCTTGCTCAGCAACTGGTCGATGGCGGTGTAGGGCCGCTTCTGCACGATGGCCCGGCCGATGGCGCCGCCGCCGCGCAGCCGGTTGAGGTCGGCGACGGAGGCCGTGTTGAGATCGACGAGGCCCACCGCGCGGGGAGCGGCGGCGTCGGCCGCCTGCGCGGCCGGGTCCGGCGGGGGCTCGGCGGCGGGAGGCGGGGGCGCCACGGCGACGGGGGGAGGGGGCGCCGGCACGGCCGACGGCGGAGGCGGAGACGCGGGGGCGGCCTGAGGTGCGGGCGCGGGTTGCGGCGCCGGGTCGACGCGCTTGACCTCCGGGCGCGGCGCCGGGGAAGCGGGGGCGACGGCGGCCGGGGGCGCGGGCCTGGTCTCGGCCGCACCGTGCGGCCAGAAATACTGGACGAGGGCGGCGAGCAGCCCGGCCGTGACGAGCAGCACGGAAATCCGCAACAGGGCCGATCCGCTGAGCATGCGCCCTCCCGAGGGCCCGCGAAGGCCGGAAAACTCTTCGTTCTCCAAGAATCTAGACCTGTCGGCGGCGCCGGCAAATGCGGGGGGCGTCCCGGAACCTCCCCTGCGCCGGGGTCATCAACAGGAGGTCGCCCCTGGCGGGGGCGCGCGCGGCCCGAAGTTTGCCCGCTTTGATCGTCAGCCTGTCCGTCGTGCGATCCGCCGGGAGCGTCCGGCGGGGCATGCCTCGGGAGCCGTCATGAGCCTGCGTCCAGCCTGCGCCAGCCTTCTCGTCCTGCTCGCCGGCCCGGCGCTGGCCGCCCCGGCCGCGCCGGAAGCGCCCGCGCCCGGACAGGCGGAGCCCGTCACGCTGGCGAGCCACAAGGCCGTCTACGATCTGTCGCTCGCCTCCAGCGGCGGCGCCCGCGCCCTCGACGGCGCGCGCGGGCGCATCGTCATCGACTTCCGGGGGGATGCCTGCCGCGGCTACACCATGCAGACGCGGCAGGTCACGGTGCTCGACAGCGGCGAGGGCGGCAGCCGCACCTCGGACCTGCGCAACACCACCTTCGAGGGCGGCGACGGGCGCGACTTCCGCTTCAAGACCACCACCCTGGTGAACGGCGCCCCGAGCTCCTCGGTGGACGGCACTGCCGCCCTCGGGGACGGGCTCAAGGTGACGCTGAAGGAGCCCAAGCGCGAGCAGTTCCGCGACGCGGGCGAGGTGATCTTTCCGAGCGCGCATATGCGCCGGCTGGTCCAGGCCGCGCGGGCCGGGCAGTCGACGCTCTCGCTGAAGGTCTTCGACGGCTCCGACGACGGCCACAAGGTCTACGACACCCTCGCCGTGATCGGCCGCGAGGTCGCCGCCCCCGCCAGCGCCGCGCAGGCGGATCGCGACAAACCGCTGCGCGAGGGCGCCATGGCCGGCATCCGGCGCTGGCCGGTGACGCTGAGCTACTTCACGCAAGGGGAGGGCGAGCGCACGCCGATCTACACCCTCGGCTTCGACCTCTACGAGAACGGTGTCAGCGGCGCGCTGAAGCTCGACTACGGCGATTTCGCCATCGTCGGGGACATGACGACCCTCGATCTCGACAAGGCCCAGAAGCCCGCCCAGCCCTGCGCTCAGTAGCGCCCGCCCCGGCGCTCAGCCCGGCTGGGCGGCGGCCCAGCGGCCGTTCTGCGTGCGCCCGCCATAGCCGTAGGCGTCTCCGTCCGCTGCGTGGACGAGGACGTAGCTCTCCTCGTGCAGCGGCCCGAGCAGCGCCTGCATGCCCTCGAAGGCGGCGGCGACGAAGGCTGTGGTCTCGCCCTTCACGTTGGTGCCGGCGGTGATCTTGATGTCGAGCCAGAAGGCCGACAGCCCGGCCTCCGTGGGATGACGCCCGGCGATGAACCAGCCGGCGGGATCGGCCTCCTCGACGAGCACGGCGGTGACGCCCTGGTCCTTGCCGAGGCGCTCGGCGCCGAGGCGCGAGGCCAGCGCGGCGATGTCCTTGCGCAGCTCCGGCCGGGGCGAGGGCGTGACGTAACGGATGGTGATCATGGGCATGGGGGCCTCCTGCGTTTCGTGGAAGCCCAACTTGACGCGGCGGCTCGAAAAGCAGAACGCTATGGCTGAATGTGACTACCATAACGAAACGCTATCATGCTCGATCTCGAATCCGTCCGCCTCTTCGTGCTCGCCGCCGAGTTCGGCAACCTGACCCGCGCGGCCGAAGCGGCCGGCACGGTGCAGCCGGTGGTGAGCCAGCGGCTGAAATCCCTCGAAGGCGCGCTCGGCCGCCGGCTTCTGGAGCGCACACCGCGCTTCGTGCGCCCCACCGAGGACGGTGTCGCCTTCCTCGCCCAGGCGTGGCGGCTGCTCGCCGCCCATGACGAGGCCCTGCAATTCGGCGATGCCCCCACCGCGCGCTTCGCCATCGGGGCGAGCGACCATGCGCTCGGGCTCTCGCTGGAGCCCCTGCTGGGCAAGCTCCGCGCCGTGCTGCCCGAGAAGACCCTGATCGAGGTGCGGCTCGGCCGCTCGCTCGACATGCATGCGGGATTCGAGGCCGGGCGTCTCGATGCCGTGGTGGTGCGGCGCGAGGCCGGCGGCCCCGAAGGCGAGCTGCTCGGGACCGATCCGCTCGGCTGGCGCGCGGCCGAGGACTGGTCGCCACCTGCCGGGGTGCCTCTGCCGCTGGCGATGCTGGAGCCGCCCTGCGGCGTGCGCGCGGCCGCGATCCGCCATCTCGATCAGGCCCGCATCCCCTGGCGGGAGGCGTTCGTCGCCGGCTCATGCGCCGCCCTGGCGGCGGGCGCGCGGGCCGGCTTCGGCGTCGCGCCGATGGGGCGGATCGCGTCGGGCGGCATCCCCGATTCCGGCCCGGCGCTCGGGCTTCCGGCATTGCCCGACTCCGAGATCGTGCTGCTTGCCCGCGCCGGCTCGCCGGCCGTCTCCGCCGGGGTGCGGGCGCTCGCCGCCGCGATCCGGTCGAGTCTCGGCCGGGGCGTCTCTTCAGGAGCGTGAGCGGGTCTCGGGGGCGCGTTCGCCGGACGAGGACCGCGCCGCGCCCTCCGTCGCGGGCGAGAAGACCAGCCCGCGCTGGATCGCGCCCGCTCCGAACTTCTCGCGCACGCGGTCCAGCGCCGCCTCGCGGCGGGCGGTCTCGGCGGTGCCCTCGTCCACGAGGTCGCCCCGGTCGGCGTGCACCGCGTCGCAGAGATCGCCCGCGCCGATGCCGACGAGCCGGAACGGCGTGCCGTCGCAGGCTTCCCGCAGCATCGCCTCGCCTTCCGCGAACAGACGGCCCGCGAGCTG
This sequence comes from Methylobacterium endophyticum, assembly GCF_050591105.1. NCBI lineage: Bacteria > Pseudomonadati > Pseudomonadota > Alphaproteobacteria > Hyphomicrobiales > Methylobacteriaceae > Methylobacterium > Methylobacterium endophyticum. Next base: position 118,991 of record NZ_JBNHES010000003.1, read on the forward strand.
CGTCGGCGGCAGGCCGCCGCGGGTGCGGGTGCGCAGCCGGAATCCGCCGTCCTTGAGCTTCAGGGTGATGCTGGCGCCCGCCACGTCCCCCTTCTTGAGGCGGCCCGAGACCTTCTCGCACAGCCGCCACAGCACCGGCCGCAGCGCCGCGAAGCTCGCGAGATCGGCGGGAAGCGTCGTCTCCGCCGAGACGGTCTTCGCCTCCCGATGCGTGCGGACCTGCCGCTCGTCCTCGCCCCGCGCCAGGGCGAGGAGGCGGGCGGCGTCGCGGCCGAGCGCCTCGTGGAGCCGGCGCGGATCGGCGCGCAGGATGTCGCCGACGCGGACGATGCCGAGACCGGCGAGCCGCGCGCGGGCCGATTGCCCGATGCCGGGCAGGATCGTCACCGGCTTGTCGGCGAGAAAGGCTTCCGCCTCCGCCCGGCCGAGGATGGAGAAGCCGCGCGGCTTGTCGAGATCGGAGGCGATCTTGGCCAGGAACTTGGTGTCCGACAGCCCGATGGAGACGCTGATGCCGATCTCGCGCTCGACGCGGGCGGAAAAGCGCGCCAGCGTCAGGGCCGGGCTCGCTCCGTGCAGGCGCTCGGTGCCCGAGAGGTCGAGGAAGGCCTCGTCGATGGAGACCGGCTCGATGGCCGGCGTCAGGTCGAGCATCATCGCCCGCACTTGCCGGCCGACGCGGACGTATTTCTCCATGTCCGGCCGGATCACCACCGCGTCGGGGCAGGCGGCGAGCGCCTTGAACATCGGCATGGCCGAGTGCACGCCGGAGATGCGGGCGATGTAGCAGGCCGTCGAGACCACGCCCCGGCGGCCGCCCCCGACGATCACCGGCCGGTCGCGCAAGGTGGGGTCGTCGCGCTTCTCCACCGCCGCGTAGAAGGCGTCGCAATCCACATGCGCGATGGCGAGCCGGTCGCGCTCGGGATGGACGATCAGGCGCGGAGAGCCGCAGGCGGCGCAGCGGCGCGCGCCCTCGCCCTGCTCCGACAGGCAGTCCCGGCAGAGCGGCCTCATCGCGAGAGGCGCATCAGAAGGGATCGTCCGGCTCGGGCGGGGCCGTGCGCCGCCAGGCGTCCGCGATCCGCTCCGGGCGGATCCCGAGCGAATCGGCGCAGGCCAGCAGCATGGCCTCGTCGCCCATCACATGGTCGAGCACCGCGCCGAGGAAGCCGGGCGCGCGCAGGCTTTGACGCAGGTTACTCTGGTCGATCCCGGAGGCATTCAGGAAGCTCCCGAGGCGCTCCTCGTCGGCGATCAACCAGTTGAGAACGTCGAGCGCCAGATGTTCTGCCGGATCAGGGGCTTGAATCGATTTGCGTTTCATCAACATGTGTCACGTATCACGACGGGGCGGCGGGCCGGAATGTCCGTCGAGGATGAGCGCCCCGCGCGCCTGGAACAATGCCTCATGCCCAAGACGGTGCTGATCGTTGAGGACAACGAGCTCAACATGAAGCTCTTCAACGATCTCCTCGAAGCGCACGGCTATGCCACGCTTAAGACCGCCAACGGCGTCGAGGCGATCGAGCTGGCGCGCGCCCACCATCCCGACCTGATCCTCATGGACATCCAGCTCCCCGAGGTCTCGGGCCTCGAGGTGACGAAGTGGATCAAGGACGACGAGGCGATCCGCGACATCCCGGTCATCGCCATCACCGCCTTCGCCATGAAGGGCGACGAGGAGCGCATCCTCGAGGGTGGCTGCCAGGCCTATCTCTCGAAGCCGATCTCGGTCGCGAAGTTTTTGGCAACGGTTCGCCAGTATCTTGGCGACGCTGGCTGAGCGGTACGCGGGGCCACGCACCAACGGCGAGGTTCGATGTCCGCCCGCGTCCTGATCGTCGACGATCTCTTCCCCAACGTGAAGCTCCTCGAGACCAAGCTCTCGCTGGAGTATTTCGACGTGGTCGCGGCCATGAACGGCCCGGACGCCATCGCGATCTGCGAGAAGGGCCTCTGCGACATCGTCCTCCTCGACGTGATGATGCCGGGCATGGACGGGTTCGAGGTCTGCCGGCGGCTCAAGGCGAGCCCGATCACCGCGCATCTGCCGGTGGTCATGGTCACGGCCCTCGACCAGCCCTCCGATCGGCTCAAGGGCCTCGACGCGGGGGCCGACGACTTCCTCACCAAGCCCATCGACGACACCGCGCTGTTCTCGCGGGTGCGCAGCCTCGTGCGGCTCAAGGCGATGACCGACGAGCTGCGCAGCCGCGCCATGGCCTCGCGCGATTTCGGCATGGGCGATCCGCTCGCCGCCGCCGCCGCCGAGACGGGCCAGAACGCCAACATCCTCATCGTCGAGAGCCGCCGGGCGGCCGCCGAGCGCATGGTCTCGGCGCTCAGCCAGCACCACACCGTCACCGTCGAGGCGGACCCGCAGGCGGCGCTCATGAAGGCGCCGGAGGGCCAGTTCGACGTCATCCTCGTGAGCCTCGACGCGCAGGAGCACGACGGGCTGCGCCTGTGCAGCCAGCTCCGCTCGCTCCACCGCACCCGCAACGTGCCGATCATCATGCTGGCCGAGGAGCACGACCGCGCGCGGATCGTGCGCGGGCTCGATTTCGGCGTGCACGATTACCTGATGCGGCCCATCGACCGGAACGAGCTTTTGGCGCGCGTTCGCACCCAGGTTCGCCGCAAGCGCTTCTCGGAGGTGCTGCGCGGCGCCGTGCAGGCGTCCATGGAACTCGCCGTCACCGACGGGCTCACGGGGCTGCACAACCGGCGCTATCTCGACAGCCATCTCGGCGCGCTGTTCGGCGACGCGGCGCTGCGCCAGCGCCCGCTCGCGGCCCTGATGCTCGACATCGACCGCTTCAAGGCGATCAACGACACCTATGGCCACGAGGCCGGCGACGAGGTGCTGCGCACCTTCGCCGAGCGGGTCCGTCTGCTCACTCGCGGCATCGACATCGTCTCGCGCTACGGCGGCGAGGAGGTGGTCATCATCCTGCCCGATGCCGGGCTGGCGGAGGCGCGCGTCATCGCCGAGCGCATCCGCGAGCGAATCGAGGCGCAGCCCTTCTCGGTGCAGCGCGCCACCCGCAGCATCCCGGTCACGGTGTCCATCGGCGTGTCGGTGCGCGAGCCCGGCGATGCCGGCCCGCAGGATCTCCTCAAGCGCGCCGACCTCGCCCTCTACCGGGCCAAGGGCGCGGGCCGGAACCGGGTCGAGGCGCAGGCCGCCTGAGCCGGACCGCGCCGTCAGGTGAGGAGCCGGAAAATATCGGAACAGGATCGCCGATGATCGGTTGGATCTGTCACCAAGCCGGCCGCTGCCGGTCTCGTGAACAGGATTTCAAATGACCATCAAGACCTTCGGCGCCGCCGCGCTGGCCCTCTCCCTCGCCGTCGCCACCACCGGCGCCGCCCTCGCCCAGACGACCCCGAACAGCCACAACAACGCCACCACCGGCGCGCCGGGCGGCGACAACAGCGGCAACGCGGCGACGGGCAGCGGCGCGGCTCCCAGCGGCAAGTAGGCCGCCGGCACCGAGCAAGCGGCCGCCATCATAGCCGGTTCATCCGCGCAAACGAAAAGCCGCCCCGTCTCCGGGGCGGCTTTTTCTTCGGCCGGTCCGCGTGACGGGCGGCTTACTTGATCTTGGTTTCCTTGAACGGGACGTGCTTACGCACGACCGGATCGTACTTGTTCATGGAAAGCTTCTCGGTCTGCGTGCGGGAGTTCTTCTTGGTGACGTAGAAGTAACCCGTGTCGGCGGTCGAGATGAGCTTGATCTTGACGGTGACGGCCTTGGCCATGGCGGACGCTCCTGAAGCGAGTGCGGCATTCCGCATCAGAGCGAAACGCAAAAGGGCCGGGAGGGCCCGGCCGAATACGGGCGGCTCAATGCCCGATCGGGGAGCCTGCGTCAAGGCCGAGGCGCCCGGCTGGGAGCTATCGCGGCCGCCGGGCCAGCGCCGCGCCGAGCCCGGCGGCGTAGGCGAGCACCACCGCGGCGACGGCGACCGCGAAGCCGTGCGGCGGCATCAGGTCCATGCCGCCCCCGATCACCGGCGGCCCGAGCATCAGCCCGACATTGTAGAGCATCACGAAGGCGGCGTTGGCGCCGGCCAGGGCCGGCCCGCTCACGCTGGCCCCGAGATGGGCGAGCCCCACCGTGTAGAGCGTGCCGACGAGCCCGCCCCAGACGAAGAGCAGCGCCACGAGCAGCGGCGCGGAGGCCGCCGCGAGGGGGATCAGCGCCGCCAGCAGCCCCCCGCCGAGGCTGGCCGCGGCCAGCACGATGCGGCGGTCGATACGGTCGGCGAGCCAGCCGAGAGGGATCTGGAAGACCACGTTGCCGAGCGCCAGCGCGCTCACCAGTCCCGCCGCCGTCTCCGGCGCATGGCCGAAGCGCAGTGCGTAGAGCGGCAGGATGGCGAATCCCCCCGTCTCGACGGCGCCGTAGACCAAGGCCGCCAGCGTCGCGGTGGGCGCGAGGCGCAGATAGCCGGATAATCGCAGGGCGGGGTCGTGCGCGATGCCCGGCGAGAGGCCGCGGGCGAGGAGGAGCGGCAGCATCCCGGCGAGAAACAGCCCGGCCCCGGCGAGATAGGGCGTTGCCCCCTCCGTGCCGAGCAGCGAGAGCAGCGCCGGCCCCACCGCGAGCCCCACCGAGAGCACGGTGGCGTAGATGCCGATCACCAGCCCGCGCCGGGCCGGGGGCGCCGCCTCGCTGATCCAGTACTCGGAGAGCACGAACAGCGCCCCCAGGCTCGTGGAGAACAGGAAGCGGATGACGAACCAGGCGCCGAGGGAGGGCAGCAGCGGGAAGGCGGCGAGGCAAGCCGCGCCGAGCCCGATTGCCGCCAGCAGGAGCCGCACCACGCCGACGCGCGCCGCGAGCCGGGGCACGAAGGGCACGGTCAGGATGCTGGCGAGCCCGGCGACAGCGGTGTTGACGCCGACGAGGGTGCTCGACGCGCCCATCCGCGCCATGGCGATGGAGAGCAGCGGGATGGTCAGGCTCAGGCCGATGCCCACCACCGCGACGCAGGTGATCGCCGCCGTGATGGCGGCATTGCGGGCCCGGATCTCGGTCGCGGCGTCCACGGGGCTCAGATCAGCACCCGCTCCCGCTTGCCGTGGCGCTGGAAATGGAACGGGATCGGCCGGTGCGGGGCGAACCCGCCGGCGATCTGCGCCTCCAGCTCGTCGAGGATGACGCCGGTGATGTAGGGCAGCTCGAGCTTGCGGGCGTCCGCGAGCTTCACCCAGGCGAGCTCCACGAGCTCGGCGGTGTCGCAGACGACGCCCGGCGCCTCGGCCGCGACGCCGGTGCGGTCGACGGCGAAGAAGCGGGTGTCGAAGCGGCGCGGGCGGCCGGGCGGCGTGATGGCGCGGGCAACGAGATGCAGGGCTTCGAGGTCCGGCATCACGCCATGCGCCTGGAAGGCCCGCCACGACCCCTCCGGCGCCTGCTCCGGCGGCCCGTAATCGGTGGTGCCGACGAGGAGGCCGGTCTCCTCGTAGGTCTCGCGAAGGGCGGCCAGCGCCAGCGCCCGGCCGAGATGCAGCGGCGGCTTGGCGATCATCGCCTGGAGTGCGCTCTCGCTGCGCTCGGGCAGGGCGCCTGCCACGGGCATCCTGCGGTCGCCGGGCTCGATGCGGCCGCCGGGGAAGACGAACTTGCCCGGCATGAAGGCGAGGCCGGGGTTGCGCCGGCCCATCAGGATCTTCGGGCTTCGTCCGCGCCGGTCGATGACGATGAGGGTCGCGGCGTCGCGCGGTCTCAGGACGCGCGGGGCCGCCTTGTCAGGCGAGGGGGGCCGGCGAGATCCGTCCGTCGATGGCTGCACCCGTCGCCTCCCCGGCGGCATCCAGGTTCGGCCGCGCCCCGCTCGGTAGCGTGGCGAAGCCGTGCATGCCAAGGGCGTATTGCAGGCCGACCACCGCGCCCTTCACCGGCTGGAGCAGGGCAAGCGCCAGCACCAGCGTCACCGGAGGCCAGATCGCGAGCTGGACCCAGAGCGGCACGTCGAGCCGCAGCTCCGTCTCCAGGATCAGGTAGCCGACGATATGGGCGACGATGAAGATCACCACATAGGGCGGCAGGTCGTCGGCCCGGTGGTGGCGCAGTTCGAGGCCGCAGGACTCGCATTTCGGCCGCACCTTGAGGAAACGGCCGAACATGCGCCCCTCGCCGCAATGCGAGCAGCGGCAGCGGAAGCCCCGCATCATGGAGGGGACGATTCCGCTGCGGGGGAGGGCGTCGGTCTCGGTCATGGCCACGACTCCTAGGGAGACGAGTCCTAGGGAGCGGCGGGGCGCCTGTCCACGGCGCCCATCGTCTCACCGCTTGAAGGAGACCGGTAGCACCAGCGAGATGGTCTCGTTTCCGCTCAGCCAGTGCGGCGCGGGCACGGGATCGGCCGCCTTCACCGCCGCGACGGCGGCGCGGTCGAGGATGGGACGGCCGCTGCTCGTGGCGATGGCGACGTCGTGGACATGGCCCGCGCGGTCGGCCTTGAAGCCGACCATCGCCCGGCCCGCTTGGCCCTCCCGGCTCTCCGAGCGCGGGTATTTCAGGAAGCGCACGATGTGGGCCGACACCGTGCGCGCCCAGTCCCGCCGGTCCTCGGCACGCGCCGGCAGGACGGCGGCGAGGAGGGCGAGCGCGCCGAGGGCGGCGGCGAGAGGAACTCGCATGGGAAGCGTCTCGCGATTAGCGCCAGCTCGGAGTTTCGTCTTATCCGCCGGATGGGCAGGGTCAAGGACGGCGTCCGCTACCGTTTCGACTTAGATATCGAGCCGGCTTAATTGGCTGATTTCCGTATTCCGGCAGGAGCATTCCATGCGACCATGCACCCGCCACAGGATGCGATCCGATGAACTATGCTGCGGGGCAGGTGATGAAGATCGGCGATGAGGTGATCGCCGATGGCATGCCTGGCATCGTCGTTTGCGATTTCGATCGCCGTCAATTTGCGAGCGGCTATGAAGATTGGGATATGCCGACGGTCGAAATGCTCGGAGGTGGCTTCCTGTCTTCGGGCGTGATGGTTCTGACCGGAGAAGCGGGATTGATCCATTACGAGGAGGGGATGGGCGACATCGTGTTCGTCCGCGACGGAAAGGCCCGCTGACAAGAACGGGACGATCTTTACTGTGGTCGCTTCCCTTTCATTCGAGCAGGCCCGCTGCATTCGAGCGGATTGCGAATCCTGACGGTGCTGCCCTCACCGCCCCTTCGGCCGGCGGCTGCCGCGATGGCGGGTCTCGCTCGGACGGGGCGCCGGCCGGGGGCCCTTCGCGCGGGCGTTCGGCATGCTTGCCGTCTTGCCCGCCCCCTTGCCCGAGCGGGGCTTGCCGCCGCTCAGGATCTCGAAGCGGAGCGCGCCCGCGACGGCCGCCGCCTCTACCAGCTTGACCTCCACCCGGTCGCCTAAGCGGAACGTCTCGCCGCTGCGCTCGCCGACCAGCGCGTGGCGCGCCTCCTCGTGGCGGAAATATTCGGCGCCGATGGTCGAGATGGGCACGAAGCCGTCCGCCCCGGTCTCGTCGAGCTTGATGAACAGCCCGGCCCGCGTCACCCCCGCGATCTGGCCGTTGAAGACCGCGCCCACGCGGTCGGCGAGATGGTGGGCGATGAGCCGGTCGATGGTCTCGCGCTCCGCTGCCATGGCCCGGCGCTCGGCCCCCGAGATCTGCTCGCCGATCTGCGCCAGCTCGGCCGCCGACACATCCGGCGACAGGCCGTCCTTGCCGAGCCCACAGGCGGCGATGAGCGCGCGGTGGACGACGAGGTCGGCATAGCGGCGGATCGGCGAGGTGAAATGCGCGTAGCGGCGCAGGTTCAGCCCGAAATGCCCGAGATTCTCGGCGGCGTAGACTGCCTGGGCCTGCGAGCGCAGCACCACCTCGTTGATGAAGGTCGCGTGCTCGGTCTCCGCCACGGTGCCGAGGATGCGGTTGAACAGCGCCGGCCGCAGCGCCCCCTCCTTCGGCAGCTTGATGCCCACCGAGGCCAGCACCTCGCCGAGCGCGCGCATCTTCTCGAGCGCCGGCTCGTCGTGGACGCGGTAGATCAGGGCCTGCTTGGCGGCCTCCAGGGTCTCGGCGGCGGCGACGTTGGCCTGGATCATGAACTCCTCGATCAGCCGGTGCGCGTCGAGGCGTTCCGGCACGATCACCCGGTCGACGGCGCCGTCCGGGCCGAGCAGCACCTTGCGCTCGGGCAGGTCGAGGGCGAGGGGGCCGCGCCTGTCGCGCGCCGCCTTCAACGCCGCGTAGGCGGCCCAGAGCGGGCGCAGCGCCGGTTCCAGCAACTGACCCGTGGTCTCGTCCAGATGCCCGTCGATGGCGGCCTGCGCCTGCGCGTAGGAGAGCTTGGCGCGCGAGCGCATCGTCACCCGGTGGAAGCTGTGGCGGCGCTTGGTGCCATCGGCGGCGATCACCATGCGCACCGCGATGGCCGGGCGGTCCTCGCCCTCGCGCAGCGAGCAGAGGTCGTTCGAGATGCGCTCTGGCAGCATCGGCACGACCCGGTCGGGGAAATAGACCGAGTTGCCGCGCTCCAGCGCCTCGCGGTCGAGGGCGCTGCCGGGGCGCACATAGGCCGCGACATCCGCGATGGCGACGGTGACGACGAAGCCGCCGGGATTCTCCGGGTCGGGATCGGGAGACGCCATCACCGCGTCGTCGTGGTCCTTGGCGTCGGGCGGGTCGATGGTCAGCAGTGGCTCGGAGCGCCAGTCCTCGCGGCCCCTGAGCGTCGCGGGCTTCACCGCGTCGGCCTCCGCCAGGGTCGCTGCGGAAAAGACGTGCGGGATGTGGTGGAGATGCAGCGCGATCAGGCTCACGGCCTTTTCCGAGCCGAGCGAGCCGAGACGCTCGCGCACCCGCCCGCGCGGGGGGCCGAAGCGGGTCTCGCGCTCGACGGAGACGCTGACGAGGTCGCCGTCGCGCGCCTCGCCCTCCTCGCCGGGCGGGATCAGGATCTCCTTGCCCTGGGATCGCTTCTCCACCGGCAGGATGCGCCCGCCCTGGGCGCCGGCCCGGAAGACGCCGATGACGGCGGCCTTGTTCTTGCCGATCACCTTGACGACGCGGCCGGCGTAGCGGTTCTCGCGCTCGGGATCGGGCTCGACGCGGATCAGGGCGCGGTCGCCGATGCCCGGCGCCGGCCGGTGCGCGCCGCGCCCGCCGCGCGGGGGCGAGACGACGATGACCGGCGGCTTGCCGTGGGCCGCGTCCCACTCGGCGGGGAAGGCCAGGAACTCGCCGTCCCGGTCGCGCGAGCGGATATCGGCCACGACGACGGAGGGCAGCCGCCCCGCCTTGCCGAGCCCGCCGCGCCCGCGCTCGATGAGGCCGTCCTCCTCGATCTCCTTCAGGATGCGCTTCAGCCCGATCCGGTCCGACCCCTTGATGCCGAAGGCCTGCGCGATCTCGCGCTTGCCGACCTTCTCCTGCGCGCCGGCTATGAAGGCGAGGATCTGCTCGCGCGTGGGAAGGGCCGCCTCGTGCGGCTCGCCGGGTTCCGCCGCGCGGCGCTTCCGCAGCGCGGGGCCTTTGGGCAGAGGGGGGCCTTTGGGCAGAGAGGGGCCTTTGGGGATGCGTCTGGCCAAGATACCGTCGCTCGCGGCGCCGGGTCGCGCGCCTGGGTTGGGGGAGGGGCGGATGCGATGGAGCCCCGCGCCCGTCCTACATGGTCGCCCCGCGCCTCGCGGGCAACGGCGCGGGGGCGCCAGTCAACACGTCATCCCGCACCACGTCATCCCGTGGCGGCGGACTTGCGCACCCGCTCCACCGCCGCGTCCACATCGAAGCCGGGGGCCAGCAGCTCGGGCAGGGTGAAGGGGCACTGGACCGGCAGGCCGAAGGAGACCCGCCCCTCCTGGTCCGCGTATTCGGGCGCCTCCGCCTCCCGCACGGCGAGCACCCAGAGCCCGTCGAATGTCAACGCGGCGGCCGCCCCGGCCTGCGCCCGGATGGTATCGAGGGCGCGCACCGCCTCCTCGCGCCAGAGCAGGCTGGCGCGGTCGTCTCCCATCAGCGCCGCCTTCACGACGCTGGCAAGGAGGGTTCGGACGGTCCGGCCGATGTCGCTCATGTCGTCTCCGCGCTGTCGCGACGGCAGGGCAAGCGCGGTGCCAAGGCCGGCCCCGCCCTTGATACGGGGTGCCTCAATAGGGGGTGCCTTGGGCCCGCCGCGCCTTCAGCGCCTCGGCGTACCAGGTCAGCTCGTCGAGGAACTTGCCCGCCGCCTTGCCGAGCCACTCCTCGGCGGGCTTGCCCGTCTCGTCGAGGGCCTTGCCGATGCGCGGGATCGGCAGCAGCGAGGGGATGCTCGGGGTGCCGAGCTCGGCGAGCATCGCGCGCAGCTGCATCGCCGCGCGCACGCCGCCGAACTGGCCGGCGGAGTAGCAGCAGATCGCCGAGGGGCGCCAGAAATACTCCTCGAGGAAGTGATCGAGCGTGTTCGACAGGGCCGGCGGGATCGAGTGGTTGTACTCCCCCGAGACCACGACGAAGGCGTCCGCCCGCCGCAGCAGCGCCGCGAGCCCTTCGAGCACCGGGGGCGCGGCGCCCTTCGGATGCTCCTTGTACATCTTGTCGAGGAGCGGGAGCTTCAGCTCCGCCGGGTCGACGAGCGGGGCCTCGTGCCCCCGGCCCTCCAGCTTGCCGACGAGGAAGCGGGCGGCGCGGATGCCCTGGCGCTCGGAGCGGACGCTGCCGAGGATCACGGGGACGACGAGGGGCATGGCGGCTCCGGCTGGCGGGATGGTCCGCCCAAGGTGGAGCGGTGGCCCGGCTTCGCCAGCCCCCGGCAATGCTCTTGCATCGCTCCATCCCCATCGCCCCTCCCGCATCGCCTCCGCGCAACGGTGCCCCGCGACGCCGGCCCCTGGACCTCGGGACTCCGGCCCTGTAGGGCACCCGCCCCTCGACCCTTGGCAGAGATCTTTCCGATGGCGGCCTGTGGCCTCGATTTCGGCACGTCCAACACGACCCTCGGCCGCATCGTCTCGGGGGTGCCGACCCTGGCGCGCCTCGAAGGGACGCATGTCACGATCCCGAGCGCGATCTTCTTCGAGCCGGGCCGCGAGCCGGTGATCGGCCGGGCGGGGATGGCGGCCTATGTGGACGGCCGGCCCGGCCGCCTGATGCGCAGCCTCAAATCGGTGCTCGGCACCGGCCTGATCGAGGAGACGACACCGCTCGGCCGCGAGCGCCTGCGCTTCCGCGACGTCATCGCCCGCTACCTCGCGGCGGTGAAGGCGCGGGCCGAGGCCGAGGCGGGGGAGGCCCTCGACACCGTGGTCCATGGCCGCCCGGTGCATTTCGTCGACGGGGACGCCGAGGCCGACCGGCGGGCGGAGGACACGCTTGCAGAGATCGCAGCGGCGGTGGGGTTCCGCGCGGTGTCGTTCCAGTACGAGCCCATCGCGGCGGCGCTCGACTACGAGCGCTCGGTGACGCGCGAGGAGATCGCCCTCATCGCCGATATCGGCGGCGGCACCTCGGACTTCTCCATCGTGCGGCTCTCGCCCGAGCGCCACGCCCGCGCCGAGCGCGCCGACGACATCCTCGCCAATGACGGCGTGCGCATCGGCGGCACCGATTTCGACCGCCAGCTCAGCCTCGGCACGGTGATGCCGCTGCTCGGCCTCGGCAGCCCCATGAAGCGGCGCGAGCTCGACGTGCCGAGCGGCTATTTCCACGACCTCGCCACCTGGTCGAGCATCAACCGGCTCTACAACGCCAAGACCCTGCGCGAGATCGACGAGACGGTGCGCGACTGCGCCCGGCCCGATCTCGTCTCGCGCCTGCGCGCGGTGGTGGAGGCAGAGCGCGGGCATGCCCTCGCCGCCGCCGTGGAGGCGGCCAAGATCGAGGCGTCGGACGGGGGCACGGCCGGGATCGCGCTCGATTTCGCGCAGACGGGTCTCGCCGCCGGCGTCGACCGCGCCAGCCTCGCCGCGCAGACCGAGACCCTCGCCCGGCGCATCGCCGAGCGGGTGGAGGGCTGCCTGCGGCAGGCGGGGCTCGGACGCGCGGCGATCGACGCCGTGTTCCTGACGGGCGGATCGACCCGCGTGCCGCATGTGCGCGCGGCGATCGTCGCCTGCCTGCCCGGCGCCCGCGTGGTCGAGGGCGACACCTTCGGCTCCGTCGGCATCGGCCTGACGCTGGAGGCGGCGCGCCGCGCGGCCTGACCCCTCCGGTCCGCGTCGGCGGCCTCGTATTTCCGCCATCAGAGTTCGGCCGAGAGGTCTCGTTCTCCCATCCTGGACCTCATCCTGAGGCGCTGCGAAAGCAGCCTCGAAGGAGCCCTCCAGAAGCCGCTGCGATCCCTGGAGCCCCCTCCTCTGCTATCAAAAAACATTGATTTTATTGAGAAAATTTGCGCATCGGCAAATCTGCCCACAACCTACACCATGCCGAACGAGCGCTGGAAACGGTTAAGATCGTAGTTCCGTTCGACGCAACTACGATCTAATTTTTCGGTATGCGCGACTTCATCCTTCAAGAGATCCGACGGTTAGCTTCGGCAAATGGCGGGCAGGCTCCGGGGCAAAAGCTGTTCGCCAAAGAGACGGGCATTACTGAACACCAATGGCGCGGTCGGCATTGGGCACGATGGAGCGATGCGCTCAAGGAAGCCGGGTTTGAGCCGAACGATTGGACCGGAAAGCTCGATCCCGACGACGTGTTGAATGGTGTTATTGCGGGTATCCGGCACTTTAGCCGATTGCCGACGCGCGACGAATTGATGCTGTATCGCCGGTCCAATCCCAAAATTCCCCCTGACAACACGATAAAGCGCCATTTCGGACGACGCGACGAACTTGTTGCCGCCTTAGCAAAGCGTGTGACCGAAGACCCCGCTTACGCTGACATTGCATCGATGCTTCCTGCGGTCGCTTCAATGCCAACTACGCCACGCTTCTCATCGAAGCCGGTCGAAGGGTTCGTATATCTCATTAAATCTGGCGACTTCTATAAGATCGGCCGCAGCGACGACGTCGAACGACGCTTCAAACAAATCACCATTGCTTTGCCCGACAAGGCCGAATTATTCCACACGATCCGAACCGACGATCCGCCCGGCATTGAAGCCTACTGGCATCTTCGCTTTGAAGATCGTCGGGCGAACGGCGAATGGTTCAAGCTGACAGCGGTGGACGTTGCGGCCTTCAAGAAGCGCAAGTTCCAATGACGCAATGAAAAAGCCCGCCAGCTTTCGGGGCTGGCGGCAAGGTAGCGACGGCCGCAGAGCATACGGTCGCGCTATCGGCCGGGGCGAGGCAATGCCAACCTCTCGCGGCGGCCGCGAGAAGCTCAAGAAACAAAAAACCCGCCCGGCCAGGAGGCCGGACGGGCTGACGGTGTTTCGCGAAAAGCCGCGAGGCCTACTCGGCGGCGACCTTGTGGGCGGGCGTGCCGTCCGTGAAGGTCTCCTGCACGAGACGCTTGCCCGGCGCGGCGCGGCCCGGCAGCGGCGGCAGCGCGAGAGCCTTTTGCAGGTCGATGCCGGCGCCTTCCGCGACACGGCGGCCGTAATCGGCGTCGGCATGGGAGAAGTGCCAGACCATCCGAAGCTGGATGGCTTCCGGGCACTGCTTCATGTCGTCGACGAGGTTGGCGATCAGGTCGTCGCGCTCCCACGCCTCGAAGGAGCGGTAGCGCACGCCGGCCTGGGTGTAGTCGTCCTCGGTGCGGCTGGTCTGGTAGCGGCCGAGCTCACCCGACACCGGCTGATGGTACTCCTTGCGCTTGGGCGCCTCGGCGAGCCCCTCGCCGATGGTGGAGGGCTCGTAGTTGATGTGCTTGTTCTTGCCGTGGGCGTCGACCGTGTAGGTCATCTGCCCGTCGCGCTGGTTCGAATGGACCTTCACGCCCGCCTGGGGCGCGTTGATCGGCAGTTGCAGGTAGTTGGCGCCGACGCGGTAGCGCTGGGTATCCGAATAGGACAGCGTCCGGCCCTGGAGCATCTTGTCGTCCGAGAAGTCGATGCCGTCCACGAGCACGCCCGTGCCGAAGGCCGACTGCTCGACATCGGCGAAGAAGTTGTCCGGCACCCGGTCGAGCACCATCCGGCCGCAGGGGCGCAGCGGGAAGTCCTCCACCGGCCACAGCTTGGTGTCGTCCAGCGGATCGAACGACAGGTGCTCGTTCGGGCCGTCGGGCATGATCTGCACCGCGAACTCCCACTCGGGGAAGTTGCCGGCTGCGATGTTGTCGTAGAGGTCCTGCGTGGCGTGGCCGACATTCTCGCCCTGGATCTTCGCCGCTTCCGGCGAGGTCAGGTTGCGCACGCCCTGCTTCGGGATCCAGTGGAACTTGCAGAGCACCGCCTCGCCCTGGTCGTTGACGAGCTTGTAGGTGTTGACGCCCGAGCCCTCCATCTCGCGGTAGTTCGCGGGGATGCCCCAGGGCGACTTGAGATGCGTCACCATGTGGATCGATTCGGGGTGCGCGGCCACGAAGTCGAAGAAGCGCCACGCCTCCTGCCGGTTCGTCACCGGATCGGGCTTGAAGGCGTGGATCATGTCGGGGAACTTGATCGCGTCCCGGATGAAGAACACCTTCAGGTTGTTGCCGACGAGGTCCCAGTTGCCGTCGACGGTCTTGAACTTCACGGCGAAGCCGCGCGGATCGCGGGCGGTCTCCGGCGATTCCTTGGCGCCGGCGACGGTGGAGAAGCGCACGAACATCGGCGTCTTCACGCCGGTCTCGTTGAGCACGCGGGCGCGGGTGTACTTGGAGGCCGGCTCGTCGCCGATCTTGCCGTAGGCCTCGAAATAGCCGTGGGCGCCGGCGCCGCGGGCATGGACGACCCGCTCGGGGATCCGCTCGCGGTCGAAATGGGTGATCTTCTCGATGAACTGGTAGTTCTCAAGGGTGGCCGGGCCGCGCTCGCCCACCGTGCGGGTGTTCTGGTTGTCGCGGACCGGATGGCCCTGCCGGGTCGTCAGCGTGGGGCGATGCTCGCTCATGCGGTGAACTCTCCTCGAAGGTGACGGACGGCGCCTAGGCGACGCGCCATCGCGCATCCAGCCTGGAACCGTTCTCGGAAACCCTTATGACGCTCCGCCGGATCGCTGGCAAATGCATCGTCGCAAAGAACATGATAGGCATGGCCTATGAATCTGGCCGGCCTCTCCCTGCGCGACCTCGAATACGTGGTGGCCGTCTGCGACGAGGGGCATTTCGGGCGCGCCGCCGAGCGCTGCAACGTCAGCCAGCCGACCCTGAGCGTGCAGGTGCGCAAGCTCGAGGGCACCCTCGGCCTCGTGCTGTTCGAACGCTCGAACCGGCGGGTGCTGCTGACGCCCGCCGGGCAGGTCATCGTCCGGCAGGCCCGCGCGGTGCTGGCCGAGGCCCAGCGCCTGCTCGCCCTCGCCAGCGAGGGCCGGGGGGCGCCGCTCACCGGCCGCCTGGTGCTCGCCGCGATCCAGACGCTCGGGCCCTATCTCTTCCCGCTGGTGCTGCGGCCCTTGCGCGACGAATACCCGTTGCTCTCCCTGGCGCTCAGCGAGGCGCGCACCGCCGAGATCCTCGACGGTCTGCGCGACGGCCGCATCGACGCGGCCCTGGTGTCGCTGCCGCTGCCGACCTCGGGCCTGAGCGTCTCGCCGCTCTTCGTGGAGCCGTTTTGGCTCGCCTGTCCCTCCGACCACGCCCTCGCGCAGGGAGGCGCGCTGCGCGCCACCGACATCGCCGGGCCGGACCTGCTGCTGCTGGACGAGGGCAACTGCCTGCGCGACCAGACGGTCGCGGCCTGCGGGGCGGGCAACGGCGCCGGGCGCCATGCCACCAGCCTCGAGACCCTGCGCTCCATGGTGGCGGCCGGGGCCGGCTACACCCTGCTGCCGGCGCTGGCCGTCCCCTCGGGACCCGACCCGAGCGGGCTGGTGGCCCTGCGCGGCTTCGACGCGGACGGGCCGGGCCGCACCATCGCCCTGGTCTGGCGCTCCAGCGATCCGCGCGCGGCGGGGCTCTCCCATCTCGCCGCCTTCCTGCGCGGGCAGGCCCCGGCCGGCACCGTCGCCTGCCGCGAGGGCGAGGCGCCGTGACAGCGTGAGCGATCCGGTGTAGCGCCCAAGCCGACACCGGGTCTCCCCGAACAGCCTCTTGCCCACCCATCGCACCCTCCTCTCCTGGGCCGCCCTCCTCGCCCTGTCCGGCCTCCTGGCGGCCGGCCTGTCCATGGCGCGGTTTCCCGCCGCGCTGCTGCTCGGGCCGATGCTGGCGGCCATCGCCTTCGGCGCCTCGGGGGCGGACCTGCGCATGCCGCGCCCGGCCTTCCTCGGCGCGCAGGCGATCATCGGCTGCCTCGTCGCGCATGCCGTCACCACCGACACCGCGCGGATGCTGGTGACGGACGGGCCCGTGATGCTCGTCGTGGTGCTGCTGACGGTGGCGGCCGGCGCGGTCGTCGGGCTGGTCCTGACGCGCCTGCGCGTCCTGCCCGGCACCACCGCCGCCTGGGGCTCGTCCCCCGGAGGCGCCGCCGCCATGGTCGCCATGGCCGAGGATTACGGCTCCGATCCGCGCCTCGTCGCCTTCATGCAGTATGTGCGCGTCGTCGCCGTGGTGCTCTCGGCCTCGATCGTCACCCGGCTGATCGCCACGGCCCCGCCGGCGAGCGGCGGCTCGGCCGACCCGGAGCTCGCCTCCGTGCTCGCGACGCTCGCCGTCGCCATCGTCGGGGGCATGGCCGGCGTTCTTCTGAAGCTGCCGGCCGGCGCGCAGATCGGCCCGATGGTGATCGGCTCGCTGTTGCATGCGAGCGGGCTCGCCCGCATCGACCTGCCGGGGCCGCTGCTGGAGGCGGCCTATGCGGTGATCGGTTGGTATGTCGGCCTGCGCTTCACCCGCGAGACCGTGCGCGAGACGATCCACGCGCTCCCCGGCATCCTTGCGGCGACCCTCGGAGTCATCGCGCTCTGCGGAGGCTGGGCCGTCGCGCTGACCCATATCCTGCCCATCGACTTCCTCACTGCCTTCCTCGCCACCAGCCCCGGCGGCCTCGATTCGGTGGCGATCATCGCGGTCGGCTCGACGGCGGACGTGTCCTTCGTGCTGGCGGTGCAGACCCTGCGGCTGTTCGTGGTGCTCGTCACCGGCCCGATCCTCGCCCGCTGGATCGCGCGGGCCGCGCCGGACGGCCCTTAGCTCCATGCACGCGCTCTACATCGCCTTCCTGAATTCCTGGCGCGGGCTCCTGCACGGCGCGCGCACCGAGCGGGCCGTGCGGCTGGAACTCGTCCTGCTCGCCTTCGGGCTTCCGCTGGCGCTGCTGCTCGGCTCGGGGCTGTGGGTGCGCGTCGCGCTCGTCGCGAGCCTGCTGCTGATGCTCTCGGCCGAGTTCCTCAACACGGCGGTGGAGAAGCTCTGCGACCATCTCCATCCCGATCACCATGCCGCCATCGGCACGGTGAAGGATCTGGCCTCCGCCGGAGCCTTCTTCGCGCAAGGAATCGCCGCGCTGGTCTGGCTCGCGGCGCTGATCGACCGGCTGCTCTGACGCAGGCGCGGGCAAGCCGGCTCGCATTGCGCGGAGCGAGGGTCTATCTCCGGCTCGATCCCGACCGCCCGGACATGCCGTGACCGACTACATCCGCAAGATCCTCGACGCCCGCGTCTACGACGTCGCCGTCGAGAGCCCGCTCGATCCGATGCCGCGCCTCTCCGCGCGCCTGAAGCGCCCTGTGCTGCTCAAGCGCGAGGATTTGCAGGCGGTGTTCTCGTTCAAGCTGCGCGGCGCCTACAACAAGATGTCGGGGCTCTCCCCCGAGCAGCTCGCGCGCGGCATCGTCTGCGCCTCGGCCGGCAACCACGCGCAAGGGGTGGCCCTCGGGGCGCAGCGCCTGAAGGCCCGCGCCGTCATCGTGATGCCGCGCACCACGCCCGCCATCAAGGTCGACGCCTGTCGGGCGCGCGGCGCCGAAGTCGTGCTCCACGGCGACACCTTCGACGAGGCGCTGGAGGAGGCGAGACGCCGGGAAGCCGCCGACGGCATGACCTTCCTGCATCCCTTCGACGACCCGGACGTGATCGCCGGCCAGGGCACCATCGGCATGGAGATCATGAGCCGGCACCCGGCCCCCATCGAGGCGATCTTCGTGCCCATCGGCGGCGGCGGGTTGGCGGCCGGCATCGCCACCTTCGTGAAGTACCTGCGCCCGCAGACCAAGGTCTTCGGGGTCGAGCCGGACGACGCCGCCTGCATGAAGGCGGCTCTCGACGCCAACGAGCCGGTGACGCTGCCGAGCGTCGGCCTGTTCGCGGAGGGCGTCGCCGTGCGCCGCGCGGGTGACGAGACCTTCCGGCTCTGCCGGCAGCATCTCGACGGGGTCGTCACCGTCGACACCGACGCCATGTGCGCGGCGGTGAAGGACATCTTCGACGACACCCGCGCCGTCTCCGAGCCCTCGGGCGCCCTGGCGCTGGCCGGCGCCAAGCTCTGGGCCGCGCAGAACGGCGGCACCGGCACGCTGGTGGCCGTCTCGTCGGGCGCCAACCTCAATTTCGACCGCCTGCGCCACATCGCCGAGCGCGCCGAGATCGGCGAGCAGCGCGAGGTGCTGCTCGGCGTCACCATCCCCGAGAAGCCGGGCGCCTATCGCGCCTTCATCGCCGCGCTCGGGCCCCGCGCCATCACCGAGTTCAACTACCGCCACGCGGAAGGGGCGCAGGCGCATATCTTCGTCGGCGTGAACCTGCCCGGCGGCGTCCCGGAGAAGCACGAGCTGATCGCGGCGCTCTCGGGCTCCGGCTACGGGGTGCAGGACCTCTCCGACAACGAGATGGCCAAGGTCCATATCCGCTACATGGTGGGCGGCCGCGCCAGCGGCCTGCCGGACGAGCGGCTCTACCGCTTCCAGTTCCCGGAGCGGCCGGGGGCGCTGATGAAGTTCCTCGACCGGCTCGGCGAGGATTTCGACATCACCCTGTTCCACTACCGCAACCACGGCGCCGATTACGGCCGGGTGCTTGCCGGCATCTCGGTGCCGGAGGCCGAGCGCGCCCGCTTCGACGCGGCCATCGAGGCGCTCGGCTACCCCTGCGTCGACGAGACCGGCAACCCGGCCTACCGGCTGTTCCTCGGCAACGGGACAGCGGCCTAGATCTTCTCCACCGTCTCGACGCCGGGCTGCGCGCGCAGCGTCGCGGCGATGGCGTCGACGCTCGTCTGCGACAGGCGCACGAAGGAGACGACGACCTCCTCCATGCCGTCCGTGCCGGAGGGGCGGACGATGAACTGCCGCACCCGCGAGGCGCGCTCCCCGGTGAGGCTGTGGAGCACGTCGAGGGACATCTCGCCCTGCCGCACCACGAGCCGCAGGGTGCGCCCCTGCATCCGCTCGCGCCAGCGCTCCTCGATGGGCTTCACCCCCGCCAGGATGGCGATGACGAGGACGGTCGAGGCGAGCGCCGGCACGTAGAGGCCGCCGCCCACCGCGAGCCCGATGGCCGCCACCGCCCAGAGGCTCGCGGCGGTGGTGAGGCCCTTCACCACCTCCCCGCGCAGCAGGATCGTGCCCGCGCCGAGGAAGCCGATCCCCGAGACCACCTGTGCCGCCACGCGCGAGGGGTCGAGCACCACATGCGCCTGGCCGAGGACGTCGGAGAACCCGTAGGCCGAGACCAGCATGATCAGGCAGGCGCCGACGCAGACCAGCATGTGCGTGCGCAGGCCCGCCGCCCAGAGCAGCCGCTCGCGCTCGAACCCGATGACGCTGCCCATCACCGCCGCGAGCGTCAGCCGCGCCACCATTTCCCAGTTGCCGAGCATTTTTCGCGAGGCGTCTCCCGCTTGGCTGCGGCTTACGGACGATCAGGCGATGCCGAGCAGCGCCTTCTCGGCGTCGTAGGCCGCGCGGACGCTTTCCTTGCCGTAGGCGCGCTCCAGCCGGCGGATGGTGAAGTGTCCTCGCGCGGTCGACTGGAAATGGTTCATGAAGGCGGTGTTGACCGCCGCCCCGCCGAGCGCGCCGAGGATCGGCACGGCCTGCGCCGCCACCTTCTGCGACACCACGATGCCGAAGCGCGCCGCGATCTGCGCCGAGAAGCGGATCAGCGCCGGCGCCGCCTCGTCGAGCAGCGCCTTGCTGCCGGCATAGCGCGCGGCCTCCGACATGGTCTTGGCCAGCGCCGTGCGCACGGCGAAATAGCCGCTCTCGGCGAGCCCCGTGCCGCTGCCCCCGCGTCCGCCGAGGGCGAAGACCTGCACGCAGGCGAGCGCGCCCTCCGGCGTCTCGATGTCCTCGCCCTCCTCCCGCGCGATCTGGGCGATGGAGCGCAGCATCAGGGTGGTGGAGACCGGCAGCTCCACCGCGAGGGTCGCGAGCCCGAAGGCGCCGCCGACGGCCCCCGACAGGGCCGCCATCGCCTTGTGGCTCGCCTCGCTGGACTTCATCAGACGCGAGAGCACCCCCGCGCTGCCGGGGGAGGCCGGCTCGATCTCGGTGCCTCCGGCGGCGGCCTGCGTCCTCGGCAGCGTCCGCAGCGCCACCCGGAGCGCGCCGCGCATGGCTGCTTCCGTGGAGCGGGCGACGGCGTCCGCCACGGGGGCGGGCAGCGAGCGGCCGATCAGGTCGAGGGGTGCCCCGGCGGCGGCCGAGAGCCGCGCGGCGAGGCCCGGCTGCTCCAGGGCGCGCACTGCCCGGCGCAGCGCTGCGAGGTCCTCGTCGCTCAGCGTCGCCGTCGCGTCGATCGCGGCGACGGAAGAGCCGGTATGGGCCAGGGTGAGGTCGCTCATGATCGCGTTCCCATCGGTGCAGCCGCCGATCCGGCGGAAGAAAGCTCCGGGGAGGCCGCCGGGTTCCCCGCATCGTGCTCCGCGTGGTCCTCGGGATCCACCCGCGCCGGCTTCGGGACGCGCCCGACCGCGAGGCAGAGCAGCACCACGGGGATGCCCACCGCCGAGGTCATGGCGAAGAACACCGGATAGCCGTAGGCCGCCACGATGAAGCCCGAGGTGCCGGCCACGAGCTTGCCCGGCAGGGCGTAGAGCGAGGAGAACAGCGCGTATTGCGTGGCCGCGTAGCCCGGCGTCGTCAGGCTCGACATGTAGGCGATGAGCGCGATCCCCGCGAAGGAGCCGCAGAAGTTCTCGATGGAGATGGCGAGGGCCAGCCGCCACACCTCCGGCCCCCCCATCGAGAGCCAGGCGAAGGACAGGTGCGAGGAGGCCGCCAGGAAGGCGCCGGTCACGAGCGTCGGGAACATGCCGAAGCGCGCCATCGCCCAGCCGCCCGCGAACCCGCCCGCGATCCCGACCCAGATGCCGTAGAGCTTGGTGACGGCGGCGATCTCCTTCAGGTCGAAGCCGAGCGTCTTGTAGAGCGGGCTCGCCATCACCCCGGAGACGAAATCCGGCATCCGGTAGAGCGCCACCAGGATCAGGACGCCCCACAGCGCCGGCCCCATGCGGCCGTGCAGCTCGGTCAGCGGCTCCAGCACGGCGCGGCGGATCGACCACAGCCGGGTATGCGGCGTCGCGTCGGCTTCCGCCTCGGGGAGCGGCTGCCGCGCGGTGTCGAAGGGCGGGGCCAGCAGCGCGGCGACGAGCCCCACCACCATCAGCGCCGCCATGATGAGATAGGCGAGGGTCCAGCCCCCGGAGGAGGCGATGAACAGCGCCCCCGCGCCGGCGGTGATGAGGCCGAGGCGGTAGCCGAGATTCGAGGTCGCCGCGAGGATGCCCTGGAACTCGGTGCCGCCCGCGTCGATGCGCCAGCCGTCGATCACCACGTCCTGCGTCGCGGCGCAGAAGGCCACCAGGAAGGCGCCGATCCCGAGCAGCGCCAGGTTCGTGCCCGGATCGGAGAAGGCCATCAGCGTCAGGCAGGCGGCCACCGCGACCTGCGTCGCCACCATCCAGGCCCGCCGCCGCCCCAGCCGGGGGCTAAGCAGCGGCACGTCGACCCGGTCGATCATCGGCGCCCAGAGGAACTTCAGCGAGTAGGGCAGCGCCACGTAGCTGAACAGCCCGATGGCCTTCACGTTGATGTCGGAAAAGGCGAGCCGCAGCGTGAAGGTGCCGAGCACCAGCAGCAGCGGCAGGCCGGAGGAGAACCCCAGCGCCAGCATCAGCGCGATGCGCTTGTCCTCGACGATGTCGCGCAGGCGGAACTTGCGGACCGTCGCGCCGTCTGCCGGTTTGAGGGCCATGGGATGGAACTCCTCGCGCTCACGCGCCTTGATCCGAAAAAATCGTGGCCGTCTTGCGCCGTATCGCGATGCGCGCGCCGGGCCCGTGAGACACGGATGCCGTGGGGCAGCATGATGGACGTTGGGTTAAGGTATCGCGGACGGTCTGTCCCGCGTCGTCGCGCCCGTTCGCGCGCGGCCGCCGTCACGGCGGCGGAGCAATGAGCGGGGATCGCCGGGACGCCGAGGAGCTCGAAGGCCACGCGCTCGCCGCCGCCTTCGCGGCGAGCCCGACGCCGATGGTGATGACCGACGCTGTCCGGCCCGATCATCCGATCGTGTGGGTCAACGACGCCTTCCTCCGCCATACGGGATACGAGCGTCGCGAGCTCATCGGCCGCAACTGCCGGATGATCCAGGGGCCCGAATCCGATCCCGCCGCCCTCGAACGGATCCGCGAGGCCGTGGCGGCCCGCAGGCCCGTCGAGGTCGAGCTGTTCAACTACCGCAAGGACGGCACGCCCTTCTGGAACGCGATGACGATCAGCCCGGTGCGCGACGCGTCCGGCGCGGTCACGCATTTCTATTCCGCCCAGGCCGACATGACGGACAAGAACCGTCTGGAACGGGCCATGCGCGGCACCAACGACGAGCTCGAGCGTCTCGTGGGGCTACGCACCGCCGACCTCACGGCGGCGCTGGAGCAGAAGACGGCGCTGCTCCACGAGGTCGACCACCGGGTCAAGAACAACCTCCAAGTGATCTCCTCGCTGATGCTGCTCAAGGCCCGGCGCACCCCCGAGGGGGAGGCCCGCCAGGCGCTCCTCGGCATGGCCGAGCGCGTCGGGGCGCTCTCGACGGCGCACCGCATGCTCTACTCGGCCGGGGACGCCGCCCGCTTCAACCTCAAGGACTTCGCCGCCGACTTCATGGCGGACCTGACCGCGGGCATCGACGGCGGCCGCACCACCGTGGAGGCGGCCTTCGAGTCCATCGCCGTCTCGGCGGCGATGGCCGCGCCGCTGGCCCTGATGATCCACGAGCTCGCCACCAATGCCGTGCGCCACGCCTTTCCCGGCGAGAGGGTCGGGCGCGTGACGATCACGGCGCGGCGCGACGAGGGCCATCTGCGCCTGATGATCGCCGACGACGGCATCGGCCTGCCGGCGGGCCGGGCCGATCCGGCCGGCTTCGGCCGCAGCCTCGTGGAGATGGTGGTGCGGCAGTTGCGCGGCGCCATCGCCTGGCACGATGCCGGCCCCGGCACGCGGGTCGAGATCGGCATTCCGCTCGACGAGGCGCCGTGAGCGTGCCGGCGGAGGGTCTCGCGTGCGTTGCCGTCCGGTGCGGCCGCCCCAGGTAAGGTCGCCATGAACCGGGAGGCGCCATGAGCGGGGCACAGCCCCTCCGCATCCTCGTCGTCGAGGACGAGGTCCTGATCGCGCTGGAGCTCGAATGCCTGCTCGACGATCTCGGCTACGAGACCGTCGGGGTCGCGGGCAACCGCGCCGAGGCCGTGGCGCTCGGCCTGTCGAGCGTGCCCGACGTGGCGCTGGTGGACATCCATCTCGTCGACGGCCCCACGGGGATCGAGGTCGCCCGCGCGCTCGGGGCCGATCCGCGCATCGCCGTGGTCTTCATGACGGCGAACGCCAAGCGCATCCCGGACGATTTCGCCGGCGCGCTCGGGGTGATCGCCAAGCCCTATTCCGAGCGCGTGGTGGCGAGCGTCCTCGCCGCCCTCGCCGAGTGCCGGGCAGGGCGCCGCGAGTCGCTTTCCGCCATCGACGGCTTCACCCCCGCGCCGCGCGGTCGCGCTTGAGCCGGTAGAGGGCGTCGAGCGCCTCTCGGGGCGTGAGCGAATCGGGGTCGATGGCATCGAGGGCCGCGCCGAGCCCGTCATCCGGCTCCGCCGGCGGCGGCTCGGGGGGTGCGATGGCGGCGAAGAGCGGCAGGTCGTCGATCTTGGGGCGTCCCGGACGGCTGCGCTCGGCCTTCTCCAGACCTTTGAGGATTGCGCCGGCCCGCGTCACGACCGCCGCCGGCAGGCCGGCGAGGCGCGCCACCTGCAATCCGTAGCTGCGCTCGGCGGTGCCGGGCACCACCTCGTGCAGGAAGACCACCTCGCCCTTGTGCTCGGCGACCTTGAGGGTGGCGTTGTCGAGGCGCGGCAGGCGCTCGCCCAGCGCCGTCAGCTCGTGGAAATGCGTGGCGAACAGCGCCCGGCAGGCATTCACCTCGTGCAGGTGCTCCAGGCAGGCCCAGGCGATGGAGAGCCCGTCGAAGGTCGCGGTGCCGCGCCCGATCTCGTCGAGGATGACGAGCGAGCGCCGGCTCGCCTGGTTCAGGATGGCGGCGGTCTCCACCATCTCCACCATGAAGGTCGATTGCCCGCGCGCGAGGTCGTCGGCGGCGCCGACGCGGGAGAAGAGCCGGTCCACCAGCCCGAGATGCGCGCGGGACGCCGGCACGAAGGCGCCCATCTGGGCGAGCACGGCGATGAGCGCGTTCTGGCGCAGGAAGGTCGACTTGCCGCCCATGTTGGGGCCGGTGACGAGCCGGATGCGCCCGCGTCCCTCGCCCGAGAGGTCGCAGGCATTGGCGATGAAGGGCTCGCCCCGCCGCCGCAGGGCCGCCTCCACCACGGGATGGCGACCGCCCTCCACCGCGAAGGCGAGCCCGTCGTCCACCAGCGGGCGCGACCAGTCGAGCTCCACCGCGAGTTCCGCGTGGCTGGCCGCCACGTCGAGGGCGGCCAGCGCGTCGGCCACCCGCGCGATTCCCGCCGCCTGCGCCATGACGCGCCCGGCGAGATCCTCGAAGACCTGGGCTTCCAGCGCCGTCGCCCGGTCCGAGGCGCCGGCGATGCGGCTCTCGAGGTCGCCGAGCTCCACGCTGGTGAAGCGCATGGCGTCGATCATGGTC
The DNA here is from genome assembly GCF_050591105.1 of Methylobacterium endophyticum. NCBI lineage: Bacteria > Pseudomonadati > Pseudomonadota > Alphaproteobacteria > Hyphomicrobiales > Methylobacteriaceae > Methylobacterium > Methylobacterium endophyticum. The sequence goes on from NZ_JBNHES010000003.1 coordinate 144,036, forward strand.
TGGCGGTGCACGAAGGTCTCGCGCAACACCCCCTTGAGGCAGGCCTCGCCCACCGCCTGCGGCACCTCGATGAAGTAGCCGAGCTGGTTGTTGTGCTTGATCCTGAGCGTCCGGCAGCCGGTCTCCTCGGCGTAGCGCGCCTGGAGCCCGGCGATGACTTTTCGGGAGTCCTGGCCGAGGAGGCGCGCCTCGTCGATCTCCGGGTGGTAGCCGGCACGCACGAAATTGCCGTCGCGGCGGTTGAGGGGAAGCTCGTCGGCGAGCGCCGCGTGCAGGACTTCCGCCAGCGACGGATCGGCTTCGCCCAAGGTGTCGCGCAGGGCGCCGAGATCGGCGGGAAGCGCGGCGAGGGACAGCCGCTCGGCCAGCGCGACGGCGGCATCGAGCCCGTCGCGCAGGGCCGCGAGATCGCGCGGACCCGCCCGGCCCAAGCCCACGCGGGAGAGCGCGCGGGCGATGTCGGGGGCGCGGGCGAGGGCGTCGCGCAAGGCGCGGCGGAGCGCGCCGTCCTCGACGAGGAACGCCACCGCCTCCTGCCGCCGCAGGATCGCGCCGACATCGGTGAGCGGTCCGGCGAGATGCTCGGCGAGCAGCCGGGCGCCGCTCGCCGAGACGGTGCGGTCGATGGCGTCGAGCAGGCTCCCCGTGCGCTCGCCGGAGAGGGTGCGGGTCAGTTCGAGATTGGCGCGGGTGGCGGCGTCGATGGCGAGGGTGGAGCCTCCCGCCTCGCGGGCCGGCGGCTGCAAGGCCGGGCGGGCGCCGATCTGGGTGCGCTCGACATAGAGCAGCGCTGCCCCCGCCGCCGCCAGTTCCGCGCGGGAGAAGCTGCCGAAGCCGTCGAGCGTCGCGACGCCGTAGAATTCGCGGATGCGCCGCTCGGCGGTGGCCGGCTCCAGCTCGGCCTGGGCCAGCGGCGTGACGGCCGCCGGCAGCTCCTGCCAGAGCCGGGCGAGGGCCGGATCGGCGTGGATCGCGTCGGAGAGCACGATCTCGCGCGGGTCGTGCCGGGCGAGGGCGCCGGGGAGATCCGCAGCGCGGACCTCGTTGAGCGAGAAGCGTCCCGTCGAGATGTCGAGGGCGGCGAGCCCGTAGGCGAACTCGGACTCCGAGACCCGGCGGCGGCCGACCGCGAGCAGCAGGTTGGCGCGGGCCGGATCGAGCAGCCGGTCCTCGGTGATGGTGCCGGGGGTGACGAGCCGCACGACGGCGCGGCGCACCACCGATTTCGGCCCGCGCTTCTTCGCCTCCGAGGGCTCCTCCGTCTGCTCGCAGACGGCGACGCGGTGGCCCTGGGCGATGAGGCGGTGCAGATAGTCGTCGGAGCGCTCCACCGGCACGCCGCACATCGGGATGTCGTCGCCGGCATGCTTGCCGCGCTTGGTCAGCACGATGCCGAGCGCGCGCGAGGCGATCTCGGCGTCGCGGAAGAACAGCTCGTAGAAGTCGCCCATGCGGTAGAAGAGCAGGCTGCCCGGATTGGCGGCCTTGATCTCGATATACTGCGCCATCATCGGCGTGGGGCCGGGGTCCGGCGCACGGTTCGCGGCGGGCTTGGTATCGGTCATGCGGACGGCGGGAGCGGCCATGCCCGCCTCATAGCAGAGCCCGGCGCGCGGTTCAGGCGGGCGGCCCGATTTCGCCTGGGGAGAAGGCGCCGCCCTGTCCTCGCCGTGAGGAAGGCCGGCGCCATGGGCACCGGCCTTCTGGATGCTGGATCGGTTCCCTGGAAACCCTCAGAAGCGCGGGCCGCCCGAGGTGGTGCCCTTGCGCTGGGCGATGCCCGGCTGGCTCGGGTTGCGCGAGTTCGGATCGCCGTGGAACATCTTGCCGCGCATGGAATGATGGCGCATCGCGCGGTGATGGTGGCGCCAGTGGCGGCGGTGGTGGGACACCTCCACCAGGGGGGCGTCGCCGCCGACGATGCCGGGAGCGGGCATGGCCGGAGCGGCCGACGCCGCGCCGATGCCGAGGCCGCCGAGCACGAGTCCGCCGGCGAGGGTGAGGGCGATCCTGGTCATGAAATCCTTCCGTTGCCCGGCGTCGAAGGGCGCCGCGTCCGCCCGATAAGCCCTTCGCCGGCTTCGGGTTCCGTCGCCGGGCGACACGAATTCGTCATCGCCGGATGCCTGGCCGAGCGGGATTGTTCCGCCGCTGTCGACGTGCGTCGGCGTTGCGGAAACGGTTGCTCCCGGCCGCCGGACATCGCACCAACGCCCGTCATGCCGCCCAAGCCCCCTTCACCCACGGCTCTCCCCATCGACGCGGTGCTGCCGCGCCTCCTCGGCACGCTGGAGACGCGCAACGCCGCCGTGCTCGTGGCGCCGCCGGGCGCCGGCAAGACCACGCGGGTGCCCCTTGCTCTGCTCGATGCCGACTGGCTCGCAGGGCGAAGGATCGTGCTCCTGGAGCCCCGCCGCCTCGCCGCCCGCGCCGCCGCCGCGCGCATGGCCGCGACGCTGAACGAGCGCGTCGGCGACACGGTGGGCCTGCGCGTGCGCCTCGGCTCGAAGATCTCCGCCAGGACGCGGATCGAGGTCGTCACCGAGGGCGTGTTCACGCGCATGATCCTCGACGATCCCGAATTGTCGGGCATCGGCGCGGTGCTGTTCGACGAGTTCCACGAGCGCTCGCTCGATGCCGATCTCGGCCTGGCGCTTGCCCTCGACGCGCAGGGCGCCCTGCGCGAGGATCTGCGCGTGCTCGTCATGTCGGCGACCCTCGACGGGGCGCGGGTGGCCTCGCTTCTGGGCGACGCACCCGTGATCGAGTCGGAGGGCCGTGCCTTTCCGGTGGAGACCCGCCACCTGCCGCGCGATCCGAACACGCGGATCGAGGATGCCATGGCGGACGCGATCCTACGGGCGCTGCGCGCCGATCCGGGCTCCGTCCTCGCCTTCCTGCCGGGCCAGGGCGAGATCGTCCGCACCGCCGAGCGGCTGGCCTCCCGCGTGGAGGCGGATATCGAGATCGCGCCGCTCTACGGCGCCCTCGACGCGGCGGTCCAGGACAGGGCGGTGGCGCCCGCGCCGCCCGGCCGCCGCAAGGTGGTGCTCGCCACTAGCATCGCCGAGACCTCGCTGACCATCGAGGGCGTGCGCATCGTGGTCGATTCGGGGCTCGCGCGGGTGCCGCTCTACGAGCCGGGCCTCGGCCTCACCCGGCTGGTCACGGCCCGCGCCAGCCGCGCCTCCGTCGACCAGCGCCGGGGCCGCGCCGGACGCACCGAGCCCGGCATCTGCTGGCGGCTCTGGCCGGAGGCGGCGACCAACGCCCTCGATGCCTTCGCGCGGCCCGAGATCCTGGCCGCCGACCTCGCCGGGCTGCTGCTCGACTGCGCCGCCTGGGGCGTCTCCGACCCGAGGAGCCTGGCCTTCCTCGACCCGCCCCCGGCTCCGGCCCTGTCGGAAGCCCGCGCCATGCTCTCCGACCTCGCGGCCCTCGACGCGGACGGCCGGCTCACCGCCACGGGCCAGCGCCTGCGCGCCCTGCCGCTGCCGCCGCGCCTCGCCCGCATGGTGATCGCCGCCGCCGCCGAGGGGCGGGCGAAGGCCGCCGCCGAGATCGCGGCGGTGTTGGTGGAGCGCGGGCTCGGCGGCGACGGGGCGGACGTCGCCGAGCGCGTCGAGCGCTTCCGGCGCGAGCGCGGCGGCCGGGCGGAGGACATGCGCCGCCTCGCCGTCGGCTGGGCCCGGCAGGCCGGCGGCGAGGGGGCCCGCGCGGAGCCCGCCGCCATCGGCCCGCTACTGGCCTTCGCCTACCCGGACCGGATCGCCAAGGGGCGCGGCCGCGACGGCGAGTTCGTCATGGCGAACGGCCGCGCCGCCCGGCTCGATCCCGCCTCGGCGCTGGCCCGCGAGCCGTTCCTGGTGATCGCGGACGTGGTGGGCGCCGCCGCCAATGCCCGCGTTCTTGCCGCCGCCGCCATCGCCCGCGAGGAGATCGAGGCGCTGTTCGCGGACCGGATCGAGAGCGGCACCGAGGTCTCCTTCGACCCGGAGGCACGCGCTCTGCGGGCGCGGGCGAGACGGCGCCTCGGCGCGATCAGCCTCGGCGAGCGCACCCTGCCCGTGCCGGCCGACGCGGACTCCGCCGCGATTCTGGCGCGGGGCGTCGCCGGTCTCGGGATCGAGCGCCTGCCCTGGACGCCGGCGCTGAGCCAGTGGCGGGCGCGGGTGCGCTTCCTGCGGGCGGCGGAGGGCGAGCCCTGGCCCGACCTGTCGGACGAAGCGCTCGCCCGCACCGCGACGGATTGGCTCGCCCCGCATCTCGTCGGCCGCGGCGGCCTCGATGCGGTGACGGCGGACGATCTCGGCCACGCCCTGCACGGCCTGCTCCCCTGGGAGCTGCGCGCCCGGCTCGACCGCGAGGCGCCGACCCATGTCGAGGTGCCCACCGGCTCGCGCATCGCCGTCGATTACGGGGCCGAGGGCGATCCGGTGCTCGCGGTGCGGGTGCAGGAGCTGTTCGGGCTCGATACGCACCCGGTCATCGGCGGACGCGTGCCGCTGGTGCTCCACCTGCTCTCGCCGGCCTCCCGCCCGATCCAGATCACCCGCGACCTGCCGGGCTTCTGGCGTGGTTCCTGGAGCGCCGTGCGCTCGGAGATGCGCGGGCGCTATCCGCGCCATCCCTGGCCGGACGATCCGCTGGCGGAGCCCCCGACGCGCCGGGCCAAGCCGCGCGGCACATGATGGCGCCCGCGCGCTCCTCCGCGCCGGCCCCGGAGTTCAGGTCAATGCGAGCGCGCCCGGTCGGCGACGGCCTTCGCCGCCGCGAAGGCGGCATCGGCATCCATGTCCGTGGTGTCGAGGACATGGGCGTCCTCGGCGATCTTGAGAGGCGCGGCGCTGCGGCCCGCGTCGCGGGCGTCGCGGGCGCGGATGTCGGCGAGGATGGCGGCGAGGGTCGTCTCCTCGCCCCGCGCGGACAGCTCCCGGTGCCGGCGGCGGGCGCGTTCCTCCGGGGTGGCGGTGACGAACAGCTTCACCCGCGCATCGGGGCAGACCACCGTGCCGATGTCGCGCCCGTCGAGCACGGCGCCCAGTGAATTGCCGGCAAAGCTCTGCTGCCAGGTGAGCAGCGCCGCGCGCACGGCGGGCACGGAGGAGATGCGGGAGGCCGCCTCTCCCATGGCCCGCTCGCGCAGGCGCGGGTCCGCGAGCCTGTCGGCGATGAGGGCGGCGGCGGCGCGTGCGGCGGCGGCCTCGTCCTCCAGCGCGAAGCCGGCATCGAGCAGGGTGAGCGCGACGCCGCGATAGAGCAGCCCCGTATCGAGATGCGGCAGCCCGTAATGGGCGGCGAGCCGCCGCGCGAGGGTGCCTTTGCCCGACGCGGCGGGCCCGTCGATGGCGATGACCATGGGCATGCGGTCTCAGCCGATCCTGGCGCCGAGTTCCGCCATGGTCGGCAGGAAGCTCGGGAAGCTCGTGGCGATCATGGCGCCGTCGTCCACCGTGACGGGCTCCTGCGTGGCGAGGCCGAGCACCAGGAAGGCCATGGCGATGCGGTGGTCGAGATGGGTCGCCACCGTGCCGCCGCCGCGCGGGGCGGAGCCGTCGCCGGTGACGATGAGGTCGTCGCCCTCGATGGCGTGGTCGATTCCGTTGGCGGCGAGCCCGGCGGCCACCGCCGCGAGCCGGTCGGATTCCTTCACGCGCAGCTCGTGCAGGCCGTTCATGCGGGTGACGCCTTCCGCGAAGGCGGCGGCCACCGCGAGGATCGGATACTCGTCGATCATCGCCGGGGCGCGTTCGGGGGGCACGTCGACGCCCTTGAGGCGGCTCGTGCGCACGCGCAGGTCCGCGACGGGCTCGCCGCCCTCCTCGCGCTCGTTGGTGCGCTCGATCTCGGCGCCCATCTCGAGGAGCGTGGTGATGAGTCCGGTGCGCAGCGGGTTCATCATCACGCCGCGGATGGTGACGTCGGAGCCCGGCACGATCAGGGCGGCCACCAGGGGGAAGGCCGCCGAGGAGGGATCGGCCGGCACGATCACGTCGGTGCCGCGCAGCGTCGGCTGGCCGGTGAGCATCACGGCGCGGCCGTGGCCGCCCTCGCCGTGGGGGGTCACATAGACCTCGGCGCCGAACAGCCGCAGCATCCGCTCGGTGTGGTCGCGGGTCGCGGCGGATTCGATCAGCGTCGTCACCCCCGGCGCGTTGAGCGCGGCGAGCAGCACGGCGGACTTGATCTGCGCGGAGGCGGCGGGGGTCTCGTAGGTGATCGGGATCGCCTCGCGGGGCCCGCGCAGGGTCAGCGGCACGCGCCCGCCCTCGGCCTCGCTCACCACCTGCGTCCCCATCCGCACCAGCGGATCGAGGATGCGCCGCATGGGGCGCTTCCGCAGCGAGGTGTCGCCGTCGAAAGTCGCGGTGACGGGCTGGCCGCCGACGACGCCCATCATCAGGCGCGAGCCGGTGCCGGCATTGCCGAAATCGAGGGTCTCGGCCGGGTCCGACATCCCGCCGATGCCGACGCCGCGCACGACCCAGCGTCCCTCGCCGAGCCGCTCCATGGACGCGCCGAGCGCGCGGGCGGCGGATGCCGTGCGCAGCACGTCGTCGCCTTCCAGCAGGCCCTCGACGCGGGTCTCGCCGATGGAGAGCAGGCCGAGGATCATCGCCCGGTGCGAGATCGACTTGTCGCCCGGCGGGCGCAGCGAGCCGCGCAAGGGGGCGCCCGGCGCGGCGGTGAGGGGGGTCGGCTCGGAATCGTGCGACACGGGCGTTCTTCGTCAGGTCCGAGGTTGCGGCGATGGCCTCGCGGGAGGCCGCGCGGCGCGCGGGACGACTCCCGCGGCCCCCGAGCGCCCTCTCCGGTCCGGCATGTCGGGGCCGGTTATCACGCGCGCCCCGCCGCGTCATCCCGAGCGCCGTCCGTGCGGGTCGGGGGCCTTCGTCCGGCCCGGTTCCCTAGCCTCGTCGCCGAGCGTACTGACGCCCTGGGATGTCGGTCCTTCGCCGAGATCGGATCCGGCAAGTCCGCTCGCGGAGGCGGGCGGCGTCCTGCGTCGCCCCGTCGCCTCAATTGACACGGGCGCGCCGCGCGACTAACGGGGCCCCTCCCCAAAAGACCGTCCTTTATCAGAGGTTTCGCCCGTGGCCCGACCGGAACTCGGCTTGAAGCGTCAATGCATGAGCTGCGGCGCCAAGTTCTACGATCTCGACCGCTCCCCCGCGGTCTGCCCGAAATGCGGAACGGTCTACCAGGCGGCCGCCGGCGGCCGGATGGCGGCCCCCGCCCTCGCGGCCAAGGCCGACGACGAGGACGAGGAGCTCGACGAGAAGGCCGGGCCGGAGATCGTCTCCCTCGATGAGGTCGAGGCCTCCGAGGAGGACGGCGCGGATACGGGCTCCGACGACGATGCGGACGGCGACGGAGATTCGAGCGGCGACAGCGACGACACCTTCCTCGAGGAGGACGACAGCGACGACGACGTGGCCGACCTGATCGACGGCGACGTGGAGAACGACGAGGAGGGCTGAAGGCCCGCCTCCGATAAATTGGGTGCGCCGGCTGAAAAAAGGGGGTTGAGTCCCGGCCGGCAGGCGCCTATAGAACCGCCCTCGCCGGGCGGCCCCCAGGGTCGGACGGCGCGGAACGGCCGCGGAACTCCAGCTCCGCGGGCGGAATGAGTGGGGCCTTAGCTCAGCTGGGAGAGCGCTTCCATGGCATGGAAGAGGTCATCGGTTCGATCCCGTTAGGCTCCACCATCCTCCCTCTTGAGATCCGGCGCGGTTTGAGAGGGTTCCGGCCTGTGGCAGGCCGCTGTTGCGCAGATCGGCGCAATTCTCGATCTTCCATCATCCGACAGCGTTATCCCGGCCTTGGGCGCGGTCCTCGGTCCTGTGCGCCGCTGTTTCGCCCGCCTCGTGAGCGGTCTGGCCCTGCGATGGGCAGGGACGGCCACGTCTTTCGGTTCGCAAACTCGACGCGGCCTCGCAGAAGACCCGGAACGCCGCCGCTGCGTGCGGCGGCGCTGTTGCCGGACGGCCTGGGGTATGGTCCTAGCCGCGTGCCGACACCCGTGCGGTGCGGCGTCCATCGCATCGGCGCCCGAGCCGGCCAGTTATGGTTAACGATTGCCCGCTAGGGTCGCCCCGACATCGACCGGGGATCGTCCATGCATCTGCTTCTCGCCGCCGCCCTTCTGCCGATCGGCCTCGCCGTGATCCTCGGCAGGGGCGAGCCCGCGAAGACCATCAGCTGCCTCGGGCTCATGGGCGTCGTCTGCGCCATCGCGGTCGCGACGCTTCTCGGCGCGGCCCGGCGCCGTATCGGCATGGGTCCGTCGACGGGCGGGGCCTGACGAGGCGGCGGCTTCGTCGCGGTTTTTCGGCCGCCGCCGCACCATTGCGCCTCGGCTTGGCGTATGAGGCGGGCATGACCAACGTGATCCGTCCCGTCTTCGGCACGCGTCCGGTGCCCCAGCCCCCTCTCCCGGACGAGCCGGCGGACGAGATGCCGCCGGCGCGCGTGTTCGGCGAGGCCGCCGGCCATGTGGTGGCGATCGCGGCCCATGACGATCCGGTCCAGGGGGCGGTGCTGAAGGTGGCGGTGGGCAAGGCGGCGTTCCGCGAGCTGGAGACCGTCGCCGTCCTGCCGGCCACTGCCGAGGGCATGGCCGATGCCGAGACCGTCGGCATGGCGATCTTGCGGACCCTGGAGATCGTCGAGGGCGATTGAAGGCCGCTCTCAGTCGTCGGAGAGGCTCTCGCGCAGGCGTTGCACCTGCGGCCTGAGCGATTCGCAGCGCAGGCTCCGCGCGAACCGGCCGAGGGCGCCGGCATCGCGCGAGGCGCGCAACTCCGCGAGCGTCAGCGCCTCCGCCCGGCAGGAGCGCGAATCGCCGCCGGCCTCCGCGACGGCTGGCGGCGCGGCGGCGGGGCGCGGCGGCAGAACCGGCACCGGCGCGCTCGGCCGCTCCGGCGGCGCCACGGGGGCGTCGTCCGGCGCGACGCTTTCCAGAAGGCGGGCGACCTGCGCCCGCAGCCCGTCGCAGGTCAGGCCCCCCGACAGCCGCTGGATCTCCTCGCGGATCGGGTTGGAGCGCAGCCTCGCCAGCTCCCGGCCCTCCCGCTCGCAGCCGGAGAGGGGCGCCGGCTCGGGGGGCGGCGGCGCTTCGACCGGAACGGGCGGTCTCTCGATGATCGCGGGAGGTGCCGCGCTCGGCGGCCGGATCGTCGAGACGCGGGTGCGGTCGGGAGCGTCGTTCCTCGGCGTCTCGGCGGCGGGCGCCTCGAACTTGGTGAGCTGCGCCTTGGCCAGCTCGGCGAAGAAGCCGGTCGGGTGGGCCTTGAGGAAGAAGACCCACGCTTCCTTCCGCCCGATCCGCTCGGCGAACTCGTAGTCGCGCCGGATCTCGCGATCGGCCTCGGCGGGGGAGGGCTGGGGCGGCGCGGGCGCCACGATCGCCGGCACGAGGCTGATGGTGGAGCCGCCGAGGGAACCGTAGACGAAGGGCTCCTGCCGGCCTCCCGTGCTGCGCAGCACGTCGTCGCGGATGCGCCCGAAGGCGACCCGGATGTCTAGCCCCGGCTCCGGCAGGTGCTTCAGCAGCGCCGCCGTGAACGGGCTGTGGTCGCCGCTGCCGTCGTCGGCCACCGATCCGGCCCGTGCCGCGAAGGCCACCAGCGTGTCGCTGACGGCCGGCTCGACCTTGGCGAGCCCGGCGGTGACGGCCCGCGAGGCGATGGCGCGCTGCATGGTGTTGAGGAACGGGTTGTTGCGGCAGGCGTCGACGATGACGAGGCGCAGGCGCTTGGCCGGCTCCACGGCGGTGATGATGCGCTCCAGCGAGACGCCCTCGTCCTCGGCGTCGAAATCGGTCTTCAGCTTCCCGTCCGTGGGGATGAGGTAGTTGATGCCGTTCACCTCCAGCCCGTGCCCGGCGAAATACACCACCGCGATCTCGGCGTTGCGGGCCTCCATCACGAAGGAGCGGATGGCGCGCTTGAGGTCGAGGCTGTCGAGGTTCTCCTTCAGCGTCACCGAATCGAACCCCGTCTCGCGCAGCATCGCGGCCATGGCGCGGGCGTCGCGGACGGGGTTCTCCAGGGTCGGCACGTTGCGATAGGCCGAGTTGCCGATGACGAGCGCGGTGCGGCGCTCGGCGGCCCGGCCGGCGGCGCAGAGCGCGAGCAGGAGCAGCGCCGCGCCGAGAAGGCGCGGCCATCCCCGTCCCGCTGGCGACCACCCGGTCATCGCCGCCTCCGCCGGCTCAATAGTGCCGGTGGCGGCGCGAGCGTGCGCGCGGCCCGTGGCCCGATGCGGTGACGGTGACGCGGATCGGCTTCGACATCACCGGCGGATCGTGCGGCACGTGGTTCTCGTCGGCGAGCAGCAGTTGCAGCGTGTGCTGGCCGAGGGGCAGCGAGACCTTCGCCTCGGTCTGTCCGGCGCCGAAATGCAGGTGGCTCTCGTCGTTGGGGATCGGCTTGTCGAGGGGCGGCACCGGCGTGTCGATGAGCAGATGGTGGTGGCCGGTATTCGCCTTGGCGAAGCCCGCCGGCGCCACGCCCATGTTGACGAGGCCGAAGCGGATGAGGGGCGTGCGCGAGACGTAGCCGCCGTCGCGCGGGCTGGCGATGTAGACCTTCGCGCCCGGCGGGGAGGGGTGGCGCTGCGCGGCGCCCCCCGGCGTGCCGGGCTCCTGCACCGTCACCTTGATCCGCTCCGACATCACCGGCGGCGAATGGGGGACGTGCTTGTGGTCCCCGAGCAGGAGCTGGAGCGTGTGCTCGCCGGGGGGCAGGGTCACTACCGCCTCGGTCTGTCCGGCGCCGAAATGCAGGTGGTTCTCGTCGTTGGGGATCGGCTCGCCGAGCTTCGGCAACTCGCTGTCGATGATGAGATGGTGGTGGCCGGAATTGTCCTTGGCGAGCCCGGCCGGCGCCACGCCCATGCCGCGCAGGCCGAAATGCAGGGTGGTCGACGGCGCGATCACCGAGCCGTTCTTCACGTCGACGAAATAGACCGTCGCGCCGGGGGGCGAGGAGTTCTGCGCCCCCGGCGGGGCGGGCTCGGCCCAGGCCGCCCCCGCGACCCCGCAGACACCGATGCCGACCGAAATCAGGTTCCGCAGCCGACCGAAGCGCATGGCCGTTGTCCTTCCCGTCCCGATGTCCAAGATCAGTGTCCGCCCGCCCGCAAAGACTGTAAACAGATCGCGCGGCCGGCACCGCGCGGCGACGGGGATCGGAGACGATATGCGTCGGAATGACGCATGGGCCGTCTCCCGTCCCGCCCGCACCCTGCCGGCCGGAGCGGTGGCGGCGTGATCGGGAACGGTGCGGAATGGCGCGACGGGCGTTCTGGATTCTCTGCTCGCTGTGCTGCCTGTGGGCGGGCCGGGACGTGGCCGAGGCGCAGACGGCCGCCGCGCCGCGCTTCGGCCTCCTGATCTCCACATCCGGTGCGGACCGGCGATTCGATCTCCAGCCCGTCGAGGCGGCCCTCGCCCGTGCCGGATTCGCGACGACCTCCGTCTCCGACCCGAATCGGGTGCGGATGAAGGCGGCGCTGCGCGACTTCACCGCGAAGCTCCCGCGCGGCGGCGCGGCGCTGGTCTTCTTCCACGGGCCGATGGCGCGGATCGGCCAGAGCAACGTCATCCTGCCGGCCGATGCCGATCTCGCGCGCGGGGACGCCATGCGCGAGGCCGGCATCGATCTCAACGCCGTCGAGTCCGACCTCACCGCGCGGGGCGTGGGGGTCAAGATCCTGATCGTGGACGGCACCGCCGTGGATTCGGGAGGCGGCAGGGGCGGCTCCCCGGCGGCCCTGGAACTGCATGACGGCACCCTCGCCATGCTGAACGCCGCCCAGGACCGGCGCCTCGACGGCGGCGAGGATGCCAGCGTCTTCCTGGGCGAGTTCCTGAAGCAGTTCGACATGCGCGGCGCCACGGCCGAGCAGGTCTTCGCTCAGACGCGCATGAACGTCGCCAAGGCGACCGGCGGGCGGCAGGTGCCCTCGGTGGTCTCCTCGCTCCTCGACGACTTCTTCTTCCTGCCGGCCAAGGCCGATGCGGCGCCGGCCGCCGCCGCGTCCGAGGCGTCCTCCCGCTCGCCGAGCCTGGGGCCGCCCGAACCCGCGGCCGCCGCGCAGACCGCCTCCGGCCTCCCGCAGCCCGGCGAGACCTTCCGCGATTGCGATTCCTGCCCGGAGCTCGTGGTGGTGCCCGAGGGCGAGTTCGTGATGGGCTCGACGGAGAGCGACTACGAGAAGCCGCCCCACCGCGTCGTCATCGCCAAGCCCTTCGCCATCGGCCGCCACGAGGTGACCTTCGCGCAATGGGACGCCTGCGCGGCGGCGGGCGCCTGCAAGGCCGATATCGACGATCACGGCTTCGGGCGGGGCGACCGGCCGGTGATCGACGTGAGCTGGGACGAGGTCCAGGCCTATCTGAAATGGCTCTCGGCCCGCACCCGGCAGAGCTACCGCCTGCCGAGCGAGGCGGAATGGGAATACGCCGCCCGCGCCGGCTCCAAGACGCCGTTCTCCTGGGGGCCTGCGGTCTCCACCGGCAAGGCGAATTGCGACGATTGCAGCGCCGCGCCCGCCCGCGCGACGCTCCCCGTCGGCTCCTTCCGGCCAAACGCCTTCGGCCTCTACGACACCGCCGGCAACGCGGCGGAATGGGTCGACGACTGCTGGAACGCCGGCTATCGCGGCGCGCCCGCAGACGGCTCGGCCCGGCGCGGCGGCCAGTGCGAGCTGCGGGTGCTCCGGGGCGGGTCCTTCGGAACCAAGGCGCATGCCGCCCGCTCCTCCGCGCGATTCCGCTACGATCACGACGTGCGCTACTACGCCAACGGCTTCCGCCTCGCCCGCGACCTCGGCGCCCGGTAGGGCGCCGACGCCGTATCCGCCGGCCGATGCGCTATTCGAGCATGCCGGCGATCGTCTCCATGGAGAGGCCGCTCATCTCGGGGGGCAGGTAGCCGGCGACGGCCGAGCCGAGGCTCATGCCGCCGAGGGTGCGCATCCAGTAGCGGGCCTCTGCCATCTCGCTGCCGTAGCGGCCGAGCCCGGCGAAGCGCCGCCTGGGGCGATGCTCGGCGTAGCGTCCCTCCTGCCGCCGGACGCGGGTGGCGGCCGGGCGCCGGAGGACGCGTGCCTCGGCGATCCCGCCTGCGACGGCCCGCCGCCGGGACGGCGACGCCTCTCCCACCCTCGGCGGAGCCTCCCGCCGCGCTGCGGTCCGGGGCGGAAGCGGGCGCGCCTCGGCCACCGCCGGCGCGGGCGCCTCGCCCATGACCGTGCGGCAGGCCGGGCTGACGCGGGGGCCGGCCCCGCGCAGGCAGGCGGCGATGGCGCCGGCATCGGGAATATGCGCGGCGCACAGGCGCATCGCGTCGGGGGTGCAGGCCGCCCTTTGCGCCGCCGTGCCCTGCGCCAGGGCGGGGCCGCCGAGCAGAAGCATCGCGCCGATCGCGATGAGCCGGGATGATGTCATCGTCTCGTCCTTCGATGGGGGCGGGCGGTCCGATCTCGGCCGCGCCGATCACGATTTCGCTGTCGCGTCAACTGAATATGCCGCGACGGATCGCGATCGCATATTGAAAGATGCGCGGATCATTATCTCAAATACTGTATAAAAATCAAGAGCGCCGTCATTCAGGCCGTTTTGGTGCCGTGATTACAGATTTGCGCTCCGAGCCTTGGACGAGGAGGGTCGCTTCCGCGCCGGATCTCCATCCCATCGGCGGCACGCCGCGCTTTGGCCGGATTAGGGGAATCTTTGGGCGCGGCCGCTACACAGCGGCGATGCCGGGCCGCCTTCCGTGATGCGGCGGGACGGCGTTCGGGGCTCCTGCATGGCCGTCATCGCCGCCTTCGTCATGAATGCCGGCCTGAGCTTCGTCCTCGGCCTGCTGATCGCCAAGCTGCTCGGCCCCGCCGATTTCGGCCGCTTCGCCCTCGCTACGGCGGGCGCCATCGTCGCCAACACGGTGCTGTTCGAGTGGCTGCGGCTTTCCGCGACGCGGTTCTACTCGGGCCGGGTGCGCACCGACGAGCCCTGGATCCGCCACGGGCTCGACCGCGCCTATCTCGCCCTGGGCCTGCTCCTGCTGGCCGCCGCGCTCCTCTGCGCCGGGCTCGGGGTCGAGGCAGGGCCGGACAGCCGCGTGGCGGTGCTCGCCGGCACGGCGACGGCGGCGCTCGGTATCGGCGTGTTCGACTATCACGCCGCGCTGGCGCGTGCCCGCTTCGACGGCAGGCTCTATCTCGGCCTCGTCGCCGTGAAGAACGTGCTGTCCTTCGCCATGATGGCCGGCGCCGCCTGGTATCTGCCCCAGCCGGCCTGGGTGCTCGCGGCGGCCGGCGTCAGCCAGCTCCTCGCCGTGGCGATCCTGATGCGCCCCTTGCGCGATCCGCAGAGCCCCGTCGTCCGGGTGCGGATGCGCGAGACCTGGCGCCTGTTCATGATCTACGGGCTGCCGCTCATCGCCGCCAACGCGATCTACCAGATCATGCCCTTCGTGAACCGGGGGACGCTGGCGGCGCAGGCGGGCTTCGCCGAGGCCGGCTATTTCGCGCTCGCCGCCGACGTGACCTCGCGCTCGCTGAGCACGCTCGGCACCGCCCTCGACCTGCTGCTGTTCCAGCTCGCCGTGCGGGCCGAGGAGCATCACGGCCGGGCCGAGGCGGAGCGCCAGGTCGGGCGCAACGCCGCCACCGTGGTGACGCTGCTGCTGCCCTGCGCCGTGGGCTTCTGGGCGGTGCTGCCGGCGCTCCAGGCGCTCGTGGTGCCCGAAGCCTATCGCGGGCCGTTCTCGCTCTACGCGGCGCTTCTGATCCCCGGCCTGTTCTGTCTCGCGATCATGAACTACGCGGTGAACCCGATCTTCCAGATCCGCCGCCGCACCCTGCCGGTGATCGCCGCCGCCCTCGCCGGTCTCGTGGGCAACGGCATCGGGCTCCTGGTGCTGCCGCCGCTGTTCGGGCCGGCGGGCATCGCCATGGCGCAGACCCTCGGGCTCGCCGTCGCCTTCGCCTGGCTCGCCTTCCGGGCGCTCACCGGGCCCGAGCCGCTGAACCTGCCCTGGCGGGACATGGGCCGCGCGGTCGCCGCGAGCCTCGCCATGGGGCTCGCCCTCTCGCCCTTCCGCGACCTGCCGCCGGCGAGCGCGCTCGGCCTGTGCGTGCCGCTCGGTGCCGCGCTCTATGCCGCCCTGGTCTGGACCTTCGACATCGCCGGCCTGCGCTCGCTGATCGAGGCGCGCTTCCGGCCGGCCCACCCGGCTCCGGCGGAGTAGGCGCCCGGCCCGATCCGTCGCTCCGGCGGCATCCTGGCCCCTTGAAACGATTCCACGAACCAGCATGATCCCCCGCGCGACGGGTGCCGATCGAGCGTCCGCGTGGCAGGAAACGCGGCAAGGAAACCATGCGTCTCTACGAACCGGCGAGCGAGGACGATGCCGCGCGAATCGTCCGCGAGGCCGCCGGCCGGGGCGAGCGCCTGAGGCTCGTCGGCGGGAACACCAAGGCGGGGATGGGCCGCCCGGCGCAGGACGAGGCGACCCTCTCCTCGCGCGGGCTCGCCGGCATCACCCTCTACGAACCCGCCGAGATGGTCGTTTCCGCCCGCGCCGGCACGCCGCTCTCCGAGGTGCAGACGCTGCTCGCCTCCAAGGGGCAGATGCTGCCCTTCGAGCCCGTGGACCATCGCGCCCTGATGGGCTCGGCGGGCAAGCCGACCCTCGGGGCGGTGGCGGCGATCAACAATTCCGGCCCCCGGCGCATCAACGCGGGGGCCGCGCGCGACAGCCTGATCGGCGTGCGCTTCGTCAACGGGCGCGGCGAGGCGATCAAGTCGGGCGGGCGAGTGATGAAGAACGTCACCGGGCTCGACCTCGTGAAGCTGATGGCGGGCGCCTGGGGCACGCTCGGCTTCCTCACGGAAGTGACCTTCAAGGTGCTGCCCGTGCAGGAGCGCGTGGCGACGCTGGTCTTCTCCGGCCTCGACGATGCCCGCGCGGTGGAGGCGCTCGGTGCCGGCCTCGGCTCGCCCTTCGAATTGACCGGCGCGGCGCATCTGCCCGCCGGCATCGACGGCGAGAGCGCCCGCACGCTGCTGCGGATCGAGGGGTTCTCGGACTCCGTGACCTACCGTCTCGGCGAGCTGTCGCGCCTGCTGAAGCGCTTCGGCGCTCCCGAGACCGTCGACGGAGAGGCCGGCGCCGCGCTCTGGCGGCATGTGCGCGACGCGGCGCCCTTCGCCGGCACCGGCGAGGCGGTCTGGCGCCTCTCGGTGGCGCCGACGAAGGGGCCGGCGGTCACGGCGGCCATCGGCGCCGGACGCTGGTTCTACGATTGGGGCGGCGGCCTGATCTGGCTCGCCATGGACGCCTCCGGCGATGCCGGCGCGGCGGCGATCCGCGCGGCGATCCGGCCCCATGGCGGCCACGCCACGCTGATCCGCGCCCCCGACGCGCTGCGCGCCGCCGTGCCGGTGTTCGAGCCGCTGCCAGAACCGCTGATGCGGGTGACGCAGGGGATCAAGGCGGCGCACGACCCGGCCGGGGTGTTCAATCCGGGGCGGATGTACGCGGGACTATGAGGAACCCCCTCTCCCGGAAGCGGGAGGGGCGTGGCCGGGGATCGGATCAGTGCAAACCAATTTCAGTCTCGCGCAGCTCGCGGATCCCGCCATGGCGGCGTCGGAGAAGATCCTGCGGACCTGCGTGCATTGCGGGTTCTGCACCGCCACCTGCCCGACCTACCTGATGCTCGGGGACGAGCTCGATTCGCCGCGCGGGCGCATCTACCTCATCAAGGACATGCTGGAGGGGGGCAAGGCGGCGAGCGCCGAGGTGGTCAAGCATGTCGACCGCTGCCTGTCCTGCCTGTCCTGCATGACCACCTGCCCGTCGGGGGTGCATTACATGCACCTCGTCGACCACGCCCGCGGCCATATCGAGGAGACCTACCGGCGCCCCCTCGCCGACCGCTGGCTCCGCGCCGTGCTGGCGCAGGTGCTGCCCTATCCGAACCGCTTCCGGCTGGCGCTGCTGGGGGCCAAGCTCGGGAGCCCGCTGCGGCCCCTGCTCGCGGCGATCCCGCGTGTCGGCAACCGGCTCGCGGCGATGCTCGACCTCGCCCCCGCCGAACTCCCCACCCGCAACCCCACCGACAGGGCGGCGACCTTCGCCGCAGACACTACCGCCCGCGACATCTCCGCCCTGATCCAGGGCGAGACGGTGCCGGCCGGCAGGAGAGGGCGGGTCGCGCTGCTGCGCGGCTGCGCGCAGAGCGTGCTGCGGCCGGATTTCAACGAGGCGGCGATCCGCCTGCTGACGCGCCACGGCGTCGAGGTGGTGCATGTGGCGGGGGAGGGCTGCTGCGGCGCGCTCACGCATCACATGGGCAAGGACGACTCGTCCCACGCCTTCGCCCGGCGTGCCATCGATGCCTGGATCGCCGAGATGGACGGGTCTGGGCTCGATGCCATCGTGGTGACGGCGTCGGGCTGCGGCACGACGATCAAGGATTACGGCTTCATGTTCCGCGACGAGCCGGCCTATGCCGAGAAGGCGCGCCGGGTCTCGTCCATCGCCAGGGACGTCACCGAATACGTCACCGAGATCGGCCTGATGCCGCCGGTGGAGGACACCGACCTCGTGGTCGCCTACCACTCCGCCTGCTCCATGCAGCACGGGCAGGGCCTGCGCACCGAGCCGAAGGCGCTGCTGAAGCAGGCCGGCTTCACCGTGAAGGAGGTGCCCGAGGGCCATATCTGCTGCGGCTCGGCGGGGACCTACAACATCCTCCAGCCGGAACTCGCGAGCGCCCTGCGCGCCCGCAAGGTCGCCAATATCGAGCGGACCCGGCCGGACCTCATCGCCACCGGCAATATCGGCTGCGCCACCCAGATCGGGAAGGGTACGGCCATCCCGATCGTCCACACCGTCGAGCTGCTCGACTGGGCGACCGGCGGCCCGAAGCCCGAGGCGCTGGAAGGGCTGGCGACGCGCGCCCCGATGGCGGCGGAGTAGTTTCTCAGGGATCGAGCTGGTAGGTCAGCGGGATCCAGCGATACCCCGTGCTCTGGCGGGCGACGTAGCCGAGCGAGGGATACGAGGTGTGGTAGCCGGCGACGAGCAGGTCGTCGGTGGCGGCCATGTCGTAGATCGCCTTTCGCGTGGCGATCCCCTGCTGCTTGTCCATGTCGAAGACGGCGTGCCACTCCGGGTGCGCCAGCGAGGCGACCTCGTGATGGGCGCAGTCGCCCCAGACCAGCAGGCGCTTGCCGGCGCTCTCCACATGGAAGGCGAGATGCCCCGGCGTATGGCCGAAGGCGGCGACGGCGCGGATGCCCGGCACCACCTCGTCGCCGGGTTTCAGGAAGGTGGTCCGCTCCGCGAGCGGCAGCAGGTGGGAGCGGAATACGAGCGCCGACTTGTACGTATTGTCCTCGGGCGGCGCCGAGAGAGGCTCGTTCTTGCTCCAGAAGGCGTATTCGTCGGCGCCGAGCACGTATCGCGCGTTCGGGAAGACCCGCCGGTCGCCCTCCATCAGGCCGCCGATATGGTCCGTATGGCAGTGGGTGAGGACGACCACGTCGATGTCCTCGGGAGCGAAGCCGGCCGGGCGCAGCAGCGCCGCCAGCCGCCCGCCCGCCGGGCGGGGCACGAAGCCGACGGCGCCGTTGCCGGTATCGAACAGCACGACCTCCCGGCCCGTGTTGACGACGATGGGCGTGAAGCCCGGCTTGAACCGGTTCGGTTGAAGCCGGTTCTCGCGCATCAGCGCCTCGACATCGGCCTTGTCGCGGTCCTGCCCGACGATGGGCCAGGGGCCGTCGATCATCACCGCCGCGTCGGGGATCGTCGTCACCTCAACATCGCCCAGGCGAATGCGATGATGCGTCGCCGGCTCCGCGCCGAGCAGCGCCCCGTGTGCCGATGCGGGCAGGCCGAGGCTCGGGAGCGCCAACACGGCGACGAGGGAGCCCGCGAGGCCGCGGCGGGTGAGGTGGGTCATCGCGCGAATTTCCCTTGAGCATCGGGCCGGGGCAAAGTGCCGTCATGGGCCCGTAGCAGAGGCAGGGAGAGCGGGATTGAACGAACGTGCTGCCGGCGGCGCGGATGTGCTCGGACCGCTCTGGCATGTCGAGGGCGGGCACACGCTCTTCGCCGGCCCTCTCGCCTACAACGCCAGCCACGCCCATGGCGCGCCGGTCTATCTCGCCGGGCTCTATGGCAGCTTCCGCATCCGCATGCGGGGAGAGCCCTGGATTACCTGCCGGACGGCCTTCGTCCCGGCCGGTGTGGCGCATGAACTCGATCTCGGCGGCGATCCGCTGGGCGTGGTCTACCGGGAGCCCGATTCGGACGGCTCCGCCGCGTTGGCGCCGCTGGTCCTCGACGCGCGGGAGACCGGCGGCGCGCTGGTCGGGCAACGTGGCGAGATCAGGGCCCTGCGCGCGCTCTATGAGGATCGACAGGCGACGCGATGGGCGGGGGCGGCGCTCGCGGATCTGTCGGCCTTTTCCGGCCGCCGTGCCGTTCGTCCCCTGGACGACCGGATCGCGTGGGTCGTCTCACGCCTGCGCGAGCGGCAGGACAGTACGATGTCGGCGCAACGCCTCGCCGCGTCGGTGGGCCTCTCCGCGTCGCGCATGCAGCACCTGTTCACCGAGCAGGTCGGGGTGCCGTTCCGGCGTTATCGCGCCTGGGCTCGGATGCGCAGCGCCATCGGCGCCATCGTCGAGGGCGGCACCTTCACGCATGCGGCGCATGGGGCCGGCTTCGCCGACCAGGCGCATTTTGCCAATGACTTCCGCAAGACATTCGGTGCGCCGGCCTCGCGCAGCTTGCTCGGAATCCGCCGTTGAGCCCTCGCTTCAGACCGATGCCCGCACCGCTGCCAGCACGAAAACCCGGATGGCCGAGGACAGGTTCTGCCCGTTCCGGCCCGCGTCGACCTCGCCGATGACGGCGGCCAGGGACAGCCCGCGCGCGGTCGCGATGTCGCGCAGCGCGTCCCAGAACGGCGCCTCCAGCGACACGCTGGTGCGATGGCCGGCGATCATCACCGACCGCTTGACGACCCCGTTCGTCACGCCTTCGGATCGTCCTCGCCGAGCCGGTGTCCTTCGAGACGCGCGGCCTCGGCCCGCTTGCGGGCCTCGGCCACGGTCTTAGCCGACTTCGTACGTCCGAAGGTCGCCCGGTTCGCGGCGGCCTGAGCCTTCTTCTCGGCGAGTTCGCGCGCCTTGCGCCACTGCTTCAGGTTGATGATCTCGGCCATGGGCCTGCCCTCCTCGTCGAGGCGGCGCGGCCACGGTGCCGCGCGTCCGGGTCGGTCTCTACTCCACGCTCGGAGCCAGCATCGTGTCGGGGCGCACGACCCGCTCGAACTCCTCCTCGGTGACGTAACCGAGGCGAAGGGCTTCCTGTTTCAACGTCGTGCCGTTCTTGTGAGCCGTCTTAGCAATCTCCGCGGCCTTGTCGTAGCCGATGGAGGGCGCCAGCGCCGTCACCAGCATGAGCGAGCGGCTCATCAGGTCGGCGATCTTGTCCTCGTTGGCCTTGATGCCGACGACGCAGTTGTCCGCGAAGCTCACCGCCACGTCGGCGAGCAGCCGGACCGATTGCAGCAGGGCGTTGGCGATCACCGGCTTGAACACGTTGAGCTCGAAATGGCCCTGGCTGCCGGCCATCGCCACCGTGGTGCCGTTGCCGATGACCTGGGTGCAGACCATGGTCATGGCCTCGCACTGGGTCGGGTTGACCTTGCCGGGCATGATCGAGGAGCCGGGCTCGTTCTCCGGCAGCGACAGCTCGCCGAGGCCCGAGCGCGGGCCGGAGCCGAGCAGCCGGATGTCGTTGGCGATCTTGAACAGGCCCGCCGCCAACGCGGAGAGGGCGCCCTGCGCGAACACCATGGCGTCGTGCGTCGCCAGCGCCTCGAACTTGTTCTCCGCCGAGACGAAGGGCAGCCCGGTGAGTTCCGCCACCTTGGCGGCGAAGGCGTCGGCGAATTTCGGGTGGGCGTTCAAGCCCGTTCCCACCGCCGTGCCGCCCTGCGCCAGCGCCAGCAGCCCCGGCATCGTCGCGGCGATGCGCGAGCCGCCGAGCGCCACCTGCTGCGCGTAGCCGGAGAACTCCTGGCCGAGGGTCACGGGGGTCGCGTCCTGGAGATGGGTGCGGCCGATCTTCACGATCGTCTCGAACTGCTTCGCCTTGGCGTCGAGGGCGCCGTGGAGATGGGTCAGCGCCGGCATCAGCCGGTCGTTGATCTCGCGGGCGGCGGCGATGTGCATCGCCGTGGGGAAGGTGTCGTTGGAGGACTGGCCACGGTTGCAGTGGTCGTTCGGATGCACCGGCGACTTGCCGCCGCGCTTGCCCCCGAGGCTCTCGTTGGCGAGGCTCGCGATCACCTCGTTGGCGTTCATGTTGGACTGGGTGCCCGAGCCCGTCTGCCAGACGACCAGGGGGAACTCGTCGTCGTGCTGCCCGGCGACCACCTCGGCGGCCGACGCCGCGATGGCGTCGGCGATCCCGGCGTCGAGCTGCCCGAGATCCTTGTTCACGAGGGCGGCGGCCTGCTTCACGAGGCCCAGCGCGTGCACCAGCGGGGCCGGCATGTGCTCGGTGCCGATGCGGAAATTCTGGATCGAGCGCTGCGTCTGCGCGCCCCAGTAGCGGTGGGCGGGAACCTCGATCGGGCCGAAGGTGTCGGACTCGGTGCGGGTCGCGGTCTCGGGGCTCTGCTGCGCCGTGGTCTGCTGCGCCATCTTGGCCTCTACGTCGGTCTTCGGGTGGGCCCTACTTACGGCAGGCGTCAGCGAAGCGCGATGCCGGTTTTGCCGGCGTCTGACAAAGCGGCCGGCGTGTCTTGCGCTCCGGCCGGCCATGTATGCACCACGCCCGCCCGAGACTGGCAAGGATCGCGCCGATGTCCGCCACGACGCTTTCGGGGAAAACACCGCTTCCGGGGAGAAGCCGCTTCCGGCCGCCGGTACCGGCGCCGCTGCGCGAGCCGCTCGGCCTGTTCGCCTTCCTCAAGGCTGTGCGTGCCAATCCCGTGGCGACCTGGATGGAGGACCATTTCACCGCGCCGATCGTCGCGGCCGAGGGCGCCATGGGGCGCGTCACCGTGGTCAGCGATCCCGAGCTGATCCGCCGCGTCCTCGTCGAGAACGCCGCCAACTACCGCAAGGACGACCTCCAGCGCCGCGTGCTGGCGCCGGGCCTCGGCAACGGCCTGCTCACCGCCGAGGGCGACGAATGGCGCCTCCAGCGCCGCACCCTCGCGCCGATCTTTTCTGCGCGCACGGTGCGCGGTTTCTCGGAGGCGATGAACGCGGCCGGCGCCCGCCTCGCCCGGCGGCTGGTCCGACGCGACGGGGCGCGGGTGGACGTCGCCCTCGAGATGACCCGCGTGACCCTCGACGTGCTGGAGCGGACGATCTTCACCCACGGTCTGCCGAGCGATCCCGATGCGCTCGGGCGCGCCATCACCCGCTTCCTGGAGGCGGTCGGCCCCATCGATCCCCTCGACGTGTTCGGCGTGCCGGCCTTCGTGCCGCGCATCGGGCGCCTGAGGGCGCGCCCGGCGGCGCGATTCTTCGAGGAGGTGGTGGACGCCCTGATCGAGCGGCGCCGCGTGCTGATCGCGCGGGACGAGGCCCCTCGGGACCTGCTGACGCTGCTGCTCGCCGCCCAGGATCCCGAGACCGGCGAGGGCCTCACCGACCTGGAGGTGAAGGCCAACATCGTGACCTTCATCGCCGCCGGCCACGAGACAACGGCGAACGCGCTGACCTGGGCGCTCTACTGCCTCTCCCAGGACGAGGAGGCGGCGGAGCGGCTGCGTGCCGAGGTCGATGCCGCCGGCACGGGGGAGGGCGGGTTCGCGGTGGAGGATCTGCCCTTCGCCAGGGCGGTGGTGGAGGAGGCGATGCGCCTGTTTCCGCCCGTGCCCTTCCTGAGCCGGCAGGCGAAGGCGGAGGACCGGCTCGGCCGCATCAAGATCCCGCGCGGCTCGGTGGTGATGGTGGCGCCCTACGTGCTCCACCGGCATCGCCGGCTCTGGGACGACCCGGCCGCCTTCGTGCCGGAGCGATTTCTCGGCGCGGCGCGCGAGGAAATCGCGCGGTTCGCCTATCTGCCCTTCGGCGCGGGGCCGCGCGTGTGCATCGGGCAGGGCTTTTCCGTGCAGGAGGCGGTGATCGTGCTGGCGCATGTGGCGCGCGCCGTCGCCTTCGCCCTGCCGGCCGATCATCCGCCGGTCACGCCGCTGCACCGCGTGACCTTGAGGCCCGCCAACGGCCTCGGAATGCAGGTCACGCGGCGATAGACATCAATTCTTCTTGCGGAAGGCGTCGAGGCTGACGACCTCGGCTCCGGCCTCGCTACCTTGGCCGTCCTCGTCCTTGCGGGCGGCGGGGCGCTCCGGCTCGGCCGGCGGACCGCCGTTCTGGGCGGCCGGCAATGCCGGCACAACCTTCGGGCCGGCATTGCCGATGGCGGCGAGCCCGGCGCCGCGCGGCTTGGTCTCGCTCGGCTCGGAGGCGGCCCCGCGCGGGCCGGTCTTGACGGCCGGCACGGCGGCGGGGGCGGCCGAGGCGGCGTCGCCCCCCTCGTTGAGGTCGAACTTGAGGCCGAACTGGACGGAAGGGTCGAAGAAGCCCGACAGCGCCTCGAACGGCACCAGCAGCCGCTCCGGCACGCCGGAGAAGGAGAGGCCGACCTCGAAGGAATGCTCGCCGACCGACAGGTCCCAGAACTGGTGCTGGAGGACGATGGTCATGTCCTCGGGATACTTCTCGCGCAGGCGCTGCGAGATGCGCACTCCCGGCGCCTCCGTGCGGAAGGAGACGTAGAAGTGATGCTCGCCGGCGAGCCCGTCGCGGGCCGCGTCGCTCAGCACCTTGCGGACGACGCCGCGGAGGGCGTCCTGCACCAGGAGATCGTACCGGATGAGATCGTCTGCCATGGGCGGTCGCGCTGTGTCCGGTCTTGCCTGCCGGCCGGGCCGCGAGCGGTGGAGCGCGCCGGACGTAAGGGAATCGAAGTGGAGGCTTCTGTTGCCAGGTGCCTCCGAACCCCGCCTATGCGGAGCTACCCGCTAGGACTTAATTTGGTATTGGGGACCGCTTACGCGGCCACCGCCACCGGAGCAAAGTTGTCGTTGGCAACTATTGCAAAGGCCCGATAACGGCGGAACCATGCCGAGCGAAAGATCAACCTTTACGCCCTCGTCGATCCTATTTCGCCCCCGCCGAAGCCCAAATTCTCGACACGCGTTCCGCGTCCGAATGCCCTGGGCTCGGGTGGAGGCGCCGGGTACCGCCCCCGGGTCCGATAGGTTTATTCCGAAGACCGTTTATCGCCATAGCCGGCCTTGCGACCGGCAAGGACGAATATAGGGGGGATCGCGTCGGTTTTGAAGCCCGATCATGGTGCCTCCCTGCCCGATGATGCGGCTGTTGCCGGAAGCGCGCAGGCGCCCCGTCCTGGCAGGGTCGCGCTCCGCCTCGCGGGGCTGGTCGCGACGGTGGTCGCCTCCCTCGGGGCGGCGAGCCTCGTCGCGCTGGCGGCGGTGCGGATCGGCGCCGATCTCCTCGACGGGATCGACCCCTTCCTCGCCCCCGGACAGCGCCCCCAGCTCGGCATGGCGCGGCTCGCCGCCCGCGAGATCGCCGTCGATGTCGGGCGCCAGCTCGTCCTCGTCGCCCTCGTCATCGGCGTCGCCTTCCGGCGGCACGGGCCCGGCTGGCGCCGCCGTCTCGGTCTTGACCGCACCGAGCCGAACGGGATGCGCCCGCGCCTCCTGCTCGCGATTCTCCTGGCCTGGCCCCTCGTCCACATCGCCTGGGTGACCGGCACGGCGGAGGTCTTCGGCGCGGCCTTCGGGCAGGGCGTGCGTCTCTCGCCCGCGCTCGGTCCGGGGACCGTCGCGGCCTGGCTCGTCTACGCCGTCGTGCTGGCGCCCGTCGCGGAGGAGCTCCTGCTGCGCGGCGAGGTCTTCGCGCAGGCACGCGGGTTTCTGTCTCCGGCCGCCGCGATTGCCGTCACCGCGGTCCTGTTCGCGGCCGCGCATGTCTCCGCTTTCGGGCTGGCCCGGCCGGTCTCGCTGCTGCCCCTCGCGCTCATGCTCGGCTGGCTGCGCTGGCGGACCGGGCGGCTCTGGCCCTCGATCTGCCTGCACGGCTGGAGCAACCTCGCGCTCATTGCCTACCTGCTCTGGCCGGGCCTGCCGTGAGGCGCGGATTTGAGCCGCGCCCGGCGGCGTCTATAGAGCCCTCTCCGACAGGCGCGAGAGACGGATGCAGCCCTATCACGACCTCCTGAAGCGCATCCTCGACGAGGGCGTGCGCAAGGACGACCGCACCGGCACCGGCACGCTCTCCGTGTTCGGCCACCAGATGCGGTTCGATCTGGCGCAGGGCTTCCCGCTGGTCACGACGAAGAAGCTGCACCTGCGCTCCATCATCCACGAGCTGCTCTGGTTCCTCGCCGGCGACACCAACGTGCGGGCGCTGCGCGAGAACGGCGTCACCATCTGGGACGAGTGGGCCGACGCCAACGGCGATCTCGGGCCGGTCTACGGCAAGCAGTGGCGCTCCTGGACCAAGGAGGGCGGCAGCGTCGACCAGATCGCGCAGGTGGTGGATGAGATCCGCCGCAACCCCGATTCGCGCCGGCTCGTCGTCAGCGCCTGGAACCCGGCGGAGCTGGACAGGATGGCGCTGGCGCCCTGCCACTGCCTCTTTCAGTTCTACGTCGCCGAGGGGCGGCTCTCCTGCCAGCTCTACCAGCGCTCGGCCGACGTCTTCCTCGGCGTGCCCTTCAACATCGCGAGCTACGCCCTCCTGACCGCGATGATGGCGCGGGCGACGGGCCTGGAGCCCGGCGATTTCGTCCACAGCTTCGGCGACGCGCATCTCTACCTGAACCATCTCGAGCAGACGCGGACGCTGCTCGCGCGCGAGCCCCGGCCGCTGCCGCGCCTGGTGCTCAACCCGCAGGTGCGCGACCTCTTCGCCTTCCGCTACGAGGACATCGCCATCGAGGGCTACGATCCGCATCCGGCGATCGCCGCGCCGGTGGCCGTATGAGCGCCATGCCGGACCTCTCGCTCGTAGTGGCCGTCGCGAGGAACGGCGTGATCGGCCGCGACAACGGCCTCGCCTGGCGCCTGCGCAGCGACCTGCGCCGATTCCGCGCGCTCACCATGGGCAAGCCCATCCTGATGGGCCGCAAGACCTTCGCTTCCCTCGGCAAGGCGCTGCCCGGCCGGCTCAACGTCGTGCTGACCCGCGACGCCGCCTTCTCGGCACCGGACGCCGTGGTCGTCCACGACTGGGAGGGCGCGCTCGCGGCCGGCGGCGGGGCGCCCGAGCTGATGATCGTCGGCGGCGCCGAGATCTACCGGCTGGCGCTGCCGCGCGCGCGGCGCATCCATCTCACCGAGGTCGACGCGGCGCCGGAGGGCGACACCCTGTTTCCCGCCTTCGACCGCGCTGCCTTCCGAGAGACCTTCCGCGAGTCTCATCCGGCCGCCGAGCAGGATGAACACGCCTTCTCGTTCGTCGATCTCGAGAGGGTCGGCTGAAAGGCCGGCTCGCGATGGGCAAAAGGGGCGTCCGGTCGCGGTTGCCGCCGGGCGTTCCGATGCCCACTTGCCTCGCGAGACACCGCGCCTTGACAGGACGGAGCCGTCTCACTCAGGTGCGGGGCGCCGGAAACGGTCCTTCCTGCGGCTTTCGACGAGGATTGCGGTCGCTTCGGCCCGGATTTGCGTCCGGGCGTGCTGGCGGGCGGACAGGGGGCGGATGTCATCGGGGACGCCGGCAGGCGCCTCTCGCGGATATGCGCTGCGGCTAAGGAGAAGACGGCAAGAATGCCTTGGAGCAATCAGAGCGGCGGTGGCGGCGGGGGAGGACCCTGGGGCCGCGGCAGCGGCAACGGCGGCGGTCCCTGGGGCGGCGGCGGAGGCGGCGGCAAGACCCCGCCCGACCTGGAAGACCTGCTGCGGCGCGGCCAGGACCGCCTGCGCGGCGTCCTCCCCGGCGGCTCCTTCGGCGGCGGCAAGAGCATCGTGCTGGTGGCGGCGCTGGGCGTCGGCGTCTGGCTGCTCACCGGGTTCTACACGGTGGCCCCGAACCAGGTCGGCATCGAGACGATCTTCGGGCGCTATGTCGGATCCAAGGGCGAGGGCCTGCGCTACAACTTCCCGGCGCCCGTCGGCGGCGTGGTCAAGCCGAATGTCGGCCAGGTGAACTCCATCCAGGTGGGCTACCGCGCCGGCATCGGCGGCCAGGCGCGCTCGCGCGACCTGCCCGAGGAGAGCCTGATGCTCACCGGCGACGAGAACATCGTCGACCTCGATTTCGAGATCCAGTGGCGGGTGAACCCGCTGAAGGCGTCCGACTACGTCTTCAACCTCCAGAACCCGGAGGGCACCATCAAGGCCATCGCGGAGAGCGCCATGCGCGAGGTGGTCGGCCGCCGCAACATCCAGGCGATCCTCACGAACGAGCAGTCGAGCGTGGCCCAGGAGGTCAAGGAGATCACCCAGAACGCGCTGGACGAGTACGGCGCGGGCGTGCGCATCGAGGTGGTCCAGCTCGTCAGCGTGAACCCGCCGCCGGAAGTGCGGCCCGCCTTCATCGACGTGAACGCCGCCCAGCAGGACGCCGAGCGCGTCCAGAACGAGGCGAAGACCTATGCCAGCCGCGAGGTCCCGCAGGCCAGGGGGCGTGCCTCGCAGGTCGTCCAGGCGGCCGAAGCCTACAAGACGCAGTCGACGGCGGACGCCACCGGCCAGGCGGCGCGTTTCCAGCAGGTCTACGATTCCTACAAGGTCGCGCCCGCCGTCAGCCGCGAGCGCATCTTCCTCGAGACCATGGAGAAGGTCTTCGGTTCCGTGAACAAGGTGATCATCGATCAGGGCGGAACGGGCGCCAACGGCGCGGCCGCCGCCGGCGTCCTTCCGGTGCTGCCGCTCCTCGAGCGCGGCGCCTCGCAGGGAGGGTCGGCGCGATGAACGGACAGACCCTCCGCACCGGCCTCCTCGTCCTCGCCGCGGCGGCGGCGGTGGCGTTCTACGCCTCCGTCTTCGTCGTCGGCCAGATGCAGCAGGCCCTGGTGCTCCAGTTCGGCCGCGTGCGCGCCGTCCTCAACCAGACGGGCGAGGAGAAGCCCGGCCTCTACTTCAAGTGGCCCTTCATCGAGAACGTGGTCATCTTCGACAAGCGGGTGCTCGATCTCGACCTGCCCGTGCAGGCGCTGCTCACGGCCGACCGCCAGAACCTCGAGGTCGACGCTTTCGCCCGCTACCGGATCGTCGACCCGCTGAAGTTCTACCAGTCGGTGGGCAATCTCGGGCTCGCCAACCAGCGTCTGGCGAGCTTCGCCAACTCCTCGCTGCGCAACGTGCTCGCCCGCTCGACCCGCGACGCCATCGTCAAGACCGACCGCATGCGGCTGATGAACGAGATCCAGGACGACGTGAACCGTCAGGCGAAGTCGCTCGGCGTGCAGATCGTCGACCTGCGCATGACCCGCGTCGACCTGCCCGCGGCGAACTCCTCGGCCGTGTACGAGCGCATGAAGACCGAGCGCAAGCGCGAGGCCGCCGACATCCGCGCCAACGGCGACCAGATCGCAGCGACCATCAAGGCCAAGGCCGACCGCGACGTCACCGTGATCCTGGCCGAGGCGAACCAGAAGTCCGAGGAGCTGCGCGGCCAAGGCGACGCGGAGAAGAACCGCATCCTCGCCGAGGTCTTCGGCAAGGACCCCGGCTTCTTCGCCTTCTACCGCTCGATGCAGGCCTACGAGGCCGGCCTGAAGGGCTCCGACACGCGGCTCGTCATCAGCCCCAACTCGGAATTCTTCCGCTACTTCAACGACCCACAGGGCCGCGCCAAGCCGGCGGCCGACGCCGCGCGCCCTTGAACCGGAGCGGCGCCGTCCGATCTATGGGCGGCGCCGGCCTGTTGGCCTTGCGTGACATGCAAAGATCGCCGCGCCGGACCGGCGACGGCGGCACACACAACCGGGAACGATCCTTGATGAGGCCGACCATGAATCCCCTCGCGAGCGCCGTTTCCGCGCGCCCCCTCATGCGCCCCTTCGCGCGCTCCTTGGGCCGCAGCGCCCGCTCCGCCGTCGCCGCCCTCGCCGTCGGGCTGACGGTGGCGGGAAGCGCGCTGACGACGCCGGCCTTCGCCAAGGGTCCGCCGTCCCTCGCCGACCTCGCCGATCAGGTGACGGACGCGGTGGTCAACATCTCGGCCTCGACCACGGTGGACGCCAAGGCCGGCCGCGCCATGCCGCAGCTTCCGCCGGGCACGCCCTTCGAGGACCTGTTCGAGGAGTTCTTCAACAAGCGCGGCGGGCGCGGCGGTCCGGGGGGCGGCGAGCGCGGCGACAACGACGCGCCCCGCCAGCAGCAGCGCAAGTCGAACTCCCTCGGCTCCGGCTTCGTCATCGACGCCTCCGGCATCGTGGTGACGAACAACCACGTCATCGGCGACGCCAACGACATCCAGGTGATCCTGCACGACGGCACCAAGCTGAAGGCCGAGATCGTCGGCAAGGATTCGAAGATCGACCTCGCGGTGCTGCGCGTGAAGCCGACGCCCGAGCGCCCGCTCACCGCCGTGCCCTTCGGCGATTCCGACAAGATGCGGCCGGGCGACTGGGTGATCGCCATCGGCAACCCGTTCGGGCTGGGCGGCTCGGTCTCGGCCGGCATCGTCTCGGCGCGGGGCCGCAACATCGAGTCCGGCCCCTACGACAACTACATCCAGACCGACGCGGCCATCAACAAGGGCAATTCCGGCGGTCCGCTGTTCAACATGGACGGCGAGGTCATCGGCATCAACACGGCGATCCTCTCGCCTACCGGCGGCTCCGTCGGCATCGGCTTCGCGGTTCCCTCGGGCACGGCCAAGCCCGTGATCGACCAGCTCCGCGAGTTCGGCGAGGTCCGGCGCGGCTGGCTCGGCGTGCGCATCCAGGGGGTCGACGAGTCCACCGCCGAGGCGCTCGGCCTCAAGGGCGGCGCGCGCGGCGCGCTGGTGGCCGGCGTCGACGAGAAGGGGCCGGCCAAGACCGCCGGGCTCGAGGTCGGCGACGTGATCGTCAAGTTCAACGGCGCCCCCGTGAAGCAGTCGAGCGACCTGCCCCGCATCGTCGCCTCGACCCCGGTCGGCAAGACCATCGACGTGGTGGTGGTGCGCAAAGGCGCCGAGGTGACGAAGCCCGTCACCCTCGGCCGCCTCGAGGACGGCGAGAAGACCCAGGTCGCCAACGCCAAGGCGCCGGAGCCCGAGAGCGCCGTGCGCCAGGCGCTGGGCCTCAACCTGTCGGGGCTCACCGACGAGCTGCGCAAGCGCTACAACATCAAGGACAGCGTGAAGGGCGTCGTCGTCACCCGCGTCGACCCGAACTCCACCGCCGCCGACAAGCGCATCCAGCCGGGGGAGGTCGTGGTCGAGGTGGGCCAGGAGGCGGTCTCGACCCCGGCCGACGTGACCAAGCGCGTCGACGCCCTCAAGAAGGAGGGCCGCAAATCGGTGCTGCTGCTCGTGGCCAGCGCCGGCGGCGACGTGCGCTTCGTGGCGGTGGGGCTGGAGTAGGAGCCGCTCCCCTATTCCGAGAACTCGCTCGCCGCGTAGCCCTGGAGATAGAGCAGCGCGGTGAGGTCGCCGTGGTCGATCCGCGCATGCGCGGCGGCCGCGACGGCGGGCTTGGCATGGAAGGCGACGCCGAGCCCCGCCTCGCCCAGCATGGCGAGATCGTTGGCGCCGTCGCCCACGGCCAGTGTGTCGGCGGCGCTTAGGCCGAGCTTGTCGCGCAGCGCGATCAGGGTCTCGCGCTTGGCCGCCTTGCCGACGATGGGCTCCTCGACCTCCCCCGTCAGATGCCCGTCTCTGAGGACGAGGCGGTTGGCGTGCTGCTCGTGGAAGCCGATCTTGTCCGCGATCGGCCCGGTGAACAGGCCGAATCCGCCGGAGACGAGGCAGGTATGGGCGCCATGCGCCTTCAGGGTCGCGACGAGCGTCCGGCCCCCCGGCGTCAGGGTCAGCCGGTCGCGGATCAGCGCGTCGACAACGGCGGCGGAGATGCCCTTGAGGAGCGCCACGCGCTCGCGCAGCGCCGGCTCGAAGGCGATCTCGCCGCGCATCGCCCGCTCGGTGATGGCGGCGACGTGCTCCTTGAGGCCGACCACGTCGGCGAGCTCGTCGATGCATTCCTGCT
This sequence comes from Methylobacterium endophyticum, assembly GCF_050591105.1. Classification (NCBI taxonomy): domain Bacteria; kingdom Pseudomonadati; phylum Pseudomonadota; class Alphaproteobacteria; order Hyphomicrobiales; family Methylobacteriaceae; genus Methylobacterium; species Methylobacterium endophyticum. The sequence goes on from NZ_JBNHES010000003.1 coordinate 175,265, forward strand.
CGATCATGGTCGAATCCATGTCGGCCAGGAAAAGGCGCTTGCGGCGATGCGCGCCGGCTTCCACCACCGCCACGTCGACGGGCTCGCCCGAGAGCGCCTCGCGCAGGCGGTCGCCCGCGCCCGCATCGCCCTCGAACAGGATCTCGGCCGCGACCTCGCCGTGCAGGATGCGCGGCTGATGCGCGGTGGCGAGGACGGCGCGGGCCTCCCCCAGCACCGCGTCGGTGATGGCGGGCGTCGCGGGGTTTGCTATCAGGACGGCGACGAGGGTCATCGAGGATCTGTCCGCTGGTGCCGCAAGCCGACCCGATGCAAGCCGACAGGCCGGCGGCGATCCTCATCGCAGGGCCCACGGCCTCGGGCAAGTCGGCCCTGGCGACGGCGCTGGCGCTCCGTCACGGCGGGATCGTCGTCAATGCCGATTCGATGCAGGTCTACGCCGATCTGCGCGTCCTCAGCGCCCGCCCGGACGTAGCCGAGGAGGCGCGGGCGCCGCATCGTCTCTATGGTCATGTCGACGGAGCGGTGAACTTTTCGGCAGGCCGCTACGCCCGCGAGGTCGCGGCGCTGCTCGCCGGGATCGGAGACCGCCTGCCGGTCTTCGTCGGCGGCACCGGCCTCTATTTCCGCGCGCTGGAGGAGGGACTGTCCGACCTTCCGCCGGTGCCGGAGGCGGTCCGCTCCGAGATCCGCGCCTGGTGCGAGGGCCGCGAGACGGTGGACCTGCACGCGGCGCTTGCCGAGCGCGATTCCCAGGGCGCCGCCGCCCTTCGCCCGAGCGACCGGGCCCGGATCATGCGCGCGCTGGAGATTTTCGCCGCCACCGGGCGCCCGATCTCCGAGTTCCATGGCGAGCGTATTCCCGGAGCGCTCTCCGGCCGGCCGCTCCAGAAGATCTTCCTGGCCCCCGACCGCGAGGTGCTGCGGGCCCGGATCGACGCGCGCTTCCGCGCCATGATCGCCGGGGGAGCCCTCGACGAGGTGGCGCGCTTGCGCGAGCGAAAACTCGACCCGCTGCTGCCGATCATGCGCGCCCACGGCGTGCCGGGGCTGATCGCGCATCTCGACGGCGGCCTGAGCCTGGAGGAGGCCATTTCGCGCGGGCAGGGCGATACCCGACGCTACGCCAAGCGCCAGTTCACCTGGTTCCGCCACCAGATGGGCGAGGGGTGGACTTGGATCGACCCCGAGGACGCCGACGCGATGGCGCAGATCATTTCCGCTCCAGCCGGGCGATGAGGCTCGACGTGTCCCAGCGGTTGCCGCCCATGCCCTGAATCTCGGCGTAGAACTGGTCGACGAGGGCGCTCACCGGCAGCGAGGCGCCGTTGCGGCGCGCCTCGTCGAGCAGGATGCCGAGGTCCTTGCGCATCCAGTCCACCGCGAAGCCGAAGTCGAACCGTCCGGCATCCATGGTGCGGCCGCGATTCTCCATCTGCCAGGAGCCGGCGGCCCCCTTCGAGATCACGTCGAGCACCGCCTCGACGTCGAGCCCGGCGCGCTTGGCGAAATGGATGCCCTCGGAGAGCCCCTGCACCAGCCCGGCGATGCAGATCTGGTTGACCATCTTGGTGAGCTGGCCGGAGCCCGCCGGGCCCATCAGCCGGCAGGCGCGGGCGTAGGCCGCGATCACACCCTCGACCTTGGCGTAGGTGGCCGCATCGCCGCCGCACATGACCGTGAGCACGCCGTTCTCGGCGCCCACCTGCCCGCCCGAGACCGGCGCGTCGATGAAGCCGATGCCGTGGCCGTCGGCGATGCCGGCGAGCTCACGGGCGACCTCGGCCGAGGCGGTGGTGTGGTCCACGAAGACCGCGCCGCGCCGCATTCCGGCGAAGGCGCCGTCCTCGCCGAGCGTCACGCCGCGCAGGTCGTCGTCGTTGCCGACGCAGGCGAAGGCGATCTCGGCCTCGCGCACCGCCTCGCGCGGGGTGGGCGCGTGGGCGCCGCCGTGCTTGGCCGCCCAGGCCTCCGCCTTCGACGCCGTGCGGTTGTAGACCGTGACCTCGTAGCCCTTGGATGCCAGATGCCCCGCCATCGGGCCGCCCATGACGCCGAGCCCCAGGAACGCCACCTTCGCCATCGCCGTCTCCATCGCCCGCAGGCCGATTCGCGCGCCCTCGGCCCGCGCGGTCTAGGGGCCGCCGCCGGACGGGTCAAACCGGGGCGGCGCAGCGGACGGGGCCGCGCGACAACTTCCCCCGGCTGTCGTCATGTTGCTGAAATACCGTATTTTCCTGGCGATGAAATTTTGCCAGAACAGGGGAAATCCCGGCCTCGAAGAGCCGGGACACGGAGCGGGACGCCGATGAGCGCGATTCAGAAGCACGGGCCCTGGGCCCTGGTAGGGGCGTTGGGGGCGGCCGCGCTGTCCATCGTGGCGACGCAACGCGGCGAGTCGGTGAACGCCCTCTGGATCGTGGTGGCCGCCGTCTGCGTCTACCTGATCGCCTACCGCTACTATTCGCTCTTCATCTCCGAGCATGTGATGCGCCTCGATCCGAAGCGCGCCACCCCCGCCGTCCGCCACAACGACGGGCTCGACTACGTGCCCACCAACAAGACCGTGCTGTTCGGCCACCACTTCGCGGCCATCGCCGGGGCCGGCCCGCTGGTCGGCCCGGTGCTCGCCGCGCAGATGGGCTACCTGCCCGGCCTGCTCTGGATCCTGGCGGGCGTGGTGCTCGCCGGCGCGGTGCAGGACTTCATGGTGCTGTTCGTCTCGATGCGGCGCGACGGGCGCTCCCTCGGCGAGCTGATCCGGGCCGAGCTCGGCACCATCCCCGGCATCATCGCGCTCATCGGCACCCTGCTCATCATGGTGATCCTGCTGGCGGTGCTGGCGCTGATCGTGGTCAAGGCGCTCACCGGCAGCCCCTGGGGCACGTTCACCGTGATGGCGACGATCCCGATCGCGCTGCTGATGGGCGTGTATTCGCGCTTCATCCGGCCCGGCAAGATCGGCGAGGTCTCGATCATCGGCTTCGTGCTGCTGATGCTGGCCATCGTCTATGGCGGCTCGGTCGCCGACCATCCGGTCTGGGGCCCGGCCTTCACCTTCACCGGCACGCAGCTCTGCTGGATGCTGATCGGCTACGGCTTCGTCGCCTCGATCCTGCCGGTCTGGCTGCTGCTCGCCCCGCGCGACTACCTCTCGACCTTCCTCAAGATCGGCACCATCGTCGGGCTGGCGCTCGGCATCGCCTTCGTCGCCCCGCATCTCCAGATGCCCGCCGTGACGAAGTTCGTGGACGGAACCGGCCCGGTCTGGGCCGGCCAGCTCTTCCCGTTCCTGTTCATCACTATCGCTTGCGGCTCGGTCTCGGGCTTCCACGCCCTGATCTCGTCGGGCACGACCCCGAAGCTCATCGGCAACGAGGCCGATGCCCGCTTCATCGGCTATGGCGGCATGCTGATGGAGAGCTTCGTCGCGGTGATGGCGCTGGTCTCGGCCTGCGTCATCGATCCGGGCGTGTACTTCACCATGAACTCCCCCGGCGCGCTCCTCGGCACGAGCCCCGAGACGGCGGCGGCGGCCGTCACCGGCCTCGGCTTCGCGATCTCGCCGGAGACCATCGTCCAGACCGCCAAGGATGTCGGCGAGACCACCATCGTCTCCCGCGCCGGCGGCGCGCCGACGCTCGCCGTCGGCATGGCGCACATCATCTCCTCCGCCATCGGCGGCAAGGCGATGATGGCCTTCTGGTATCACTTCGCCATCCTGTTCGAGGCGCTCTTCATCCTCACGGCGGTGGATGCCGGCACCCGCGCCTGCCGCTTCATGGTGCAGGACCTGATCGGGCTCGCGGTGCCCGCCTTCAAGCAGACGACCGCCTGGGGCCCGAGCATCCTCGCGACCGGCATCTGCGTGGCCGCCTGGGGCTACTTCCTCTACCAGGGCGTGACCGACCCGCTCGGCGGCATCAACACCCTGTGGCCGCTGTTCGGCATCTCGAACCAGATGCTCGCGGCCGTGGCGCTGACGCTCTGCACGGTGGTGATCTTCAAGATGAAGCGCGAGCGCTACGCCTTCGTCACCATCATCCCGACCGTGTGGCTGTGCATCTGCACCCTCACGGCCGGCTGGCAGAAGCTGTTCTCCCCCGACGCCAAGATCGGCTTCCTGGCCCATGCCGAGAAATACGGCGCGGCCATCAAGGAGGGGAAGGTGCTGGCCCCGGCCAAGTCCATGGACCAGATGAACCAGATCCTGCTCAACGACCGGATCGACGCCGTGCTCTGCGCGATGTTCATCGGCCTCGTGCTCGCCATCGCGGGCTTCGGCATCCTCGCCTGCGTGCGCGCCTTCCGCGATTCGCGCTGGACGGCGCTGGAGACCGATCCCGCCGCCGTCCCGGCGGAGTGAGCGCCATGGCGTCGCCGCAGGACTTCCGGGACCGGCTGAAGGCGTTCTCGAAATGCGTCTGCGACGGCGCGCGGCTCATGGTCGGGCAGGGGGACTACGAGGCCTACGCCGCCCATGTCCGCAAGACCCACCCGGACAAGGCGCCGATGACGGAGCTGGAGTTCTTCCGCAACCGGGAGAACGCCCGTTTCGGCGTCGGCAACACCAGCGGCTTCCGCTGCTGCTGAGCGCTCCGCCCGCATCGCCTGAGGATGCGGGCCGGCGGCGGCGCGCCGGCTCTTGACTTGACCGTGGCGATCCGTGCCACTCCTCCGCCATACGGGAGGTGGGCATGAGCATCTTTCAGGACGCGATCCTTCGGTTCGGCCGCACCATCATGTCCTACGCGGGCGACGCGGTCTTCCTGGAGGCTTCGGTCTCTGCCGCCGCGAACGTGATCCTGGCGGATGGCGAGGTCGACGAGGAAGAGATCGAGGCGGCGATCGCCGGCATGCGCGCCAACCCGATCCTCCAGAAATCCTACGACACCCTGCGCATCGAGCAGGAGCTCTACGAGGGCATCGCCCGCGCCAAGACCCGCGCCGGGCGGGTCGAGAACCTGCGCTTCTGCGAGGGCGTGGCGGACCGGTCCCTCAGCCAGCGGCAGGACATCTTCCTGATCGCGGCGGACGTCGCCGATTTCGGCGGCATCAGCGAGGTCGAGCACAAGGCGCTCGACGAGATCGCGGCGGCCCTCAAGGTCGACAAGGGGGCTCTGCTGCGCTGAGCCCGCCCTTCTCCGCCGGTGCGTGACGGGCCGCACGCCGCGCATGCGCCGGCCGCCATGCGTGCCGCTTTGGGCTGGCCGCGCCGGGGAATCGCGGATTAGTGTCCCCGAAAGATGCGGGGGTGCGGCATGAATTCCTTATCCGGCGACACGGCCCAGCCAGGGGGCCGCACGGGCGTGATCGCCTTCGACAGGACGCTCGCGGGCCTCACCGGCATCGCGGTGAAGGGCTTCCTGCTCTCGCTCGTCACCTTCGGGATCTACCGCTTCTGGTACATCACCAACCTGCGGCGCTTCTTCTGGAGCCGCACCACCGTCGACGGCAGCCCCGGCGAGTATACCGGCACCGGCAAGGAGCTGTTCCTCGGCTTCCTCGTCGCGCTGGCGATCCTGGTGCCGATCTACATCGCGATCTTCGCGGTATCGCTGTTGAGCCCGAAACTCGCGCCCTTCGGCGGCGTCATCTCCTTCGCGGTGCTGTTCCTGCTCGGCCAGTTCGCGGTCTATCGCGGGCGCCGCTACCGGGCCGGGCGCACCCTCTGGCGGGGCATAAGGCTCGGCCAGGACGGCTCGGCCTGGACCTATGCGGGGCTCGCCGCCGGCTGGTCGCTGCTGACGGTGCTGACGCTGGGCCTCGCCTTCCCCTTCATGCGCGCCAGCCTGGAGCGCTACCGCATCGGCCACACCCTGATCGGCACCAGCCGGATGTCGTCCTCCGCGACGGGCACCGCGATCCTGCCCTACTGGCTCCTGTTCTACGCCGTGACGCTGCTGCCCGTGGTGGCGTGCCTCGCCTTCTTCCTCGTGGCGACGAAGTTCAGCATCCCGACCGACCTGTTCGTGCCGAAGGCCGGCGGCAAGGCGAGCCAGCTCACGATGAACCCCGCCTATGCCGGTACGGCGGTGGCGACGGCGATCGTCGTCGCGGGCTTCGTCCTGCCGATCGGGGCCGCCGTCGCCGCGCTGCTGGTGCCGTTCTACCGGGCGCGCGAGACGCGCGTCTTCATGGCGGCGGCGAGCCTTGGGCCGGTGCGCCTGAGCTCGACCCTGAAGGCGCGGCAGTTCTACTGGCCCTATATCCTCTACTTCCTCTCGATCCTCGGCTTCATCGCCATGCTCGGCGTCGTCGGGCTGCTGCTCGCCCTCGTCGCCACCGGGATGGGGGGCGGGAACGGCGCCAGCGTCTTCCATGGATTTCTCGCGCTTGGCGTCTTCGTCGCCTATCTGGGCGGCGCCCTGCTCTTCGCGGTGCTCTATATCCGCATCATCCAGGCCCGGCTCTGGGCGGCGGTGGCGACATCCACCGTCATCGAGGATGCCGGCGCCCTGAACGAGATCCTCGCCTCGAGCCGGGGCCCCGGCAGCGGCCTCAACGAGGGTCTCGCCGATGCGCTGGATGTCGGCGGCGCCCTCGAGATCGGGTTCTGACGGTGGCGCAGGAGATCGTCGCCGCCGGCTCGTATTTCGATGGCGTCAGCGCCCGCCCGCATCCCGTCACCCTGAGGCTCGGCGACAGGCTGGTGATCTCGGGCGCCGGCATCTTCCACGACTGGAACCCGATCGACATCCGCGCCTCCGAGACCCTGCCGCCGCTCATGCGGATCGGCGTGGTGGGCAGTCTCGCGCGGGTCGAGTTCGAGGACGCGACGCTCGCCGCCGTGCTGCCGACCCGCTGCCCGGACCTGCGCAAGGCGGAGGACGGCACCCACGGGACCCTGCGGATCGTGGGGTGGTCCGTCGCCGCCGGTCTCTCGGTGCTGGCGGCGGCGGTCTACGGCATGCCGCTGCTCGCCGCGCTCATCGCGCCGCTGGTGCCCGCGCCGGTGGAGGCGAAGCTCGGCGAGGCCGTCGACGGGCAGGTGGTGCGCATCCTCGGCGATCCGCCGCTCTGCGCGGAGCCCGCCGGCCAGGCGGTGCTCGACGCCCTCGTGGCGCGCATGACGGCGGGACAGGCGCTGCCCCCCGGACTGAGCGTGGTGGTGCGCCGGCACGCCAAGGCCAACGCGCTGACCCTGCCGGGGGCGCGGATCGTGGTGCTCTCCGACATCATCGCCAAGGCGCGCACCCCCGACGAGTTCGCCGGGGTGCTGGCGCACGAGTTCGGCCATGCCGCTGCGCGCGATCCGACGCGGGCGCTGATCCAGACCTCGGGCTCGTCCTTCCTGCTCAGCCTGGTCCTCGGCGACCTCACCGGCTCCACCGTCATCGTCGCGGTGGGGCAGGCGGCGCTGGCCGCCGGCTACAGCCGCGACGCGGAGCGGGCGGCCGACGCCTATTCCGTGGCCATGATGAACCGGGCCGGCGGCGACGGCGCGGCGCTGGCCTCGATTCTGGAGCGGATCGCCAAGGACGGCAGCGAGACCGGCGCCTTTCTGCGCAGCCACCCCTTCACCCGCGAGCGCGCCGCCGCGATCCGGGCGCTCGCGGGCCCGGACGCGGCCGGGCGCCGCATCCTGAGCGATGCCGACTGGACGGCGCTGAGGGGCATCTGCCCGCCGCTGCCGGGGAAGGACAAGGGCAAGGACAAGCCGAAGCCCGAGGCGCCAGAGGATGCGCCGCGATCCGAGGGGGAAAGACTGTAGGCGTTCGTCAGGTCGGGCCGTCTCCGGTCCGGGGAGCGGAGATCAGGCGAAGCCGAAGAGCAGCGCCAGCGCGCGGTTGACCGTGACCATCGCGGCGTCGTCGAGGCGTCCGAAGGGAGCGCCGAGCTTCTCGCGCCTCACGGTCATGGCCTTGTCGACCATGATCTGGGAGGGCTTGCGAAAGCCGTTGCCCGGCGCGGGCTGGACCGTCACGCGTATCAGCGGGGCGTCGATCAGCGTGCCAGAGATCAGCAGCACCGTGACCGTCGCGGTGCCCGCGAACCGATCCGACTGGATGACGAGCGCTGGACGCGGCTTCCCGAAATCACCGGCCATGGCGACGGTGACGAGATCGCCGCGCCTCATGCCTCGGGGTGATCCAGATCGCTCAGGGCGGCGTCCAGGAAGTCCCGAAGGCCGTCGTCGTCGGCATCGGCCTCCGCCGTCAGCGCCGCCTGACGGGCGCATTCCTGCGCGAAGCCCGGATGGCGCGTATCGGGGATCCAGATCTGAAGAGGTCTCAGGCCCGATGCGCGCAATGCCGCGCGACGCTTGCGGACCCGTTCGCTGAGCGGCGTCGGCACGGCGCCCTCCTTCTGTTCGCGTCGTTACATGTAACGATATGCGCGCCGTGCGGTCGGGTCAACGAAGGCGTTCCGGCCGTCCCCTGCGGCGTCCATGCACCGCCCGCTCCCGCGTCGAGACATCCTGTGGCAACAATCCGCTGGCTCGGTGCGCGGACGCATCGACGATGCGAAGGTTCCGCGGATGCCGGGACCGCGGAGACCGCATGGGCCTCGTCCAGTACGCGCTGAAGTTCCGCATCACCGTCTACGTGCTCGCCGTGCTGATGATGCTCGGCGGCGGCGCCGCGATCGTCGTCGCGCCCAAGGACGTGCTGCCCACCGTCGACATCCCGGTGGTGGTGATCGTCTGGACCTATAACGGGCTCTCCGCGCCGGAGATGGAGGCGCGGATCACGACCTATTCCGAGTACGGAATCTCGAACAACGTCAACAACATCGCCCGGATGGAATCGACCAGCCTCCAGGGCACCTCGGTGATGAAGGTCTATTTCGACCCGAGCGTCTCCATCGACCTCGCCATCGCGCAGGTGGTCTCGTCCACGAACTCCATCCGCGCGACCATGCCGCCGGGCGTGCAGCCGCCGGTGATCCTGCGCTTCTCGGCCTCGTCGGTGCCGGTGATCCAGCTCTCGCTGGCCTCGGCCAAGGACAGCCTGACCACGGTCTACGACTACGCGCAGTACCGCATCCGCCAGCGCCTGACGCAGGTGCCCGGCTCGACGCTGCCCTCTCCCTTCGGCGGCGCGCCGCGCCAGATCATGGTCGATCTCGACCTCCAGGCGCTCCAGGCCCTGGGGCTGACGCCGCTTGACGTCACCAACGCGATGACGGCCCAGAACCTCACGGTGCCCTCGGGGCTCGCCAAGATCGGCGAGCAGCAATACCCGATCCGCCTCAACGCCACGCCGGAGGCCATCGCGGCGCTGAACGAGATCCCGATCAAGGTGGTCGACCGCCAGCCCGTGCTGGTGCGCGACGTGGCCCATGTGCGCGACGGCGGCCCGCCACAGGTCAACATCGTGCGTACCGACGGCCTGCCCTCCGTGCTGATGCGTGTGCTCAAGAACGGCACCGCCTCGACGCTGGACGTGGTCAACAACGTCAAGAAGGCGCTCCCCGACATCCGCGCCGCCGCTCCCGAGGGCATGACCCTCAAGCCGCTCTTCGACCAGTCGGTCTTCGTCTCGGCGGCGATCGAGGGGGTGGTGCACGAGGCGGCGATCGCGGCCTGCCTCACCGGCCTGACCATCCTGCTCTTCCTCGGCTCCTGGCGGTCGACGATCATCGTGCTGATCTCGATCCCGCTCTCGATCCTGACCTCGCTGAGCCTGCTCGCGGCGATGGGCCAGACCATCAACGTGATGACGCTGGGCGGGCTGGCGCTCGCCGTCGGCATCCTCGTGGACGACGCCACGGTGGCGATCGAGAACACCTACCGGCTGTTCGAGGAGGGCCGGCCCTTCCGCGAGTCGGTGGTGGAGGGGGCGGCCAGCATCGCCAAGCCGACGCTGATCTCGACGCTCTCGATCTGCGCCGCCTTCACCTCGGTCTTCGCGCTCACCGACACGCCGAAATACCTGTTCACGCCGCAGGCGCTGGCGGTGGTGTTCGCGATGCTGACCTCCTACGTCCTCTCGCGCACCCTGGTGCCGGTGCTGATCGACGTGCTCGTCGCGAAGGAATACGCCGAGCATCACGGGGAGACGCCTCCCGAGCCGGCCCGCCGGGGACGCATCGCCCGCGCGTTCGGCCCCCTGACGCGGCCCGTCTTCCGCCTCGCCGGCAATTTCCGCCGGGGATTCGAGGCGCGTTTCGCGCGGTTCCACCGTAGCTATGTCGGCCTGCTGCATGTGGTCGTGCGGGCGCGCCTGCGCACGCTCGCCTTCGTCGGGGTCGTCTTCGCGGGGACGGCGGTGCTGTTCGGCTTCGTCGGGCAGGACTACTTCCCGCAGGTCGCCTCGGGCCAGATCACCATGCATCTGCGCACCCGGCCGGGCATGCGCATCGAGACGGCGGATCAGGTCTTCGCCGAGGTCGAGACGACGGTGCGCGAGGTGATCCCCGAGCACGAGATCGATCAGGTGCTGAGCAATCTCGGCCTGCCCTCGAACAACTACAATTTCGCCTTCTCGGACGGCTCGTTCGTCGCCTACAACGACGGCCAGATGCTCATCAACCTCAAGGAGGAGCATGGCGACGTCGCGGTCTACACCAAGCGTCTGCGGGAGGTCCTCCACGAGCGCTTCCCCGACCTCACCGTCTACTTCCAGCCCTCCGACATCATCACCCAGATCCTCAATTTCGGCACGCTGGCGCAGATCGACATCCAGGTCTCGGGCCGCAACACCGCCAAGGACCTCGAGGTGGCCCAGCGCATCGTCCAGCGGGTGAAGGACGTGCGCGGCGCGGTGGACGTGCATCTCCACCAGATCGTGAACACGCCGCAGTTCTTCGTGGACGTGGACCGGCGCCTCGCCTCCGAGCTCGGGCTGACGCAGCAGCAGGTCGCCAACGGGCTCAACGTCTCGCTGTCGGGCTCATTCCAGGTGACGCCGAACTTCTGGTCGGACCCGAAGACCGGTATCCCCTACCAGCTCTGGGTGCAGACGCCGGAATACCGCAACGACTCGCTCACCGCCCTCCAGAACACGCCGCTCTTCGTGCAGGCCAATGCCGACCGGCCCGGCGTGCTGACCCTCCTCTCCAGCGTCTCGACCCTGCGGCGCGAGGGCGGGCAGACGGTCATCAACCACGTCAACACTTCGCCGACCTTCAACGTCTACGCCGCCGTGCAGGATTCCGATCTCGGCTCGGTGGCCAGGGAACTCCGCAGGATCGTCGCCGAGGAGCAGACCAAACTGCCCGCGCCCGACAGGATCACCATCCGCGGCCAGATCGAGAACATGGATTCGGCGTTCCTCAGGCTCGGCGTCGGCCTCGCCATCGCGCTGGTCGCCGTCTACCTGCTGATGGCGGTGAACTATCAGAGCTGGGGCGACCCCTTCGTGGTGCTGGCCGCCTTGCCGCTCGCCTTCTGCGGGATCGTGGCGAGCCTGTTCGTCACCGGCACGACCTTCTCGATCCCCTCGCTGTTCGGGGCGATCATGTCGGTGGGCATCGCCAGCGCCAACTCGATCCTGCTCGTCACCTTCGCCCGCGAGCACCGCGAGGCGACGGGATGCTCGGCGATGGAGGCCGCGATCCTCGCCGGCGACACCCGGCTGCGCCCGGTGCTGATGACGGCCGGCGCCATGTTCCTCGGCCTGATCCCGATGGCGCTCGGCACGGGGGAGGGCGGCGAGCAGAACGCGGCGCTCGCCCGCGCGGTGATGGGCGGCATCGCGTTCGGCACGCCCTCGACGCTGCTCTTCGTGCCCTTCCTCTACACGCTGCTGCGGCGGGGCGACGTGAAGGCGCCCTCGGATTACCTGGAGGCGCCGCGAGCGGCCGCTCCCGCCTCCTGACCCGGCCCCCGGCGGCTCAGGCCGCCGGGACGAGCTCGCGCACGGCTTCCGCCAGGGCGTCGTAATGCGAGATCACCCGGTCGGCGCCGAGTTCGGCCACCGGCAGGTCCGTGTAGCCGAAGGTCACGCCGACGACCGGGATACCCGCCGCTTTCGCCGCCTCGATGTCGGCGCGCGAATCCCCCACCATCACGGCGCGGGCGGGATCGCCCCCGGCGCGCTCCACGGTGAGCGTGATGTGGCGCGGATCGGGCTTGAAATAGGGGAAGGTCTCGCGGCCGCAGATCGCCGCGAATCTGTTCGCGATCCCGAGCGCACCCAGCAGCTCGACCGCGTGGGCCTCGATCTTGTTCGTGCAGACCGCCAGCGCGAAGCCCCGTGCCGTCAAGGCATCCAGCGCCTCGACCACGCCGGGATAGAGGTGGGAATGGTCGCACAGATGCGCGCCGTAATGCTCCAGGAAGTCGTGGAACAGGGTGTCGAGCTTGTCCGCCGGCAGGGGCTCGCCGGCCGCCGCGAATCCGCGCTGGATCAGGGCCTTGGCGCCAGCGCCGATCATGTCGCGCGCCTCCGCCAGGGGCAGCGTCGGCAGGGTCTCGCGCGCCAGCAGGACGTTGAGCGTGCCGACGAGATCGCCCGCCGTCTCGGCCAGGGTTCCGTCGAGGTCGAACACGGCGATGGGGGGCAGGCTCGTCATGCGGCATCCTTTGCGGCGGTCGCCGCCGTGCTACGCGGGAGGGACGTGCCGGGCAACAGGCGGCGGCGTCGCCGGGCGTCGGCGCGCGGCCCGGCGCCCCAGAGATGCCCGAAATCCTGGCCAGAGCAGGCGCCCGACCCTTCGAGACCCCCCATGCGCATCGTCCCGTCGATCCTCGCGGCGCTCGTCGCGACACCCGTGCTCGCCGCGTCCTACGAGTTCGTGCCGGCCCCGCAGATCGACCTGAACCGGGTCTACCGGGTCGACAAGGTGACGGGCGAGGTGACGTCCTGCCAGTACGGCCTGCGCGAGAGCGGCGGCATCGGCCAGACCCTCTGCTTCGGCTCCGGCGAGGGGGCGGGCGCGCAGACGCCCTCCGAATACGGCCTCGTCGCCTCCCGGCACACCCGCGAGGCGGGGGTCTTCCGCGTCAACTACCGCACCGGCGAGATGAGCATCTGCTACGTGCAGGTGAAGGAGGAGGTGGTCGTCTGCACGCCCCAGGCGAACCCGTCCTCGGCCGAGGCGCCCGCCGCGCCCTCGCCCGGCCGTCCGGTGCCGAGCGCGACACCCGCGCAGGGCGCGCGCCCGTAACGCCGCCAAACCGCTTTTGCCAGGCGCGGCCCTCGTGCTAGGGCCTCGCCCGCTCAGCCAGGGAGCCGCCCCCGTGACAGCGACGACGACACCGAGCCCCGAGACGGCGCGATGAGCGGGCCGGACCTCCGCCGCGCCTGCGCCGCGCGCGCCCTCGATCTCGTCCGGCCGGGCATGCGCCTCGGCCTCGGCACCGGCAGCACCGCCGCGGTCTTCGTGGAGCTTCTCGGCGAGCGCGTGCGCGGCGGCCTCGACGTGGTCGGCGTGCCGACCTCGGAGGCGACCTTCGCCGCCGCCACCCGCGCCGGCATCCGGCTCGCGACCCTCGACGAGCTGCCCGAGCTGGACCTCACCATCGATGGGGCCGACGAGGTCGATCCGCAACTGCGCCTCATCAAGGGCGGGGGCGCCGCCCTGCTGCGGGAGAAGATCGTCGCCTGCGCGAGCCGCCGCATGGTGGTGATCGCGGACGCGGCCAAGCGCGTCGAGACCCTCGGCGCCTTCCCGCTGCCGATCGAGGTCAACCCGTTCGGGCTCGTCGCGACCCAGCGCGCGGTGGAGCTGGCGATCATCCGGGCGGGCTGCACGGGCACGCTGCGCCTGCGGCTCGACGCGCAGGGCGCGCCGCTCGCCACAGACGGCGGCCACCGCATCCTCGATGCCCGGCTCGGGCGCATCCCCGATCCCGAAGGGCTGTCCGCCGCGCTCTGGGCGGTGCCGGGCGTCGTCGAGCACGGCCTGTTCCTCGGCATCGCCGCCGCCGCGATCCTGGCCGCCGATGTCGGCGGGACCGCTGAGGTCAGCGTGCTCGGCGACCTCTCCGATATCTAGCCGACGAAACAAACTGCCCTAGACCGTCCGGAGTATCCGTCATGTCCCGCCGCCGCCTCCTCGCCGCCACCCTGGCGGGCCTTCTCGCCGGCGCTCCCGCTGCGCTTGCCGAGACTGCCAAGCCGGGTGCCGCCCCCAAGGCCGCCGCGCCCGCGAAGCCCGCGGCTCCGACGCCTGCCGCCGTCACCCCGCAACTCAGCGCCAACCACCTCGCGCTGGCCAAGGAGGTCATGCTCGGCTCCGGCCTCGCCCGCTCCTTCGATTCGATCCTGCCGACCTTCGACCAGCAGATCCGCCAGCAGGCGGTGACGCGGCCGGAGCTGACCGACGATCTCGACGCGGTGCTCAAGGGCCTCCAGCCGGAGATGGAGCTCCAGAAGCAGCGGATGATCGATACCGCCGCGCGCATCTACGCCAACCAGCTCAGCGAGGCGGAGCTTTCGGACATCGCCGCCTTCTTCCGCTCGCCATCGGGCAAGCGCTACGTCGCGACCCAGCCGCAGGTCCTCGACCAGATGGTGCAGGCCATGCAGACCTGGACCCAGGAGGTCTCCGAATACGCCATGGTCCGCGTGCGCGCCGAGATGAGCAAGCGCGGCCACCAGATGCAGTAGGAGCTCCGACGCCTTCGGGAGCGCGAGCGTGAGCGCATCCGCGCGCCTGAGCGCCTGCGGGGCGGCGCTGCTCGCGGCCCTGCCGCTGGCGATGGCGCTGGCGAACCGCTCCAGCCCCCTCGTGGTCGGGCTGGCGGCGCTGGCGTTCCTGGCCGCCGGGCTGGTCGAGGACCGGCGCGCGACGCTGGCGGCCTTGCGCCGACCCCTGACGACGCCCCTCGGGCTCGCCGTCCTGGCCTTCCTCGGCTGGTGCCTGATCTCCTTCGCCTGGAGCCCGTTCCCGGCCGTCTCGCTGCGCAGCGCCGGGGAATTCACGCCGACGCTGCTCGCCGCCTATCTCCTCGCCCGTCTCGCGCCGGGGCGCCTGCCGTCCTTCGCCGTTCCCGCCGCCGCCCTCTGCACGGCTCTGGCCGCGCTCTACGTGGCCTTCGGGATGCTGGGCGGCCTGCCCGTGCAGAAGGCCCTCGGGATGCGGGTGGCCGAGTTCGTCTTCAACCGCCCGGTCCTGACGCTGCTGGTCCTCGCCGGCCCCCTCGCCTTCGCCGCCTTCGCCAAAAGCCGCCCTGTCGCGGGGACGGCGGTCCTCGTCGCGTCCCTGGTCGCGATCATGGTGTCCGTCAGCGGCGCCGCGAAGATGGGGCTCGTCGCGGGGCTCGCGGTCTTCGCGCTCGCCCGTGTCCTGCCGAGGCGGCTCTCGATCGGGCTCGTGGGGCTGGGGCTGGGGCTCTGCGTCGCGCTCGCGCCCGTGGAGGGCGACCTGTTGCAGCGCTTCATGCCGGAGGCCGCGCATGAACGGCTGGTGCAGTCCTCCTCCCGTGCCCGCGTCGCCATCGCCCGCAGCTTCGGCGCGGCGGTGGCCGCCGATCCCTGGCGTGGAGCCGGCTACGGAATATCCGCGCGCTTCGCCGAGGCCCCCGTGGCGCAGCGGCTGGAATCGGAGATGCGCGATCTTCTCGCCGTCGGCCACCCGCATAACAGCTTCCTCCAGGTCTGGGCCGAGCTCGGCCTGCCCGGCGCCATGCTCGCGGCGCTGGTGCTGATGCTGGCCCTGCGCGCGCTCGCCGGATGGCCGCCCGGCGCCCGCGCGACGGCGCTCGCGCTGGTCGCGGCGGCGGCGGCGGTGGCCTTCGTCGAGCACGGCGCATGGCAGGCCTGGTGGACGGCGGGGCTCGGCGCTGCCATCTCCTGGCTGCGGGAGGGCCTCCCGCGCGTTTCCGAGGACGGGACCATCCGATGAGCGAGCCCTACGACGTCGACCTCTTCGTCATCGGCGGCGGCTCGGGCGGGGTGCGCGCGGCGCGCATCGCCGCCAGCTACGGCGCCCGCGTGCGGCTCGCCGAGGAATACCGGGTCGGCGGCACTTGCGTGATCCGGGGCTGCGTGCCGAAGAAGCTGATGGTCTATGCCGGCCGCTTCGCCGAGGAGTTCGAGGACGCCGCCGGCTTCGGCTGGGAGGTCGGCGCGCCGCGCTTCGATTGGTCGGTGCTCAAGAGCCGCCGCGACGCCGAGGTGGCGCGGCTCGAAGGGCTCTACGACGCCAATCTCAGGCGCTCCGGCGTCGAGATCGTGCCGCAGCGCGCCGTGATCGACGGGCCGCACGCGGTCCGGCTCGCGGATGGGACGCGGGTGAGCGCCC
The DNA here is from genome assembly GCF_050591105.1 of Methylobacterium endophyticum. NCBI lineage: Bacteria > Pseudomonadati > Pseudomonadota > Alphaproteobacteria > Hyphomicrobiales > Methylobacteriaceae > Methylobacterium > Methylobacterium endophyticum. The sequence continues at coordinate 191,402 of NZ_JBNHES010000003.1, forward strand.
GCGTGATCCTGGTGGCGACCGGCGCCACCCCGGTCCACCAGCCCGTCGTTCCGGGCGCCGAGCTCGCCATCACCTCGAACGAGGTGTTCGAGCTCGAAGAGCAGCCGAAGCGCATCCTCGTCGTCGGCGGCGGCTACATCGCCGTCGAGTTCGCCGGGGTCTTCGCCAATCTCGGCAGCCGCACCACGCTGGTCCACCGGGGCGACAAGCTGCTGCGCGGCTTCGACGAGGACGTGCGCGACGCCCTCGACGCGGCCTACGCGCACCGCATGGACCTGCGCCTCGGCCGCCATCTCACGCGCCTGGAGCGGGGGGAGGGCGGCATCCTCGCCCATCTCGACGACGGCGGCGCGATCGAGGTGGATCAGGTGCTGGTCGCCACCGGCCGGCGGCCGAACACCGCCGGGCTCGGCCTGGACACGGTCGGCATCGCCGTCGACCCGGCCGGCGCGATCCCGGTCGACGTCTTCTCGAAGACGAGCGTGCCCTCGATCTACGCGGTGGGCGACGTCACCAACCGCGCGAACCTCACGCCGATCGCCATCCGCGAGGGCCACGCCTTCGCCGACACCGTGTTCGGGGACAAGCCGACCAGCGTCGACCACGGCCTGATCCCCACCGCCGTGTTCTCGACGCCGGAGATCGGCGTCGTCGGCCATGACGAGGACAGTGCCTGGAAGGCGTTCGGCGAGATCGACGTCTACAAGGCGAGCTTCCGGCCGATGAAGGCGACGCTCTCGGGCCGCGAGGAACGGACCCTGATGAAGATCGTGGTCGAGCGCGCCGGCAACCGGGTGGTCGGCGTCCATGTCGTCGGCCACGATGCCGGCGAGATCATCCAGGCCGCCGGCATCGCCGTGACCATGGGCGCCACCAAGGCCGATTTCGACCGCACCGTCGCGGTGCATCCGACGGCGAGCGAGGAACTGGTGACGATGAAGGTCCCGTCCGCTCCGAGGCGGCCGGCCTGACGGCCGAGGGACAAGCGCCCGATCGGGGGCTCGACGTGGCGAATGGCCGAGCCATATCAGGCTCATGGGCAAGGGCGACTCGGGCAAGAGAGAGACGGGAAAGCGCGACGACGCGCATGCGCGCCGCCAGGCCGTCATCGACGGCCTGCTGGCCGATGCGCTGCGCCCGGCCTACACCTATCGCCTGCCGACCCATGCGAGCCTGCCGGCCGATATCCGCCGCGCCATCGACGCCCTTCTCGCCAAGGCCGAGGCCCAGAGCAGGCGCTCGCTGACCTATGACGACCTCGAGGAGGCGCTGCCCCCCCGCGACGTGTCGGCGGAGGATCTCGAGGCGATCTTCTGGGTGCTGGCCGAGCACGGCATCGAGGTCGAGGACGGCCAGGGCGGCTGAACGGCGGGACTGCGTAAAAGGCGCCGGATTGCGTTGCGAGGATCGACACGGATAGATCCGATCCTGCCCCCGTCACGGGAGACGCCGACGCTCATGAGATTCAACCGGGTGCTGATCGCAAGCCTTGTCGCAGGTCTGGCGGGTTCGGTCCCGTCTGCCGCCGCATGGGCGCAGGCCGACGGGTTTCGACCGCCCGCCGGCTCCGAAATCCCGGCTCCCGCGCGGATCGCCCCGCTCCGGGTGGAGAGTTCGATAAGCCTCAACGTGCCGCGCGCGGCGGGTGCCGATGCCGAGGATCGGATCAAGCAGATCGAAGCCGCCCGCGTGGCGCTCTATCAGGCCGCCGCCAGGGAATGCGACAATCTCCGGCAGGTCTTCAAGACCGACTGCCGCTTGCAGAACGTGAGGGTCGCGAGCAACGTCCAGAGCCGGGGCGGCAACGGCGAGACGATGTTCGTGACCGTGACATCGAGCTACGACCTGACCTATCGCCCGAACTGAGAGGCGGCCCGGAGGGATCGGTTCCGTCAGGGGCTCGTCCGCCGGGGCCCCGGCCATCGTCCCTTCTTCGCCGAATGGGGCCGGCCGCGCCGTCGTCCGGCCCCGTGCCCCACGCATGCCGGATAGGGTCTCGCCTCGCGGGGCGATCCCTCCTATAAGCCGCGCTTTCCGGGAGGAACCCCGCGCGATCCGCCGCGCGATACGGACGAGGAGTGGACGGGAGTCGGTCATGAGCGAGCGTTGGACACCGAAGACTTGGCGGAACCTGCCGATCCAGCAGGTGCCCGAGTATCCGGATGCCGCTGCACTGGCCGCCGTGGAGACGCAGCTCGCGAGCTTTCCGCCGTTGGTTTTTGCAGGTGAGGCGCGCAAGCTGAAGGCTTCGCTCGCGAGCGTCTCAGAGGGCAAGGCGTTCCTGCTCCAGGGCGGCGACTGCGCCGAGAGCTTCGACGAGCATTCCGCCGACAACATCCGCGATTTCTTCCGCGTCTTCCTCCAGATGGCGCTGGTGCTGACCTTTGCCGGCTCGTCGCCGGTGGTGAAGGTCGGCCGCATCGCGGGCCAGTTCGCCAAGCCCCGCTCTTCGCCCACCGAGACCATGGACGGCGTCTCCCTGCCGAGCTACCGGGGCGACATCGTCAACGGCATCGGCTTCAGCGAGGAGGCGCGGGTTCCCGATCCGCGCCGTCAGCTCGAAGCCTATCGCCAGTCCGCCGCGACGCTGAACCTGCTCCGGGCCTTCGCCACGGGCGGCTACGCCAATCTCGACAACGCTCAGCGCTGGATGCTCGGCTTCGTGAAGGATTCGCCGCAATCCTCGCGCTACGCCGACGTGGCCGAGCGGATGTCGGACGCGCTCGACTTCATGCGCGCCATCGGCATCAGCCCGGACACGCATCAGGAGGTGCGCGCGACGGAGTTCTACACGAGCCACGAGGCGCTGCTGCTCGGCTACGAGCAGGCCCTGACCCGCGTCGATTCCACCACCGGCGACTGGTACGCCACCTCCGGGCACATGCTCTGGGTCGGCGACCGCACCCGGCAGGCCGATCACGCGCATATCGAGTACGCGCGCGGCATCAAGAACCCGCTCGGGCTCAAATGCGGGCCGTCGATGACGGGGGAGGGGCTCGTGCGCCTCATCGATCTCCTGAACCCGGAGAACGAGGCGGGCCGCCTGACGCTCATCTGCCGCTTCGGCGCCGACAAGGTGGGCGACCACCTGCCGAACCTCGTGCGCGCGGTGGAGCGCGCCGGCCGCAAGGTGGTCTGGGCCTGCGACCCGATGCACGGCAACACCATCGCCGCCGGGCGCTACAAGACGCGGCCCTTCGAGCGCGTGATGACGGAGATCGAGGCGTTCTTCGACATCCACCGGGCGGAAGGCACCATCGCCGGGGGCCTGCATCTCGAGATGACGGGCAAGGACGTCACCGAGTGCACGGGCGGCGCCCGCGCCCTGACGGCGGACGACCTCCAGGACCGCTACCACACCTACTGCGACCCGCGCCTCAACGCGGAGCAGGCGCTGGAGGTGGCCTTCCTGACGGCCGAGCTGGTCAAGCGCGATCGCGGCCAGATCGAACGGCCGCGCCTCGACGCTGCCGAGTAACGCGACGGAACAAGGCCGCGCCGATGCGAGAGATCGGCGCGGCCTGTCGCGACTGCTTTGAGAGACTGTCAGGCGCTTTTAGAAACGCCTGACAGTCTCTCAGTCATTGTTCTCCCGTATGTCCGGACGGAGAACCGGAACCCACTTCTCCTGAACATACTCTAGTGAAGCCAGGGCGTGAAGAAGTAGATCAAGAGGATGATCGGCAGGGGAATGCCGATCAGCCACAAAAGGCCGCCTTTCAACATCGATCGACTCCGTGGAACTCAAGCGTCGTTCAACGGAATGCCGTGCGGGATGGTTCCGAAATCGTCCTGACAGGGTTTCCCGTCAGGCGACCGCCCGGATCGAGGTCCGGTTCCAGCGCTCGAGGATGCCTGCGACCTGCGAGGCCGGCACGGGCGGGCTGAAGAAATAGCCCTGCACCTCGTCGCAGCCCTCGTCGCGCAGGCGCTCGAGCTGCTCCTCCGTCTCGACGCCCTCCGCTGTGGTGGTCATGCCGAGGCTCGCGCCGAGGCCGATCACCGCGCGCACGATGAAGCCCGAGCCGTCCGGCTCGCAGAGGTCGCGCACGAAGGACTGGTCGATCTTGATCTTGTCGAAGGGGAAGCTGCGCAGGTAGCTCAGCGCCGAGTATCCGGTGCCGAAATCGTCCATGGAGACGCGCACGCCGAGCTGCTTCAGGCTGTGCAGGATGGCCGTGGTGCTGTGCGGGTTGGCGACCAGCACCGACTCGGTGATCTCGAGCTCCAGGCGCCGGCCGACGAGGCCGCTCTGGCCGAGCGCGTCGCAGACGGCGTCGACGAGATTCGCCGAGGAGAACTGCACGGCCGAGACGTTCACCGCGATCTTCAGGTCCTCCGGCCAGCGGGTGGCCTCGGCGCATGCCTTGCGCAGCACCCATTCGCCGAGCGGCGTGATGAGCCCCATCTCCTCGGCGACCGGGATGAACACCGCCGGCGAGACCGGCCCGCGCACCGGGTGCCGCCAGCGCAGCAGCGCCTCGAAACCGCCGATCCGCTCCGACCCGAGGTCGTAGATCGGCTGATAGTAGACCTCGAACGCCTCGTTCGCGACCGCCTCGCGCAGGTCGTGCTCGAGCTGCCGGCGCTCTTGCAGCCGGGCGTCCATGTCGGGCTCGAAGAAGCGGAACGAGCCGCGCGCCTCGGCCTTGGCGCGGTCGAGGGCGACGGCGGTGTTCTTGAGCAGCTTCTCGGCGATCATCCCGTCGCCCGGCGCGACGGTGATGCCGATGCTGACGCCGACAGTGACGGTGTGATCGGACAGCGCGTAGGGCGCGCTCAGGATCTCGACGATCCGGCGCGCCAGAACGGCCGAATCCTCCGGCCGCTCGATGCCCCTCTGGAGCACCACGAACTCGTCGGCGCCGAGGCGCGCGACGACGTCGATCTCGCGCACGCAGGCCGCCAGGCGATTGGCGGCGGCGCGGATCAGCTCGTCGCCGACGGCCTGGCCGAACGCGTCGTTGACGGGCTTGAAGTCGTCGAGGTCGAGTTGCAGCAGCGCGAAGCCGCCGTCGCGGCCCGCCTGCGCGACGGCCTGCTCGATATGCTCGCCCAGCATGTGCCGGTTCGGCAGGTCGGTCAGCGTGTCGTGGCGGGACATGAAGGCGATGCGCGCCTCCGCGTGCCGGCGCTCCGTGACGTCCTCGTAGGTCGCGACGAAGCCGCCCTCGTCCGTGGGGCGCTTCTCGATGGCGATCACCCGGCCGTCGCCGAGATGCTGGATGTAGGTGCGGGCCTCCTGCGATCCGAGGCCGCTGTCGACATCCGCGAAGATGACGTCGCGGGCGTCGAGGCCGGGGTGGTTGCCGGCGGTGATGCAGAGATCGACCACCTCCGTCGCGTGCATGCCGCAGGTGATGGTGCCGGGCGCGAGATTGTAGATCTCGCCGTAGCGCCGGTTCACGACGATGAGACGGTCCTGGGCGTCGTAGAGGCAGAGGCCCTGGGTCATGTTGTCCAGGGCCGCGTCGAGACGCAGATTGGTCGCCTTGAGCGACTCCTTCTGCGATTTCAGAAGGGTGATGTCGCTGCACATGGCGACGAAGCCGCCGGCCTGGGTGGCGCTGCGGCTGACCCGCAGCCAGCGGCCGTCCGCGATCTGGATCTCCCCTTCGCCGCTCGGGATCAGGGAGAGCGCGACGCCCTTCGCCGGATCGCCGCCATCCGCGCTGCCGTTCGGGAAGAAGTCGGCCGCCTGGGCGTTGGCGAGCACGATGCGGCCCTCGGAATCCACGACGACGACGCCGTCGCGCGAGGTTTCGAGGGCGTCCGCGAGAAGGGACTGGGCGCTGCGCCGCTGGAGCACCTCGCGCTCCATCATCGCCCGGATGTTGTCGCGCATGGCGGCCATGGCGCGCAGCAGCGCGCCCATCTCGTCGCGCTGCCCGCTCTCGATGGGATCGTCGAGATGGCCGCCGGCGATGCGCTGCGCGGCGGACGAGGCGGCGGCGAGCGGGCCGGTGATCCGGCGGATCAGCAGCCAGGCCACGAGGCCCGACAGCGCCACGGCGACCATCGTCGCCAGCACGCTCGCCTCGAGCTCCTGGGCCACCACCTTGCGGGCGGTCTGCCGGTACTGGAAGCCGTCTCCGGCGGTGTAGTTGACCAGGAGGTCGATCTGCCCGTCGACCTGGGCGGCCTTCTCGTCGAGGGCGTCCCAATCGGCGGACGAGCCGCCATGGGCGGTGACGGTGGCGCGGATCGCGTCCCACGCGAGCACGGCCGCCTGGACGGCGTTCGCGGCCCGCGCCGCGCGCTCCGTCTGCGCCCGCTCGACGGCGATGACCAGATCCTCCGCCAGCGCCTTGTCGAGTTCCGTCAGCTCGTCGTCCAGGCGGGCCCGGATGGCGGGATCCTGGGTCATGGCGCGGCGCGCGAGGGCGGTGCGCATCTTGGCGAAATCCGCCGCCGCCGCCCGCGCGTAGTTGATCGACATCAGCGAATGGTCGTAGGTCCGCTCGGCGAGTGCGCCCGTTTCCCTGATCGTGATCGTCGCCAGCGCGCCGACGCTGCCCGTGATGGCGCTCATGGCCAGGAAGGCGACGAGGATATGGCCGCGGATCGTCCCGAGGATCGCGCCGAACGGGCGCCCTAGCCTCCATCGCCGCATCGAAGCGTCGTCCGCCTTCGATGCATTGCGTTCCCGTGACATCGAAACGAGCTGCCCTGATATGCCAGCGAGCACGCTAGGCATGATGTGTTAAGGCGCGCTTATCGTGCCGGCGCTCGCGAATCTGCTGAACCGGTACGGTCACGCTCGTCCGGAAGTCTTTTCTTCATCGTTTCGGATTACGCTTGCGGCCGGGGCGATCGAACGCCGGAAACGGCGGGACGCCGGTATCCGAGCCTGCGCGCGAGGGGTCATGTCTCGAGACACCGAAGGGTCATCCTCGCGTGGCGCGGCCTCGGCGCGGCTCGCGGCGGTCACGGCCGCCTCCCTGGTCGCCGGCATCCTGGCCGGGTGCCAGCTCGTCACCCAGTTGCGGGCCGAGGGGCAGGTCGTCTCCCAGAAGGGGCGCGCCTTCCACCCCGAGACGGTGATCCTCGCGCGCGGGGAGGCCGTCACCATCATCAACGACGACAACGACCTGCTGCACCATCTCTACGTGGATTCGGATACGTTCAAGTTCGACTCCGGCGATCAGGCGCCCGGCAGCCGCACCGCCATCGCCTTCCCGGAGAAGGGGCTGTTCAAGGTGCTGTGCGCCATCCACCCGAAGATGAAGCTCTTCGTCCGGGTGAATTGAGGGCGCGCCTCAGCGCGAGGCGGCGTGCACGGCCTTGCCGTCCTGGGGATCGGGCCGGCGCTCGATGCGCTGCCCGTCGCGCAGGTCCGCCGGCGGCCCGAGCACGACGCGCTCGTCGCCGGAGAGCCCGGTATCGAGCTCGATGCTGCGCCCGAAATCGCGCTTCACATGGACGGGGCGCCATTCGGCCCGGCCGTCCTCGCGCGCCACCGCCACCTGCGTGCCCTTCTGGTTGAAGACGAGCGCCTCGGCGGGCACCGTCACCACCGGCTGCGGGCGGGGGATCTTCAGGGTCACGTAGACGTAGAGCCCGGCCCGCAGGGCGCCGTCCGGGTTCGGCACGTCGACCTGCGTCGACAGGGTGCGCGAGGCGGTGAGCAGCGCCACCGAGCTCCGCTCCACCTGCCCGGCGAAGCTGCGGCCGGGCATCTGCGGCACGCTCAGCGTCGCGGGAACGCCCGGCTCGACCCCCGTCGCGGCATATTGCGGCACGTTGACGACGATGCGCAGCACGTCGTCTCGGTCCATGCTCAACAGCGGCGTGCCGGAGCCGTCCGCCTTGACGAGATCGCCGATATCGACGCCGCGCGTGGTCACGACCCCGTCGAAGGGCGCGGTCACGTCCTTGAAGCCGGCGAGCGCCTTCAGCCTGTCGACGGTGGCGGCCTGCGCCTTGATGTTGGCCTCCGCGACCTTCACCCCGGCCTCCGCCGAGGCGAGGTTCGCGGTCTGGCTCAGCACGCCGGCCTGGGAGTTGTCGGCGGTCTGCCGGGAGGCCCAGCCCTGGGTCGCCAGGGTCGAGGTGCGGGTGTTGGTGACGTTGGCGAGGCCGACATTGGCCTTGGCCTGATCGACCATGGCCTTGGCCTGGAGAAGCTGCGCCTCCATCTGGCCGAGCTGGGCCTGGGCCTGGGCGAGCTGCTGGTCGAGATCGGGCGCGGCGATCCTGAGGAGCACGTCGCCGGCCTTTACCCGGCTGCCGATATCGACCCGGCGCTCGGCGATGTAGCCCGTTGCGCGGGCGAAGATCGCGGCGCGGGCGAAGGCCTGGGTCTCGCCGGGAAGCGTCAGGTCGACGGGGGCCGTGGTGCGCTCCACGGCCACCGTGCGCAGGCTCGGCACGAAGTCGCGCATCTTGCGCTGGGTCTCGGCCGCCGCGCCCTGCATCCGCCAATGGCCGTAGCCGCCCCAGGCGAGGAGCGCCAACGCACCGATCCCGGCGAGGACGAAGGGGCTCTTGCGCGGCGGCGGCGGGATCTCCTGACCGTGATCCTGCGCCTTCATGAACGGGCCGTCCCCACCTCGTCGCGCGGAGACGACGCCCCGGACCGAACGCAGACTATCACGAGATCTCTCCCCCACGGAACGAGGGGAGCATCGCAACGGGATGTTTCCGGCATGTGGCCGCCATGGCCGAGACGGCGCGACATGATGCCGTGCTTGGGGGAGCCGTGCTTGGGGGATATGCGGCCGGAGGGGGAATGGTGGGCGCGACAGGGATCGAACCTGTGACCCTTCGCGTGTGAAGCGAATGCTCTCCCGCTGAGCTACGCACCCGAACCAGCGGCCTTCTAGGGCGGGCGGGGCGGCTCCGTCAAGGGTGTCGGAAAAAGCGCCGCGCCGGCGTCGTCATCGGAGAAAAATCGGCTAGGACATGCGCGCATGGCTCCCTCATCGGCACCGCTCGTCCGCTTCGCCCCCTCGCCGACGGGCTATCTGCATCTCGGCAACGCCCGGCCGGCGCTCCTGAATGTCCTGTTCGCGCGGGCGCGCGGGGGGCGCTTCCTGCTGCGCCTCGACGATACCGACCGCGAGCGCTCGACCGAGGCTTTCGCGGCGGCGATCGAGGAGGATCTCGCCTGGCTCGGGATCGTGCCGGATGCGCGCGCGCGCCAGTCGGAGCGGGTCGCGACCTATGACGAGGCCGCCGACCGGCTGCGCGCGAAGGGGCGCCTCTATGCCTGCTACGAGACGCAGGAGGAGCTGGAGCGCCGCCGCAAGCGCCAGCTCGGCCGGGGCCTGCCGCCGATCTACGACCGGGCCGCTCTTTCTCTCGGCGATGCCGACAGGGCCGCCCTGGAGGCGCAGGGACGAAGGCCGCATTGGCGGTTCAAGCTCGACCACCGCACCGTCGAATGGGACGATCTCGTGCGGGGCCAATCGCATGTGGACTGCGCCTCGCTCTCCGATCCGGTGCTGATCCGCGAGGACGGCAGCTATCTCTACACGCTGCCCTCGGTGGTGGACGATGCCGGGATGGGTATCACCCATGTCATCCGTGGCGAGGACCACGTCACCAATACCGGGGTGCAGGTGCAGATCTTCGAGGCGCTGGGCGCCCCGGTGCCGGTCTTCGCCCATCACAACCTGCTCACCACGGCGGATGGCGAGGGGCTGTCGAAGCGCCTCGGCCACCTCTCGCTGCGCTCCCTGCGCGAGGCCGGCTACGAACCCGCCGCCGTGCGCTCGCTCGCGGTGCTGACCGGCTCGGCGGAGGCGATCCGCGCCGTCGCCGGCCTCGACGAGCTCGCCGCCCTCGTGGACCTCGCCCGCACGTCGCGCGCGCCCGCGCGGTTCGATCCGCACGAGCTCGACGGGCTCAACGCGCGCCTGCTCCATGCCATGCCCGTGGAGGAGGCCGCCGCCAGGCTCTCGGCGATGGGCGTGCCGGACGAGGCCGCCGCGGCCTTCTGGGAGGCGGTGCGGGCCAATCTCGGCAAGGTCGCGGAGGCCGCGGACTGGTGGCGCGTCGTCGCCGGCCCCGTCGCGCCGGTGATCGCGGATGCGGCCATCGTCGCCGCCGCCTCCGAGACGCTGCCGCCGGAACCCTGGGGGCCGGAGACCTGGAAGAGCTGGAGCGCCGCCGTCCGCGAGCGCACAGGCGCCAAGGGCAAGGCGCTGTTCATGCCGCTGCGGCTCGCCCTCACCGGCCTCGACCACGGCCCCGACCTCGCCGGCCTGCTGCCGCTGATCGGCCGCGAGCGGGCGGCGCGGCGGCTTGCGGGGGAAGCGGCGTGACGGGCGGACGCCGAGGCTCGGTGCCGGCTGCGTTCGGTCCCGTTCGCCCGTAAGCTGCCCTATAGTCTTCTATGCCGAGGCCGACGATGTTTTCTCATGCAACCCTCGGTGTCGCCGACATGGCTGCCGCGCGCCGCTTCTACGACCCAGTGCTCGGAGTATTGGGGCTGGAACTGAAATTCGCCGACGAAACCTGGGCAGGCTGGAAATCCCCGTCGGCCGATCGGCCTCTCTTCATCATAACGCGCCCCTATGACGGGCGGCCCGCTTCGGCGGGGAACGGTCAAATGATCGCATTCCTTGCCGAGAACCGATCCGACGTGGACCGATGTCACTCGGCGGCGATCGAGCACGGCGGAACCTGCGACGGAAAACCGGGCCTACGGCCGCAGTATCACGCCGGCTATTACGGCGCTTATTTTCGCGACCCGGACGGAAACAAGATCTGCGTCTGCTGCCACCGCGTCGAGTGATCGGCGACGAACCAAACGCCGTCTTCCCGAAGCCCGACCCCACCCTCTTGCGCCGCGCCGGCAACGGCCCTAAAACTGAACCGGATGGTTCAGTTTTGCACGGCTCGTCTCGACGCCTCCTTCGCCGCCCTCGCGGACGCCACGCGACGCGGCGTCCTCGAACGGCTCGGGAGCGGGGACGCCTCGATCACCGAGCTTGCCGACACGTTCCACATGACCCTGACGGGCATGAAGAAGCATGTCGGCGTTCTGGAGCAGGCCGGGCTGGTGACGACGGAGAAGGTCGGGCGCGTGCGGACCTGTCGGCTCGGCCTGCGCGGGCTGGAGGAAGAGGCAGCCTGGATCGAGGGGCGCCGCCGGATCTGGAACGCACGCTTCGACGCGCTCGATGTCGTGGTCGCGGCTCTGAAACGGAAGGAGAGGGACGATGGGCAACAGAGTGGGTGACAGCCGCACGGCGGTCGAACGCGGGTCCGAGCGCGAGCTCGTGGTGCGGCGGACCTTCGATGCCCCGGTCCGCCTCGTGTACGACGCCTGGACCAAGCCGGAGCTGTTCAAGCTGTGGTGGGCGCCGCGATCGAGCCCGGTGCCCATGCTGTCCTGCGAGATGGATGTCCGCACCGGCGGCGGGTATCGCATCACCTTCGGACACGACGCGGCGAATGCGAGGGCCTTCTTCGGCAAGTATGTCGAGGTGACGCCGCCGTCGCGCCTCGTCTGGACCAACGACGAGAGCGATGACGGCGCCGTCACCACCGTGACCTTCGAGGAAGAGGATAGCGGGACGCTGCTGGTCCTTCGCGAACTCTATCCGACGAAGGAGGCGCTCGACGCATCCTTCGTCGGCATGGAGGACGCAGCCCCCGAGCAGTTCGGGCAACTGGACGAGCTTCTCGCCGGGCTGGGCAAGGGCGCCTGACGGCCCTGCGGCAACCCGGTCGGCCGTGACGCCGGATGCCGCCCGCTACGCGTCGGCGTCCGCCGGGAGCCGCGTGGCGATGATCTTGTCGATGCGGCGCCCGTCGAGGTCGACTACCTCGAAGCGCCAGCCGGCGATGTCGCAGGTCTCGCCGGTCTCCGGCAGGCGCTGGAGGCGGTCGATGATGAGGCCGGCGGCGGTCTCGTAGTCGCGCGAGGGGTCGAGCCGGATGCCGATGAGGTCGGCCATCTCGTCGGCCGGCATCCAGCCCGCGATCAGCCAGGAGCCGTCCTCCCGGCGGAACGCCTCGGGCTCCGGGTCCTCCGAGCGGAAGGCGCCGGCGATGGCGTCGAGGATGTCGGCGGGCGTCACCAGGCCGTCGAAATGGCCGTACTCGTCGTGGATCAGCGCCATCGGCACGTCGGCCTCCTGAAGGGCGGCGAGCGCGGCCAGCGCATCGACGGTGTCGGGCAGGATCGGGGCCTTGCGGATATGGGCGCGCAGGTCGAGGCGCTCGCCCGCCGCCAGCATCGCCACGAGGTCGCGCACCTGCACGACGCCGAGCATGTTGTCGGAGGAGCCGTCCCCCACCGGCAGGCGCGAATGCGGGCTCCTGAGCAGCAGGGCGCGGGTCTCCGCCTCGTCGCGGCCGAGGTCGATCCAGGTCACGTCCGTGCGCGGGGTCATCACGCCGCGCACCGCCCGGTCGCCGAGGCGCAGCACCCCCGCGATCATGCGGCGCTCGCCCGTCTCGATGACGCCGGCGGTCTCGGCCTCGGCCACCAGGGTGCGCAGCTCCTCCTCGGTGACGGAGCTGGCGCTGTCCGTGGACTGGCCGAGAAGGCGGAACACCGCCCGCGTCGAGGCGTCGAGGAGCCAGACGGCCGGGAGCGCCGCCCGCGCCACCAGCCGCATCCCCGGCGCGACCAGGCAGGCGACGGCTTCCGGGTTGCGCAGGGCGATGTGCTTGGGGACGAGCTCGCCGATGATGACCGACAGATAGGTGATGATCGCGATGACGAGGCCGTATCCCAGGGGCTCGGCCCAGCCTTTGGTCATCCCGAGGTCGAGCAGGATGACGGCGAGACGCTCGCCCAGCGCCGCCCCCGAGACCGCGCCCGATAGGACGCCGATCAGGGTGATGCCGATCTGCACGGTGGAGAGGAAGCGGCCGGGATCCTCGGAAAGCGCCAGCGCGGCGGCCGCGCCCGAGCGGCGCTCCTCCGCCATGGCGGAGAGCCTGGCGCGCCGCGACGACACCACGGCGAGTTCCGACAGCGCGAAGACCCCGTTGAGGGCGATCAGCAGGACGGCGACGGCGAGTTCGAGCACTTCGGCGGGAACGCAGAGCCGGGGTCGCTTCGCGCGCCGGGCTTCCTCTGGTCGGGGACGGGACCGCCCGAAGATGGGTGCCCCGCGCCCCGCGGTCAACGGGCCGGCCGGGCTTTCAGGCGATCGCGGCCTTGCGCGCCTCGATCGTCGCGGTGTCGGCGCTGAAGGTGCCGTCCGGCTCGATGGCGAAATGCCGGCGGATCGGGTCGGCCGCGCCCTCTTGGAGCGAGCGGATCGCCGCCGCGTGGATGTCCGGCGTGCGCATCCGCGCGATCCAGCTCGCGAAATCGAGGCGCAGGCGCCGCCGCGTCACCGTGCCGGCCGCGAGCCCCGCCGCCGCCAGCATCGCGAGCCACTGCGAGAGCGCGTAGTCGCGCACATGCGAGGGATCGCGCAACAGCTCGACGGCCTGGAGATGCGTGTCGAGGAGCGGGTCCTCGGGGGCGACGAGATCGACGAAGACCGCGAGCCCCTCCGGCGCCAGCACCCGCCGGACCTCGCCCAGCGCCGCCGGAACGTCGCGCCAGTGATGGGCGCTGAAGCGGGTGACGACCATGTCGAAATCCGCGTCCGCGAAGGGCAGGCGCTCGGCCGCGCCCTGCCGGGTCGCGATGTTGGCAAGGCCCCGCCGCTCGGCTTCCTGAGCGACCGCCGCCAGCATGTCGTCGGACAGGTCGTAGGCGGTGACGTCCCTCGCGTGGGGAGCGGCGGCGAAGGCGACATGCCCGCCTCCGCAGCCGAGATCGAGCACCCGCGCGCCCGGCCGGGCCTTCGCCAGCGCCGCGATGCGGGCGAGGTCGTCGCCGCCGGCATGGACCGCGCTCTCGACATAGGCCCGCGCCTGGGGGCCGAACTGGCCGGCGATCCGGCTCTCGTGGCTGCGTGCGTTCATCGCGGAGGTCCCCGTCAGGCGGTCATCGGCGGCAGGCGCGCGAGCCGGATCGCGATGGCCAGCGCCAGCCCGTAGAGGCTCGCGAAGAACGCCACCACCCCGCCCCAGCCCGCATGGGCGAAGGCCCAGCCGCCGGCCGTGCCGAGCACGGACGAGCCGAGATAGTACATGCACAGATAGACCGAGGAGGCCTGCGCCCGGTCCCGCAGGGCGCGCCGCCCGACCCAGCTGCTCGCCACCGAATGCGCGCCGAAGAAGCTCATGGTGACGACGACGACCCCCGCGACGATGACGACGAGGTTGCCCGACAGGGTCATAGCGATGCCGGCCAGCCCGCAGGTGATGGCGAGCCAGAGCACCTTGCGCCGCCCCAGCCTGCTGGCGATCTCGCCGGTCGCGGCCGAGCTGAAGGTGCCGAAGAGATAGACCACGAAGATCGCGCCGATGGCGGTCTGGCTCAGGGAGAAGGGCGGCTCGAGCAGGCGGAAGCCGATGTAGTTGTAGACGCAGACGAAGCCGCCCATCAGCAGGAACGCCTCCGCGAAGAGCCAGGGCAGGCCCGGATCGCGCAGATGCTGGCCGAAGGTGCCCGGCACCTCGCGCCAGCGCATCGGATGGGCCACGAAGCGGCGCGAGGGCGGCAGCGCCACCTTGAACGCGATGGCCGCCAGCAGCGCCAGCACGCCGATGAGGCCGAGGCCGATCCGCCAGGAGGCGTGGTCGGCGATGATGCCGGCGATCAGCCGCCCGGCCATGCCGCCGAGCGCGTTGCCGCCGATGAGCAGGCCCATGGAGAGGCCGATGGCGCGCCCGTGCATCTCCTCGCCGAGATAGGCCATGGCGACGGCGGGCAACCCGCTCGCGGCGAGCCCCGTCAGCGCGCGCAGCGCCAGGAACCCGTGCCAGTCGGGCACGATCGCGGCGACGACGGTCAGCAGCGCGGAGGCGAACAGCGAGACCGTCATCACCGGCTTGCGGCCCCAGACCTCCGAGAGCGGGCTGACCACCAGCAGCGCCACGGCCAGCATCGCGCAGGGTAGGGACAGGGCGAGGCTGCTCTCGGCCGGCGAGACGCCGAAGGCATCCGCATAGACCGGCAGCAACGGCTGTACGCCGTAGAGCACTGCGAAGGTGGAGAATCCGGCGGCGGCGAGCGCCAGGGCGGTCCGGCGGAAGGCCGGCGTGCCGGCCTCGATCAGCCGCTCGCCGGGCTCGTCCCTCGGGATGTCCATGATCGCCCGGTCCGTGTCCGCGTCGCTCCCCTTCGGGGCATGCGCCGTCCCGGCGCCGTCGGTCAACATTCTCGGGCCGGCGGCCGGTGACAACCGCCCGCCGGTCCGACCCGTCGCCCGCTCCCTATCGCGGCGGCGCGGCCTGCGCCTGGCCCTGCTGGATCAGCGGCGTGATCCGGCGGACGGTGACGCGGCGGTTCTCGCGGGACGCGGCTTGCGTGTTCACCTTCAGGTACTGCTCGCCGTAGCCCTGCGTCGTCAGGTTCTCCGGCGGCACCTGGAATTGCTGGGTGAGCACGGTGGCCACCGACTGCGCCCGGCGGTCCGACAGGGACAGGTTGTCGACGTCCGAGCCCACGGCGTCGGTATAGCCCTCGATCAGGAAGACCTCCTGCGGATTGGCGCGCACGGCCTGGTTGATCGCCGCCGCGATGGTCGAGAGCCGCTGCGCCTGATCGGTCGTCACCGTGAAGGAGCCCGAGTCGAAATTGATCGTGTCGATATCGACGCTGCGCATCCGCGCCCGCAATTGCGGGCTGTAGCGGACCTGATCGAGGGTGTAGCGCCGGTCCACCGCCACCACCGGCGGGGCGGAGAGGGCCTCGTAGACGGAGCGCTCGTCGGCGCCCTCGTAGTTCACCACGTAGCGTTCGCGCGGGATGCGGATGTCGGGCGGCGGCAGGTCGACCACGTCCTCGTAGATCGGCCGGCGCGGGCCGCCATAGCCGTTGTCGATGATCATCACCTCGCGGCCGTCGCGGAAGCGGCGGTAGCGGCGCAGCATGCGCCCGTCGTCGTCCACCACGGTGACGATCTGCTCGCCGCCGGGGCGGTCGAGATAGGTGTAGGTGTCGCTGCCGCGCCGCTCGCTGCGGAAGGCGCGCCTGTCGATATCGCGAAAACGCTCGTTCTCGTCGTGGCGGATGAAGTAGCCGTCGCGGTCGCGCACGATGATGCGGCCGGGCTCGCGGATATAGGTGCGGCCGTCCTCGTTGAACTCGCGGCGGTCGCGCTGGATGCGGGAATAGTCGCGCACGTCCTCGTCGTCGTCACGGAAGCCGCCGGGGACGTAGCCCGGCCGCCCCGGCCGGTTGAAGCCGCCGTCGCGGTCGTCGACCCGGCCCGTGGGATAGGCGCCGGGCGGGCCCGGCGGATAGCCCGGCTGCGCGCCGGGACGGCCGGGGCCGCCGGGTCCGCCGTTCGGAGGATAGGCGCCGGGCACCTGCCCGTTCGGACCGACGACGCCCGCCGGTCCGGTGGTGACGCCGGGCTGCTCGCCGACAGGACGGCCGGGCACGCCGGGCTGCATGTTGGGGGGCGTTCCCTTGGGAGGCGGGGCGCCGGCGTTCGGATCCTGCTTGACCACGCCGGGAGGCGCCTGGACGGGCGTGCCGGGAACGCCCGGCGCCGCGTTCGGCGGCGCGCCGCGCTGGCCGGTGCCGCGCTCGCCCGGCGCGGGGGGCGGCGGCGGAGGCACGGCCTTGCCGCCGGGATCCCCGTGCGGGGCTCCCGCGGGCACCTGCCCGTTCGGACCGACCACACCTGCCGGTCCCGTCGTGACGCCGGGCGGCTGGCCGACCGGGCGACTGGGCACGCCCGGCGCGGCGTTGGGGGCGGATTTCTCGCTCGCGGCCGGCGGGGTCGCCGGGCGGGGCTGCTCGGGCGGACGGGCCGGTTCGGGTGCAGCGCGGGGAGCCGGCGCCGGGCGCGGCGGTGCCGTCTCGGCGGGAGCGGGCCGCTCGGGCGCCGGTTGCCGGGCCGCTGGAGGCGCGGGGCGCTCGGCCGGGGGCTCGCGGGTCTGACGCTCGGGTGCCAGCGGTGTCGGGCGCGGCGCCTCCTGCCGGGGGGCCGGCGCGGGTCGTTCCGCCGGGGCGGGCGGCCGCTCGCGCTGGACCGGCGGCGCGGGGCGCTCGGCCGGCTCGCGGGCGGCGGGCGGGGCAGGGCGCGGCTCCGGGCGCGGTTCGGGCCGCTCGCGAGGGGCGGGGGGCGCCGCGCGCTCGGGCGGGGCGGCGCGCTCCGGGCGCGGGCCGCCGCCGGGACCACCATGCGGTCCTTCGCCGCCTCCCCCGCGCGGCTCGCGCTCCATGCCGGGGCCGCCCTGCGCGATCACGATCGCGTCATGAGGCCCGGAACCGAGCGAGAGGGCCGCGCCGGCGCCGAGCACGAGGCTCGGCAGCACGGTGCCGGTGAGGAGGAGCAGGCGGGTCGTCCGCATCAGGTACATCTCGCGTCTCGAGTCCGGGCGAGCCGAACGGCGTCGGGCCGATATGGTTCCCGAAACGCGAGGGTCAAACGCGAGAGGCCGGCGGCGGCCGGATGCCGGGGCGCTATCGGGCGGGCGTCGCCACGATGCCGGGGGCGATGATCCGAACCGCGCCGCGCTCGTGGGCGGCGGTCTGGCCCTCCCCTCCGGCCGCCTTGGCGGGCTCGGCCGGGGCGGGAGCGTCGCCGGCCCTGACGGCGGCGTCGGCGGCCAGCGCGGCGGCGGTCTTGTCGGCGCGGCCGACGAGAGTGAGGCGCACCTTCGGGTTCGGCCGCGACAGCGCCTCCGCCTGCATGGGCGTGACGAAGATGTCGCCCTTGTGCCGCACCAGCATGCTCTCGGCCTTCACCAGCGACTGCGCCCAGCTCTGCCCCTCGCGCTTGCAGGAGCAGTTCGGTACGTAATCCTTCTGGAACTTGAAGGCGTTGGCCAGGGAGACATAGGCGCGGCTGCCCTTCACGGTGGCGGCCGATTTCAGGGCGTTGTCGCCGTAGGGCATCGAGTAGGCGGCGGCCTCGGTGCCGGGGCAGAGGGCCTGGCACATCTCGTCGGCGCCGGAGCGGCCCTCGGGCAGGTTCTTCATCGGGAAGAAGGCGCCGTCGCAGGTGCGCACGCAGATCACCTGGGCGCCGCCGCTGGCATAGGTCTCGCCGTTATGCACGCTCACGCCCTCCGGGACGCCGGAGCAGGCCCCGGCGATCTGCCCCTGGAGCTGGCGGCGGCGCGCGGCGGACACCTCCGTGCTGCCGCTGCCGTAGCCGGCGTTGAGCGCGCGGATGCGCTGCTCGACGGCGCCGCATTGCGGGGGCCGCGTGTCGAAGAACAGGAACTTGCCGCCCTCGCAGTTGAGGGTGCGGTAATAGGCTTCGAGCCGGCCGATCTCGCTTTGCAGGGCGCGGGCGGTGCTGGCCTCGTTGTTGATGCTCGCGAGTTCGGCCTTGTAGCGCTGGCAGGCATAGACGTTCGGCGCCTGGGGGGCGGGCGTCGTCTGCGCCGAAGCGGGTGCCGCCGCGATACCGACGAGCGCCATGGCGAACGCGCCCAGAAGGGTCCGCGCGCGGAAGAGGGCTCTGGAAAACGTGACCGTGAGGACGCGATTCATTCGCCGTTGCCAGCCGTGATGTGCATCGGGTGATCCTATCCTGCTTTAACGCTCTCGTGGCGGCGGATCAGCATCCCTACATGCGCTCCGGTTTCGCGAACGGGGGAATGACGGGATGATGTGGCTTCGAGGTCTCAGGCGGCCGGCGGCGATGGCGCTCGCGGCGGCGGCGCTCGTAGGCCCGGCGGCGGCGCAGGAGCCGGACCGGATCTTCGACAAGTCGACGGTCTGGCGTCCGCTGACGCCCAACGACAAGCTCGTCGTCTACGGCATCGACGATCCGGCGGTGGAGGGCGTGGCCTGCTGGTACACGCAGCCCGAGAAAGGCGGCATCAAGGGCACCCTGGGGCTCGCCGAGGACGTCTCCGACATCTCGCTCGCCTGCCGGCAGGTCGGGCCGGTGAAGTTCAAGGATAAATTCAAGCAGGGCGAGGTGGTGTTCAGCGAGCGCCGCTCGCTGATCTTCAAGTCGATGCAGATCGTGCGCGGCTGCGACGTGAAGCGCAATACGCTGATCTACATGGTCTATTCGGACAAGGTCATCCAGGGCTCGCCCAAGAACTCGACCTCGGCCGTGCCGCTGATGCCCTGGGGCACCGAGGCGCCCGGCAAATGCGCCGAGGCGCTGAAGGGCTGAGCGCCTCACGCGTAATGCCAGCGGCATTGCGCGATCTCCAACGCCTGTTCGGGGCCGGTGCCGGAGACGCGGTAGACCAGCCGATGCTCTCCGGTGATCCGGCGCGACCACCAGCCCCTCAGGTTTCCTCTCAGCGGTTCGGGCTTGCCGAGTCCGGCGAAGGGCGTGCGCCGGGCTTCCTTGATCAGCGCGTTCACCCGGTCGAGGATGGCGGGATCGGCGGCCTGCCAGTGCAGATAGTCCTCCCAGGCCGCGTCGGACCAGACCAGCTTCACCGCTCGATCAGGTCGCGTTCGCTGCCGCGTCCGGCGTCCAACTGGGCGACGGCCTCGCTCAGCCTGCGGGCATTGGCCGGGGTGCCGAGAAGATGCAGCGTCTCGCGGATATGCTCGAGTTCCGCGAGCGGCAGGATCACCATGTCCTCATGGTTCTGCCGCGTCACGACGAGTTCGGCCCGGTCGCTCTCGACCCGGTCGAGATAGCTCGCCAGATTGCGCCGGAGTTCGCTGAGGCCGACCTGCGTCACCGCACCCTCGTCGTGTACGTGGATCTGTACATAGAGGGTGCGGGATGGCGCCGCAACGTCCGGCTCACGGCACCCGCTGCGGCCGGAAAAAATCAATCCTGGCAGGTGATCTTCAGCGGCTTCTCGCTCGGCGGGGCGCTGACCGGCGGCGGCGTGATGGCGCCGGTATACTCGTCCTGCGCGGCGACGCCGAAGGACTGGGCCGAGGCGAAGCCTTGCGCCTCGCACCAGGCATTGGCGACGACCTGGCCGCATTCGCTGCCGGGGCTCGTCAGGCACTCGCCGACGCCGTAGCCCTCGCTCGCGGGGATCAGGAAGGTCTTCTCGACGGCGGAGCGGCCGGCGGCCGGGGTCCGTCCGTCGGCGGCCGTCGCCGGAGCGGCGAGGGCGGAGATCAGGGCGGCGGCGAGGAGGGCGGCCGAGCGTCGCATGAGGGCGTCCTTGCGCGTGTGCTTCATGTGTTTCGAGGGAAAGTCCGCCGGTTCGGTAAACAAAGGCTTGCGGCGATCGTCGTCGCCGCGCTGCCGTGAGGACGGCGACGTTCTCGAAATGAACGCGGATTTGAGGTAGCGCAGGTCGGAGTCGGGGGCCGTCGCCTTCGGGCAACAGCCCTGCGCGACGCGCCCCGGCGTCAGAGTACGGATAGAGCTTTCATGGCCGCGATGTTGCGCCTCTACAACACGCTGACCCGCGAGAAGGCGCCCTTCGCGCCCATCGACCCGTCGAACGTGCGGGTCTACGCCTGCGGCCCGACGGTCTACGACGCGGCCCATATCGGCAACGCGCGCCCGATCATCGTCTTCGACCTGCTGTTCCGCCTGCTGCGCCACCTCTACGGCGAGGCGCATGTCACCTACGCCCGCAACGTCACGGACGTGGACGACAAGATCAATTTGCGCGCGGCCGAGCGCGGCATCACCATCCGCGAGCTGACGGATGGGACGCTCAAGAGCTTCCACGAGGACGTGCGGGCGCTCGGCGTGCTGCTGCCCGAGGACGTGAACGTTCCGGGCGAGCGCCCCCGTTTCGTCGAGCCCCGCGCCACCGATCACATCGTGGAGATGGTCGCGCTGATCGAGGGGCTGATCGCGGCCGGCCACGCCTATGTCGCCGAGGGGCATGTGCTCTTCGACGTGCCCTCGATGCCCGATTACGGCGCGCTCTCGAAGCGGCCGCTCGACGAGATGGAGGCGGGCGCCCGCGTCGAGGTCGCGCCCTACAAGCGCTCGGCCCTCGATTTCGTGCTGTGGAAGCCCTCGAAGCCCGGCGAGCCGTCATGGCCCTCGCCGGCGGGCATCGCCGAGCCGGGGCGGCCGGGCTGGCACATCGAGTGCTCCGCGATGTCGTGGAAGCATCTCGGCCAGACCTTCGACATCCATGCCGGCGGCATCGACCTGATCTTCCCCCACCACGAGAACGAGGTGGCGCAGTCGCGCTGCTGCTTCGGCACGGACGTGATGGCCAATGTCTGGCTCCACAACGGCTTCCTCCAGGTGGAGGGGGAGAAGATGTCGAAGTCGCTCGGCAACTTCGTCACCATCCGCGAGGTGCTGAAGGACTGGCCCGGCGAGGTCGTGCGGCTCGCGATGCTGAAGACGCATTACCGCCAGCCGATCGACTGGACGCTGCGGGGGCTGGAGGAATCCGGCCGTATGCTGGAACGCTGGTACGAGATCGTCGGCGACGAGGCGGCCGCGCCCGAGGCGGGTGCCGCGCTGGTGGAGCCGCTGCTCGACGACCTCAACACGCCGGCTGCGCTGGCCGAGCTGCACCGCCTCGACGCCCCCGCCGACCTGAAGGCCGGCGCGAACCTGATGGGGCTGCTGCTGCCCACGCGGTCGTCCCGCGCCGCCGCGCGGGTCGCCGCGTCGGGGGTGGACGTGGCTCGGGTCGAGGCGCTGATCGAGCAGCGCCGGGTCGCCCGCGCCGCCAAGGACTGGCCGGCCTCCGACCATGTCCGCGATGCGCTCGCCGCCCTCGGGGTCACGGTGAAGGACAACAAGGACGGCACCACCACTTGGACGGTGGCGAAATGATCGCGCCCGCCGACCGCCAGCCCATCGTCGTGGCCGATGCCGGGCCGCTGATCCGGCTGGCGGCGGCGGGGTTGCTCGATACCCTGCGTGGGTTCAACCGGCGCATCGTGCTGGTGGACCGGGTCGAGGACGAGGTTGTGGGCGACCTGACGAAGCCCTTCGCCGCCGAGATCGCGGCGTGGATCGAGGGGCTCGGCGAGGCGGCGCTCAAGGTCGAGACCGTGGTCGGCATCGGCGTCCAGGCGCTCCGCGCGCGAGAGCGGACACCGCGTGAGGACGCCTTGCTGAAATCGGCCCTGCGCGATTCCGGCGAGCAGGCGCTGCGCGAGTTCGTCGGGCACTGGCAGCCGGCCGAATCCGGTTCGGCCGTGGTGCTCTACGAGGACCGCAAGGTCGCGACCCTCTTTCTCGACGTGGACTTCCCCGTGACCCTGATGACGACCCGCGCCTTCGTCGCGACGGTGGCCCGTTGGGGCGTCAACGCCGACGCCGTGGCGGCGCTGGAATCTGTTTCCGAGCGCTACGACCTCAAGCCGGCCCTGATCGGCGAGATCGATCCGTCGGTCCCCGTTGATCTGCGCACGCTGCCGCAGCCGATGGCGTGACGCGTCACAGCCGCCCGGCGACGAAGGCGTCCGCCTCGGGTGAGGTTTTCGCGCCGGCGACGGCCTCGCGCAGCATCGGGATCACGTCGGCGACGTTCTCGGCCACGAGGTAGTTGAGCTCCAGCCCGGCGCGGATGAAGCCGTGGCCGAGCATGTGGTCGATCAGCGTCAGCAGCGGCGTCCAGAAGCCGTTGGTGGAGACGAGCAGAATCGGCTTGGCGTGCCGGCCGAGCTGCGCCCAGGTCATCTGCTCGACCAGCTCCTCCAGGGTGCCGATGCCGCCGGGCAGGGCGATGAAGGCGTCGGAGCGCTCGAACATCAGGCGCTTGCGGGTGTGCATGTCGCCGACGACGATGGTTTCCTGGATCGAGTCGAGCATCCGCTCGCGCGATTTCAGGAAGTCGGGGATGATGCCGGTGACGTGGCCGCCGCCGTCGATCACCGCCTGGGCCACGGTGCCCATCAGCCCGACATTGCCGCCGCCGTAGACGAGCCCGATCCCCGCCTCGGCCAGGGCCGCGCCGAGGTCCCGCGCCGCGCGCGTGAAGGCGGGATCCTTGCCGAAGCCGGAGCCGCAATAGACACAGACCGTTCTCACCGGCGCCATCCGGCCTCCTCCGAGCGAAGCAGCAACCATCATACCAAGCCCGCGCGGCGATGGGGCGCCGATCCCGCGAGCCTCCACCATCCGCCACCGGCCTCCACGGGGCCCTGCCCGGAAGACCTGTGCCAAACTGCTGAATTCACGCGGCATTCGGCTGCGCCGGCCGGCGCGCGGCTTGGTGCCTGGGCCCTATACGGTAATATGCGCGGAACAGTCGACGGATTTAGGGCGGCCTGCGACGCGGGCCGCCGGGATGGATGCGAGGGTATGGGCAGGCGATGACGGCTGAGTTACGGCGCAATCTCGTCCTCGCCCTCGTCGGTCTCGCCGGCGGGTTCGCCCTGATCGTCGCCCTGTTCGGCAGCGCCGAGCTGCTGAAGCGCCCCTTCGCCCCGGCGGGACAGGAGACGGCCAAGCCGTCCACCGAGTTGGATAGGCCCGGCGGAAGCCGCGCGGATACCGCGCTGGGGAGCGCGGCGAAGCAGGAGAATGCCGGTTCGGCCTCCGCCGGCAAGCCGGGCGACACCACGTCGACCGAGAGCAAGCCGGACGCGTCGAAGCCGGAGGCCGTCGACGCGAAGGCGCCGAGCTTCGATCTGGTGCGTGTCGAGCCCACGGGCGAGACGGTGGTGGCCGGGCGCGGGCTGCCCAACACCGCCGTGGAGATGCTGGTGAACGGCAAGCCGGTGGCCAGGGCGCTGGCCGACCCCAACGGCCAGTTCGCGCTGGTTCCGCCCGCGCTCGGCCCCGGCAACAGCGAGATCGTGCTGCGCCTCACCGACGAGCGGGGCCGCGAGACGCGCTCCCCGCAATCGGTCGCGGTGGTGGTCTCGCCCGACCGCAAGACGCGCCCCCTCGTGGCGCTGAGCTCGCCCGACAGCCCGACCGTGGTGCTGTCTCAGCCGGAGGTGGCCACGGGAGCGCCGACGGTTCCCGGCGCGTCCTCCGAAGCGAGGGCCGCGCAGACGGCCGGGAAGGCCCCCGCCGGGGCGGACAAGGCCGCATCGGCCCAGGCTGCGAAGGATGCCGGCGGCAAGACTCCGGCGGCGGGTGCCGACGCCGCCGCGAAGAAGGCGCCGCCCCTCAAGATCGTCAGCGTGGACGCGCAGGAGGGCGGCCGGCTCTACGTCACCGGGCAGGCGGCGCCCGGCGCGACGGTGCGGCTCTACCTGAACGACACCCTGGTGGCGCCCGCGAGCGTCGGGCCGGACGGGAAGGTGGTGTTCACCATCGGCAAGGGCGTGGCGGCCGGCGACTACCGGGTCCGGGTCGATCAGGTCGATCCGGTCACGGGCGCGGTCAGGACGCGCGCCGAGGTGCCCTTCGTCTTTCCCGAGAGCGCGGCCCGCACCGCCGCGCGCGAGCCGGCCGGGGAGGGCGTCCGCGCCGGAGCGGGCAAGGCGGTCGCGGCCGTGCCGCCCCCCGGCGTCAGGCCGGAGCACGCCGCTCCGTCTCCGGGCGCTTCCGGGCAGGCGGCCGCTCCGGCGGCTCCCGGCAAGCCCGCTCCGAAGGCGGCCGATGCCCTCGCCGTCGCCTCCGGCGCCGCCGAGACGCCGGCCGCGAATGCCGGGGGCGCCTTCGTCGCCGAGATCGCCACCGCCAGGATCACGCGCGGCGACAATCTCTGGCAGATCAGCCGCAGGGTCTATGGCAGCGGCCTGCGCTATACGGTGATCTACGACGCCAACCAGGAGCAGATCCGCGACCCGGACCGGATCTTCCCCGGCCAGATCTTCGTGCTGCCCAAGGACGGAAAGGGCGGGCGCGGCTGAGCCGCGCGGGCTGCGGCGGCCGGGGAGACGGCGGGACGGGTGCGGCGGCGCGCGCGGCGGCCTATATGCAGCGCTCAAGCCCGACATCCCGGATCACCCCCGCGTCATGACATCCACCCCCGCGCCCGCGCCGGAGGGCGAGGCCGCCCCGCCCGAGCGTCCCGGCCTCGCCGCGACCTATCGCCGGCTCTGGCCCTATCTCTGGCCCCACGGCCGTCCCGACCTCCAGCGGCGCGTCTACCTGGCGTTCGGGCTGCTGCTCGTCGCCAAGCTCGCGACGATGGTGACGCCCTTCACCTTCAAATGGGCCACCGACGCCCTCGTCGCCGCCACCGGCAACAAGGACGGCGCGCCGCTTCCCACGGGGCTGTTCGCCGCGCCGATGCTGCTGATCGGCCTCTACGGGCTGTCGCGGGTGGCGATGGCGGCCCTGACGCAGGTGCGCGACGGGCTCTTCGCCAAGGTGGCGATGCATGCCGTGCGGCAGCTCGCGCTCCAGACCTTCGCGCATATGCACCGGCTGTCGCTGCGCTTCCATCTGGAGCGCAAGACCGGCGGCCTCACCCGCGTGCTGGAGCGCGGCCGGGGCGGCATCGAGGAATTGTCGCGCCTGGTGGTGCTGACGCTGGTGCCGACCATCGTCGAGTTCGTGCTGATCCTCGGGATCCTCGCCTACGAGTTCAACTGGCTCTACTCGGCGGTCGTATTCGTGATGGTGGCCGCCTATCTGGCCTTCACCTGGAAGGCGACGCAATGGCGCATCGAGATCCGGCGCCGGATGAACAACTCCGACACCGACGCCAACACCAAGGCCGTCGACTCGCTGCTGAACTACGAGACCGTGAAGTATTTCGGCGCGGAGCGGCGCGAGACCGAGCGCTACGACGCCTCCATGGCGAAGTACGAGAAGGCCTCGACGCAGACCTACGTCTCCCTCGCGGTGCTCAACGCCGGACAGGCGGTGATCTTCACCATGGGCATGACGGCGGTGATGTGGCTCGCCGCGCGCGACATCTTAGCCGGTCGCACCACGCTCGGCGGATTCGTGCTCGTCAACACGATGCTCGTGCAGCTCTCCATGCCGCTGAACTTCATGGGCATGATCTATCGCGAGATCAAACAGGCGCTCATCGACATCGACGACATGTTCCGCATCCTGCACCGCAATCCCGAGATCGCGGACCGGCCGGACGCGGCCCCCCTCGCGGTCGGGCCGGGGACGGTGCGATTCGAGGACGTGCGCTTCGCCTACAACCCGGACCGGCCGATCCTCAGGGGCGTCTCCTTCGAGGTGCCGTCGGGCCGGACGGTCGCCATCATCGGGCCCTCGGGGGCGGGCAAGTCGACGCTCTCGCGGCTGATCTTCCGCTTCTACGAGCCGCAGGGCGGGCGCATCCTCATCGACGGCCAGGACATCGCCACGGTGACGCAGGACTCCCTGCGCGCGGCCATCGGCATGGTCCCGCAGGACACGGTGCTGTTCAACGATACCATCGGCTACAACATCCGCTACGGGCGTTGGGAGGCGAGCGAGGCGGAGATGCGCGAGGCCGCCCGCCTCGCCCGGATCGACCGCTTCATCGAGAGCCTGCCGGAGGGCTACGAGACGCCGGTGGGCGAGCGCGGGCTGAAGCTGTCCGGCGGCGAGAAGCAGCGCGTCGCCATCGCCCGCACGATCCTGAAGGGACCGCCGATCCTCGTCCTCGACGAGGCGACCTCGGCCCTCGATTCCTTCACCGAGCGCGAGATCCAGGACGCGCTCGACCGCGTCGCCCGAGGGCGCACCACGCTGGTCATCGCCCACCGGCTCTCGACGGTGGTCGATGCCGACGAGATCCTCGTCCTCGACCAGGGCGTCGTGGTGGAGCGCGGCGACCACCCGAGCCTGCTCCTGAAGGGCGGGGTCTATGCCGCCATGTGGAACCGCCAGCGCGAGGCGGCGGAGGCCGAGGAGGCGCTCCAGCGGGCGGAGGCGCCGGATTCGGGATCGTCGGTGCCGGTCGGGCATGAGCGCATGCCCGAGACCATGCCGGCGGAGTAGGTTGGCCTTAAAGGCGGCAGAGTGACAGCGGATTTGCTTTTGTCCCAAGGGAGCGACGAGTTGAGTGAAAACGCCACCAAGGCGCGCCGGAGGTAAAATCTTGACCTTTGATCAACATTTTTGTTGATTCGAGCCCAGCCGTCTTGTATCATGCCGGTGTCACAAGGAGGGCGGAGATGGTGGCGAAGCGCAGACGCAAGCCCAGTATCGAGACCGTATGGTTGCAAGACTACGCGCGGACTTACCTCCCGTGCGAGGCAGCGTTCTCGTATTCGGCAGATGCTTTGCGCCGAGCGCGGGTGAGCTTGATTGACATCAGGCACGCTTTTCGCGTCGGACGCGTGGTCCGGTCGGAAAAACTTGATGAGCCCGGCGCCGAATGGGTCGTTGAGGGTGAGGACTGCGACGGCCGATCGCTCATCATCATCGTATTGGTTGTGACGGAGACGCTGAGCGTGCGAGTGCGAGACGTGAGGCGGATTGAGAAGAAGGATGTAGACAATGACGCAGCATGAACTGGCGACCAGCGTTCGTGTTGTGCCGCAATACAACGTGGACACTCTTGGTGCGCCCTTTAAGGTGACGCTTGCCAGTAGCGCGATCGTGGAAAATGATCCTGTGACAGGTGAAGAAATTGTCACAATTCCCGATGTAGTAGGGCTAATCTGTGCCGTTGTGCGTTGTCGTGTGCTCCATCCAAGAAAGTTCAATGGCGAAGAAATCAGATTTATCAGAAATTCTCTAGGGGTTAAAGCAAGATCGCTTGCAGAATTTCTAGATATGACTCCTGAGCATTTCTCCCGGTGTGAGGCTGGGGCTAGAACCATGTCTGTGCTCAGCGAAAAGCATCTGCGGCTTTTTGCTTTCTTCGCAACCTTTCACAGAGACCCTCAGGAGGTTTTGTCGCGGGTTGAGGAGGTCGCTGAATTGGAGCTGAAAGAACACAAAGCTCAACCGGTGATGGAAAAATTCGTTCACTTATTTTTTTCTATGAAAATTCAAACTATGTTCGATCCAAAAGACGAAATACACTTTAATCTAGTGCGTCGCGCGCGCGATCTCAATGTATATATGCCTAGTCGCGCCACGAGTGATGATTGTGAGTGGAGCCCGGAAACGCCCCTCGCTGCATAGCTGAGTCAGCCCCGCGACCGGATCGGTTCGCGGGGCTTCGCTATGGAAAGCGAACTGACCCATATGCATGGTTGACGCGCCTTTCGGGTACTGCCATCCGCGCGGCAGAAACGGAATTTATCATCCGCTGCCGCCGACCGAAGTAGCCGAGGCTTCATGAACGACCTCTTCGCGACGATCCGCCGGGTGCTCGTGCCGATTCACAAGGAGGGCTATCCCTTCATCCTGGTCGGCATCGTGCTCACCGTGCTCGCGGGCACGTTCTCGCAGTTCTTCGGCTGGATCTTCCTGATCCTGACCCTGTGGGTCTGCTACTTCTTCCGCGATCCCGAGCGGGTGGTGCCGGTGGGCGAGGGCCTCGTGGTCTCCCCGGCCGACGGGCGGGTGAACCTCATCGCCACCGTGCTGCCGCCCCCCGAGCTCGACCTGCCGCAGGAGCCCATGACCCGGATCTCGGTGTTCATGAACGTGTTCGACTGCCACGTGAACCGCATGCCGGTGGCCGGCCGCATCGCTCAGATCCACTACACGCCGGGCCTGTTCCTCAACGCCGAGCTCGACAAGGCGAGCGAGGACAACGAGCGCAACGGCCTCGTGGTCGAGAGCCCGCAGGGCGGTGCCATCGTGCGCGTCGGCGTGGTGCAGATCGCCGGCCTTGTGGCGCGCCGCATCGTCGGGTTCGTCGGGGCGGGCAACACCCTGGCGGCGGGCGAGCGCTTCGGCCTGATCCGCTTCGGCTCGCGGGTGGATGTCTACCTGCCGGCCGGCACCCGCGTGCTCGTGGGGCTCGGCCAGAAGGCGGTGGCCGGCGAGACGGTGCTCGCGGACCTCGCGCCCGGCCCCGAGCGCCTCTTCCGCAGCATCTGACGCGAGGTCCGCCATGGACGACCTCTTCCCGCCCTTCGAGCCCGATCCGAACGAGCCGAAGCCGCGCCGCTTCAAGCCGGTGCCGTTCCGGATGATCGCGCCCAACATGATCACCCTGATGGCGCTCTGCCTCGGGCTGACCGCGATCCGCCTCGCCTTCGAGGGCAAGTTCGAGCCGGCCGCCATCGCCATCATCGTGGCGGCGGTGCTCGACGGGGTCGACGGGCGCGTGGCCCGCCTGCTCAAGGGCACCTCCCGCTTCGGGGCGGAGCTCGATTCGCTGGCCGACTTCGTCAATTTCGGCTGCGCCCCGGCGCTGATCCTCTACGGCTTCGCGCTCTTCCACCTGCGCTCGGTGGGCTGGATCGTGGCGCTGATCTTCGCCATCGCCATGGCGCTGCGGCTCGCCCGCTTCAACGCCATGCTCGACGATCCCGACCGGCCGGAATGGAAGAAGGACTATTTCGTCGGCATGCCGGCCCCGGCGGGCGCGCTGACCGCCATGCTGCCGATCTACCTGCATTTCCTCGGCCTCTCCTTCGAGGGCTGGGCCGCGCCGATCGTGCTGGTCTACGTGCTCGCCATCGCGCTGCTCGTCGTCTCGACGGTGCCGACCTACTCGGGCAAGACCATGGGCAAGCGCGTGCCCCGCGCCTGGGTGCTGCCGATCTTCCTCGCGGGCGTCGCCGTGTTCGGGCTGTTCATCAGCTTCCCGTTCGAGGCGATGGTGGCGGTAAGCACGATCTATCTCGCCTATATCCCGTTTGGCGCGGCGCAGTATCGGCGCCGGGCCCGGCAGGATCTTGCCGCTCCGGTGCCGGCCTCGCCGGCCGCTGACATCCCGTCGTGACCGTCGCCGCGATGGGGCGTGGATAGCCTCCCGCGCAGCTTGCCGGTGAGGGCTCGCCGCTCCTAGTGTCCGCCCGGATCCGAGCCCCGCACGGCTCGATGCGGAGAGACGTCCATGCTCGAGGAATTCAAGAAGTTTGCGTTGCGCGGCAACGTGGTCGATCTCGCGGTCGGCGTCATCATCGGCGCGGCCTTCGGCGCGATCGTGACCTCGGCGGTGCAGGACGTGTTCATGCCGGTCATCGGCGCCGTCACCGGCGGGCTCGACTTCTCGAACTACTATATCGCCCTCTCCTCCGCCGTGCAGAAGGGCGCCGCCTACGCGGACGCCAAGAAGCAGGGCGCCGTGATCGGATACGGCCAGTTCATCACCGTGGCGATCAACTTCGCCATCGTCGCCTTCGTGCTGTTCATGGTCATCCGCGCCATGAACAAGCTCACCGCCAATGAAGAGGAGAAGCCCGAGGCCGTCGCCGAGGTGCCGGCCGACGTGAAGATCCTCGGCGAGATCCGCGACATCCTCGCCGCCAAGCCCCGCGTCTGACCGAACCCCGCGTCCGACCGCTCAAGCGGTCTCGCCGCCGGGCGCCGGCGGCACGCCGAGATCCTCCAGGATGCCGTCGAGGGCCGCCTCGACGGCATCCGTGCCGTGGGCATGGGTCTTGAGGCGCGTCTCCAGCTTCTCGATCTGGGGGCCGAACGGCTCGGGGACCTCGGCGTCGCCGAGGAAGCGGGGCTTGGCCGGCTCCACCGAGTAGACCGCCCGGAGCTGCTGGCCGATATGGTCGCGCACGGGCTCGGGCAGGACGGCCTCGCCGGCGTTCTGGCCGCTGGTGGTTTCGTCGCTCATCGCTGCGGGCTCCGGCTTTGGCGCATCGGGGCGATAACGGCTCACCGGCCGGAGCGTTGCAGGTCCGGCGCGTCTTGCGGGCTCATCCGTGGACTTCCGATCATGAAAAAGGCCCCGGAACGCGGGGTTCCAGGGCCGATGCCGCCTCGTGCCGGAGACGGCGCGGGGAGGTTACTCGATGACCTCGACGATGCGGTGCCCGCGATCGACCAGCACCGGACGGTCGTTGACCACCGTGTAACGGTAGCCGGGCTTCACATGGTAGCCATCCGGCACGTCGTAGTAGGTCACGCCGCTGCCGGGCAGGGTCGAGCCCACGGCGACGCGGCCGTCGTAGTCGTAGGAGCGCACGTTGCGCTCGCGGACGTAGCTGCGGAAGCGGGGACGGTCGTCCACGCCGAGGATGCCGCCGACCGTGCCGGTCGCAGCGCCCACGGCACCGCCGACCACCGCGCCGATCGGGCCGGCCGCGTCGCCGCCGTCGCGGGCGCCCTGCTCGGCGCCGCGGACCAGACCCTGGGCCTGGGCGGCCATCGGAAGCGCGAGGGCGATCGCGGAAGCCGCGAGAAGCGTCTTGATATTCATAGAGGAAATCTCCGTTCGATCGAAACGTCCATCGCTCTGGCAGCAAGATGGAGCTGGGCCGGTAACGCGCGGCCCGTCGAAACGGATGCGTCGAAAAATCACTTTGTTCGATCTGCCTGCGATTGAGGCAGGCGGCGACGGGGTTGTGCTCCGAAGCGGCCCCGGCGCGGTAAAACTAATTTTGGCCTTGGCGCCGAGGCGCCGGGCTCGTCTTATCGTCACGCTTCCTTCGGCATCGCCGACTGGATGAAGCGGTCGGAGCCGAGATCGTCCTCGTCGTAGCCCAGAAGCTCGCCGAGGCGGCTGCGGGCGCGGCTGACGCGGCTCTTCACCGTGCCGACCTTGCAGCCCATGATCGAGGCGGCCTCCTCGTAGGAGACCCCCTCGGCGCCGACGAGCACGAGGGCCTCGCGCTGGTCCGGCGGCAGCTTGGCGAGCGCGCTCTGGAGGTCCTCCACGTCGAGCCTGTCGCCCTGGTGCGGCGCGGTGGCGAGACGGGCGGCGTAGGAGCCGTCCTGGTCCTCGACCTCGCGCACCCGCTTGCGATGGTCCGAGTAGAAGATGTTGCGCAGGATCGTGAACAGCCAGGCGTTGAGGTTGGTGCCGGGCTGGAAGCGGGCGCGGTGCTGCCAGCCCTTCAGCAGGGTGTCCTGCACGAGGTCGTCCGAGCGGGCCGGATTGGAGGTGAGCGAAAGCGCGAAGGCGCGCAGGGACGGCACCGCCGCCAGCAGCCCGTTGCGGAACTCCGGCTCGATGGCCTCTCCGCGCGCCTTCAGGGCGGCTTCCAGCCGGTCGATCAGCTCGGCGAAGCGGCCGGGCATCTCGGTCTGGCCGATCGATTCGTAAGCCGTGCGCAGGTGGTCGCCGAGATGGCTGCGGATGCTCGCCGACAGGTTCGGACGGCCGTCCGCGTTCACGCCCGCGCCGTTGTCTGTCTCGTCGTTTCTCATGGCCTCGTCTGCGTTCGCGGTTCTCGGGAATGAGCGGCGTCCGGCGCCTCGACCCGGCGCGCCGCTCGCGGGAGCGGGGCGGCCGCCGCCTCGCGCGCGAAGCGGTCGAGCCGGGCCTTTGTTCCCGCCTTGTAGCGCATCGGGACGGCGGGCGCACCCTCGGCCGGAGCGGCGGCGGTGTCAGCCGCCGCAGGGCGGGGCGACCAGGCGCGCCCCGTTCTCGCCGGGCACGAGGAGCCGGATGGCGCCGTCGCGCAGGGACAGCATCTGCCCGCGCGGGATCTCGGTCCAGGTCTCGTCGCGGGTGAGCGCCTGGGTCGCCACCACGCTGACCACGTCGCTCTCGGTGGTCTCCTGCGAGAAATCGACCCGCCAGTCCTCGTCGATGAGGGTCGCCGTGCCGAAGGGGGCGCAGCGGGTGAGGTAGCACAGCCGCTTGCCGCAATGGGCGTAGAGGGTGCGGCCGTCGGTGAGCAGCATGTTGAACACGCCGAGCCCGTGCAGCTCCGCCGACAGGTCGGCCACCGCGCGGTCGAGGGCGGACGCCTTCGGCATGTCGCTCCAGCGGGCATGGAGCCGGCCCAGCATCCAGCAGAAGGCATGCTCGCTGTCGGTGGAGCCGATGGGGCGGAAGCCCGCCAGCGGCAGCTTCTTCACGCCCTTGAGCTGGCCGTTATGGGCGAAGGTCCAGCGCCGGCCCCAGAGCTCCCGGCTGAACGGGTGGGTGTTCTCCAGCGAGACCCGGCCGCGATTGGCCTTGCGCACATGGGCGACCACGACGCGGCTCTTGATCGGATAGTTGCGCAAGAGCTTGGCGAGCTCCGAGCGCGCGCTCGGGCTCGGGTCGTGGAAGCTGCGGCAGCCGCGCCCGCCCTCGTAGAAGCTGATGCCCCAGCCATCCGCGTGGGGCCCGGTCTCGCCGCCCCGGCGCGCCAGGGCCGCGAAGGAGAAGCGGATGTCGGTGGGCACGTTGGCGCTCATGCCGAGCAGTTCGCACATGGTCTTGGGATTCGGCGGCCGGGAGCGGGGATCGCGGGAGGGCGGGGCTAGGGTGTAGGTCGGGCGGCGGCGTTCAACAACCGCTCGGCTTGTGCCGCAGGTCACGTCCCGGCGCTTTGCGGCCGGGATGCGATCCTCTAAGCCGCAGGACGATCGCCCCGCGCCGGACGGGCCGGGGCCGAGCGAGGACTGTGGCGAGGCGATGGAGCGCGATCCGATCCTGTTCGCCTGGAGATCGGGCCGCCGCCGGCACGCCGCCGCCGCGGCGCTGGCGCTGGGCATCGGCTGGCCGCTCTGCCTCGTGACGCTGCTCTGCCTGCGCGACCTCGTCGGCGTGCTGATGACGGACGACGCCGCCATCCTGCCCTTCCTGCGGGTGGTGCTGCCGCTGCCGGGCGCCTACCCGGACCTGCTGATCAGCGAGGGCTGGAAGCTGGCCTCCGGCACGCTGGAGCTGTTCGCCTTCGTCGGGCTCGCCCTCGGCGCGCTGGTGATGGCCGGGCTCGGCTGGTTCGTGTCGCGGCTCTGCTTCCGCGCCCAGTCCGACGCCGCCTACCGGATGCGCGAGGCCGTCACCACCGCGATCCTGCGCGCGCCGCCGGGCGCCCGCGACGAGGCGCGCGGCCTCGCCGGGCTCGTCGGCGCCGTGCTGCTGCGCCTCGACGGCATGCTGGCGACGGCGGTGGTCGTGCCCGTCCTGTCGCTCGGCGGAATCGCCCTCGCCCTCGTCACCGCCGCGATGGCGGCGCCCCGGCTGGTGCCGGCCACGGCCGTGGGGCTGCTCGCCGGGGGGCTGGCGCGCCTGCTCGTCCTCAAGCGCAGCGCCGCCCGCGCGGAGCTGCGCCGCCGCGAGAGCGCCGCCGCCGAGCGCCGCCTCACCGACCTCGTGCGGCGGATGCCGGCGGTACGCGCCCACGGGGCCGGGTCCCTGGAGCGGGTCCGGCTGGCGGAGCAGGCGGGCGAATCGAAGGCGCTCCTCGCCCGCGCCGAGGCGCGCCTCGCCTATGCGCGCGCGCCGGCCCTGGCGCTGACCGTGATCCTCCCCGCCCTCGGCCTCGGCGCCGCCCTCTGGCGCGGCGGCCCGGACGAGAGCGTGCCGCAGGCGGTGCCGGTGGAGCCCGGCGCCTTCGTGGCGGCGGTGGCGGCCTTCGCCATCGCCATCGTCCTGATGAGCGCGGCGATGCGGCTGCTCGCCACCCGCGACGAGGTCGCGCCGCTCTTCGCCGACATCGTGCGGACCCTCGACGCGCTGACGCAGAGCCGGGGCCCCGCCCGCTCGCGCCGGGCCATGTTCCCGCGCGGGGGCGCCCTCGTCGCGCGCGGGGTCGGCGCCTACGACCCGGCCTCGGGCGAGCGCCTGACGGGGGTCGACGTGACCTTCGAGATGCCCGGCCACGTCGCCATCACCGGAGGGCGCGGCAGCGGCGCGCGGGTGCTCGCCGCGATCCTCGCCGGCCAGGTCGAGCCGAGCGCCGGGACCGTGACCTACGCGGGCGTCGAGATGAGCGCCTTCGATCCCACCGAGCGGGCGCGCCGCATCGCCTTCGCCTCGGGGGAGGCGATCCTGGTGGAGGGGAGCCTGCGCCAGAACATCCTCTACGGGGCCGATCCCGAGCGGCCGCCGGCCGAGGCCGATCTCGTGGCGATCCTGCGGCTCACCGGGCTCGACGCCTTCGCCTACGCGCGCGGCCTCCTCGGGCGGGTCGACCCCGCCGCCGAGCCGGACCTCGCCCGCGCCCTCGTGGCGGTGCGGCGCAAGGTCCGCGCCGCGCTCGCCGCCGACGATGCCGGGCGCCTCGTCGAGCCCTTCGATCCGGCGCTCTACAACCATCAGGCGACTGTGGGGGAGAACATCCTCTTCGGCGAGGCGATCGGGCCGGCCTTCTCGGAGGCTAACCTCGCCCGCCACCCCTATCTCCGGGCGGTGCTGGAGGCGGAGGACCTGACGCGCCCGCTCATCGAGATCGGGTTGCAGGTGGCGCGCAGCACCGTGGAGATCTTTTCCGATCTCCCCAACGACCATCCGCTCTTCGACGCCTTCTCGCTGTTTCCGGCGAGCGACCGGGGCTATTTCGAGGATCTGATCGGCCGCCAGACCGCCGCGACCGGCTGGCGCCGGGGGCCGGCGGGCCTGCGCGACCGCGAGCGCCTGATCGGGCTGGCGCTGCGCTACAGCGAGACCCGCCACCGTTTCGGCCTCGTCGACACGGCCTTCGAGGAGCGGCTGGTGGAGGCCCGGCACTCCTTCGCGCGGATGCTGCCCCCGCATCTGAAGGGCAAGGTCGCCTTCTACGATCCCGGCCGCATCAACGCCGCCGCGAGCCTCGAGGACAACCTGCTGTTCGGGCGCATCGCCTATGGCGAGGCGGGCGCGGAGGCGCGGGTGCGCGCGCTCGCCCGCCGCATCCTGGTCGAGCAGGGCCTGGAGGGCGCCGTCTACCGGCTCGGCCTCGACAGCCGCGTCGATCCCGGCACCGGCGGCAGCCTCGGAGAGGGCGCCGTGGGCGCCCGCGAGCGCGTCGCCATCGACCTCGCCCGCTGCCTCGTCCGCCGCCCGGACATCGCGGTGGTGGCGATCCTGCTGGACGAGCGCAAGCCCGAGGATTTCCGCGAGCGCCTCGCCAGCCTGCGCGAGGCGCGGGCGGGGCGCGGCCTGATCGTCTGCCTGCCGGACGGCGTCGACCTCGACGATCTGCCCCCCTTCGACGCCCTCGCGGCGGTGGAGCGCAACACCCTGGCCCCGGCCGTGGCGGAGCTCGAACCCGCCTGAGTGTCCGGGAGCCGTCCACAGCCGGCCTCACCGCCGCCCCAATGCCGGGCGAGCGTGGCCGATCGGGCGCGAATCCCGGCGCGGCGCCTTCCTGCCGTCCGGGCGGGCCGCCGGTCCGGAATCCCCATGCCGCCGCCGTCCCTGGGCACGCTCCTGTCGCTCGCGATGCTCGCCCTGCTCGTCGGGCCGCGCGGCGCGTCGGCCCAGAACGCCAAGGCGACGGCGCCGATTCCCGCCGCCACCGTGGCGGCCATGGCGGCCAAGGGCACGACGCCCGCCGCGCCGGTGCTGTTCCGGGCCTACAAGAAGGAAGCCGAGATCGAGGTCTGGAAGAAGGGGCCGGGCGGCCGCTTCGTCTACGTGAAGACCTTCCCGATCTGCCGCTGGTCGGGCCAGCTCGGCCCCAAGCGCAAGACCGGCGACCGCCAGACGCCGGAGGGGTTCTATTCCGTCGCCAGGACGCAGATGAACCCCAACTCGCACTACTACCTGTCCTTCGACGTCGGCTACCCGAACGCCTACGACAAGGCTCATGGCGGCACCGGCTCGGCGGTGATGGTGCACGGCATCTGCTCGTCCATGGGCTGCTTCGCCATGACCGATCAGGTCGTCGGCGAGATCTACGCCATCGCCCGCGAGGCGCTGGCCGGAGGGCAGGCGGCGTTCCAGTTCCAGTCCTACCCGTTCCGCATGAGCGCGGCGAACATGGCGCGCCACCGTACCGACTCGAACATCGCCTTCTGGCGCCAGCTCAAGGAGGGCTCGGACCGCTTCGAGGCGACGGGCGAGGAGCTGGCCGTGCGCGTCGAGGCCGGCCGCTACGCCTTCGCGCCCTCGAAGGATCCGGCCAGGGAGACGGCGGTCGCCACGCGCCGCGCCGCCGAGGAGGCGAAGGTCGCGGCTCTGGTGGAGGACGGCGCTGCGGCGGTGCGCACCACCTATTCCGACGGCGGCCAGCACGCCTTCTGGGCGGCCTTCGCGGCGCGGGGCGGCTCGCTCGGCGAGGTCAGCCGGCCGGAGGCGCTCGCCTATGCCGGGCAGGAGGTCGTGCTGATCCCGGCCCGCAAGCCCGCGCCGCCGGTGCCGGAGGCGGTCTGGGCCGCCTGGATCGGTCCGACTACGCCCTTCGCGGGCGTGCGCATGGCAGGCTTCGTCCCGGTCTACGAGCGTGCGCCGGCGCGCTTCCCGCCGCTGGTGGTGCGCTATGCGGAGACGCTGCCCGCGATGGTGCGGGAGAGCCTCGACGCGACGGCGCCCGGACCGTCCCTCGCCCTCGGATCGTCGCCCCGCGCGCTGGTTGCGCAAAGGTGACGGACTGGGGATCTCCGCCCATAACCGCCCGTGCCGTGTGCGAAGACGCACATCGTGCGAAGGGCGCTTTCCCCACCTATCTGAGGGACGAAGGGCGGGAAACCGCCCGCTCCCGACGACCGTTCCTCGCAGGCGCGTTGACGCCGAGGCGGCAAACGGCTCCTGATCCCGCGAGGGGACCGGAGCGCACGGCAAACGACTTGGTATGACGATGTCTCAGCAACCCGCTTCCGGCGGTGGTCTCGTACTGCGTTTCTGGGGAGTCCGCGGCTCGGTTCCCGTGAGCGGCCCCGACTATGCCGAGTTCGGCGGCGCCACCCCCTGCATGGAGGTGCGCTGCGGGGACCGAATGTTCCTGATCGACGCCGGCACCGGCCTGTTCAACTGCGGCCAGCATCACCGCGATGCCCTGCCGAAGGACGTCGACCTGCTGTTCAGCCACCTGCATCTCGACCACACGGGCGGGCTGCCCTTCTTCAAGCCCGCCGTCTTCGACTGCGAGCGCACCATCACCACCCATTGCGGCAATCTCGGCGGCGAATCGGCGGAGGCGACCCTTGGGCGCCTGTTCGCGCCGCCGATCTTTCCGGTGACGCTCGACATCCTGCCCTGCACGATCCGTCACGAGGGCTTCAAGGCCGGCGAGACGCTGACCTTCGCCGACGGATCGTCCGTCGAGACCATCCTGCTCAACCATCCGCAGGGCTCGGTGGGCTACAGGTTCACGCATGAGGGCAAGACGCTCTGCGTCATCAGCGACCTGGAGCATTCGGACCCCTGGCCCGATCCGGCCCTGAAGGACTTCGTCTCGGGTGCCGACCTGATGGTCTATGACGGCATGTTCACGGATGGCGAGTATCCACGCTGCAAGGGCTGGGGCCATTCCACCTGGCAGAAGGGCGTCGAGCTCGCCAAGGCCGCGAACGTCAAGGCGCTCGCCATCATCCATCTCCATCCCGCC
The DNA here is from genome assembly GCF_050591105.1 of Methylobacterium endophyticum. NCBI lineage: Bacteria > Pseudomonadati > Pseudomonadota > Alphaproteobacteria > Hyphomicrobiales > Methylobacteriaceae > Methylobacterium > Methylobacterium endophyticum. The sequence continues at coordinate 229,380 of NZ_JBNHES010000003.1, forward strand.
CATTCGGACGTGATGCTGCGCGCGATGGAGGCCGACATGCAGGCCGCCATGCCGAGCGCCTTCGTCGCCCGCGAGCGGCAGACCGTCGAGGTCGGCGCCGTCAAGGAGGAGGCGGCCCGGCGCCGTCCGCGCCGGGCGGAGATGCGCAAGCCCGTGCGGCTCGCGCGCATCGCCTGACCTACCCTCACAGGGCGGTGTGCGAACCGTCCTCGCGCCCCACGCGGCTGTGGCGCCGGCTGAAGCCGAAATAGATCGCCATCCCGATCGCCAGCCAGACCACAAGGCGCAGCCATGTCTCGCCGTCGAGGGAGGCCATCATCGCCCCGCAGGTGAGGATGCCGAGGATCGGCACCAGCGGCACCAGCGGCGTGCGGTAGTCCCGCTTCGCGTCGGGCTGGGTCCGGCGCAGAATGACGACGCCGAGGCAGACCAGGATGAAGGCGAGCAGCGTGCCGATGCTGGTCATGTGCCCGAGCTGGCTGATCGGCAGGAAGCCGCCAAGCGCCCCCGTGAACACCATGAAGAACAGATTCGAGCGGTAGGGCGTCTTCCAGGTCGGGTGGACCTTCGAGAAGAAGCCCGGCAGCAGCCTGTCCTGCGACATGGTGTAGAACACCCGGCTCTGGCCGAGCAGCAGCACCAGGATCACCGTCGAGAAGCCGGCGATGATGCCGAGCGTCACCAGCGACTTCAGCCAGGGAAACGGCGTCTGCGCGATGGCCGTGTTCACCGGCGCGGCGTCGCCCTTCATGGCGTCGTAATGCACGAGGCCGGTGAGCACGCCGGCGAACAGGATGTAGATGACCGTGCAGATGACGAGCGATCCGAGGATGCCGATCATCATGTTGCGCTGGGGGTTCTTGGCCTCCTGCGCGGCGGTGGAGACCGCGTCGAAGCCGATATAGGCGAAGAACACCACCCCGGCCGCGCGCATGATGCCGCTCCAGCCGTATTCGCCGAAGGTGCCGGTGTTCTCGGGGATGAACGGCACGTAATTCTGCTTCTTGATGTAGAAGAAGCCCACCCCGATCACGATCGCGACCACGGCGAGCTTCACGGCGACGATCGCGCCGTTGACCTTGGCCGATTCCCGGATGCCGATCATCAGGAGCCAGGAGGCCGCCACGATGATGACGATCGCCGGCAGGTTGACGAGCCCGTGCGCGGTGGCGCCGTCGGCGAGCTTGTAGGTCTCGAAGGGGGAATGCACGAGGGCGGCGGGCAGGTTGATGCCGATCTGGCTCAGGAAGCGCGTCACGTATTGCGACCAGCTCACCGAGACGGTGGCCGCGCCCACCGCGTATTCGAGCACGAGGTCCCAGCCGATGATCCAGGCCACGAACTCGCCCATGGTGGCGTAGGCGTAGGTATAGGCGGAGCCCGCCACCGGGATCATCCCGGCGAGCTCGCTGTAGCACATGCCGGCGAAGGCGCAGCCGATGGCGGCGATGGCAAACGAGATCACCACAGCCGGCCCCGCGTGCTGCGCGGCGGCGATCCCGGTGAGCGAGAACAGGCCCGCTCCGATCACCGCGCCGATGCCGAGCCCGATGAGGCTCCAGGGGCCGAGATGCCGTTCGAGCTTATGCTCGCCGGCCTCCGCGTCCTTGGTCAGGCGTTCGAGGGTCTTGATCCGTGTCAGTTCGCCCGTGACCCCCGACGCCATGCTCTTCGCTCCGACCGATGCCTCTACAGGCAACCTAGTCGGGCGCGACAATTCGACCAGTGCGGAGCCGGCTCGGCGTGCCGGGACGGCGCCGCGCCATCACAGGGCGCGGGCGGCCCGCGCCGCGTCTCGCGCCAGGTCCGCGAGGATGGCGCGCGCCGCCTCGGTGATCGCGGGGCCCGCCGCGTCCGGCGTGCCGGCCTCGAAGGGAGGACGCGGCGCGTATTCGGCGACGAGCTGGCTCGTTCTGGCGTAGTCCTCCCCGCGCAGCCGGCCTGCGAGGGAGAGGGCGAAGTCGAGCCCGGCCGAGACGCCGGCGGCGGTCACGCGGTTGCGGTCGAAGACCACGCGCCCGTCGACGGGGATCGCGCCGAGCAGCGGCAGCACGGCGTCGCGCACGCACCAGTGCGAGGTGGCCCGGTAGCCGGCGAGCAGGCCGGCGGCGCCGAGGATCAGCGAGCCCGTGCAGACGCTCGTCACCCAGGCCGCCCGTGCGGCGCGCTCCTTCACGAAGGCGATCAGCGCCGGATCGCGCATGGCGGCGGGGGTGCCGTCGCCGCCCGGCACCATCAGCACGTCGAGTTCGGCTGGGCAGTCGGCATAGCTCACCGTCGCGACGAGGGAGAGCCCGGTGTCGCTCGCGACCGGGCCGGCCGAGGCGGCCACGAGATGCAGGCTGCCCGGCGCCAGCCCGGCGAGGATCGCTTGCGGGCCGACCACGTCGAGCGCCGTCATGCCGGGATAGAGCAGCATCGCGATGCGGACGGGGCCCTGTGCCGGCACCCGCGCCGGCTCGAACAGCGCCACCGCCGGAGCCGCGCGAACCGTCGCGGCTGAGGCGAGGGCCGCCGCGACGAACGCCCGGCGGTCCATGCTGCCGGAGGGCATCAGACCGGCCAGACGGCTTCCCGATAGGCGCTGTCCCAAAAGGTCCATTCGAGACGGGTGGCGTGGGTGAAGGCGCGGTGCATGCGGGCGCGCAGGGCGGGGGAGGCGTCCCGCGCGGCCTCGTCCGTCGCCGCGATCATCTCGGCGACGGCCTTCGCGAAGTCCTCGCCGGCATAGGTGTCGATCCAGGCGCGGTAGGGGTTGCCGGCGCCGGCCCTCGCGTAGATGTCGCGGCCGATCTCGGCATAGATCCAGAAGCACGGAAGCAGGGCCGCGAGCACGACCTCGTAGGGCTCGGCATAGGCCGTCGTCAGGAGGGACGAGACGTAGTGGTCGCAGGCCTGCGAGAGCGGCGTGCCCTCGAAATCCGCCGGGGCGATGCCGTAATCGCGGAAGAAGCCGCCATGGAGGGCGCGCTCCACCACGATGGCGGTCTCGGCGCCGCGCGCGAACTGCACGATGCGGTCCGGATCGGGCGCCTTGGCGGCGGCGAGGCTCAGCGCCCGGCCGAAGCCGATCAGGTAATGCGCGTCCTGGACGATGTAATGCGTGAACCGGGCCGGGCTCAGCGTTCCGGCGGCCAGTTCCGCGTTGAACGGCATCGTGCGGATGGTCTCGTAGAGCGCGGCGTTTTTCGTCCATGCCTGCGCAGAGAACGCCGCCGATCCGTCATCGCCCATCGAAAACCCTCCCGCCGTTTCAGCACCCTCGACGCACAGTGTCCGCGGAGGGCCGAGCCCTCCCTCAGCCCTGGCGCTGGGCCTGGGTGACGGCGACGTGGATGAGTTCGGCCAGCGTGCGCACGCCGAGCTTCTGGCGCATCTGCGAGCAGGCATTGGTCACGGTCTTGTAGCTGACCGAGAGGTCGGAGGCGATGGCGCCGTAGGACTTCCCCTGCGCGAGGCGCGCCAGGATCTGCTGCTCGCGCGGGGTGAGCTGGGATTCGGGCGTGCGCCTTGCGTCGGCGCGCAGCATCGCGACCTCCGTGGCAAGCCGCCGGTCGAGATAGACCTCCCCGGCCCGCACCCGCTCGAAGGCGTCGTAGAGCTCGGCCGAGGCGTGGTCCTTGAGCACGTAGCCGAGGGCCCCCGCCTCCAGGGCGCGCGCGACGATGACGGGATCGTTGTGCATGCTGAAGACCAGCACGCGCACCTTCGGCTCCACCGCGCGCATGCGGCGGATCAGGCCGAGGCCGGCGAGGCCGCTGCCCTGGAAGGTGAGGTCGCAGATCACGATGGGCGGGCGCAGGCGGTGGAAGGCGCGGTAGCCCGCGACCACGCTGGTGGCTTCCGCGACGGTCTCGACACCCGCATCCTCGAGCACGCGGCGGCAGCCTTGGAGGACGATCGGATGATCGTCGATCACCAGCACCGGCAGGCGGGTCGAGGCGATGACGGCTTTGGGACTCAGGGCGTTCATGGTTGCGCGCTCGCGCTCGAGTGTCCGCCCGGCTCGGGCTCGACGGGGATCGTAATCCGGACAACCGCGCCGGGAGCGCCCTTGTCAAGGGTAAAGCGCCCGTCGAGGGCATCCACCCGCTCGCGCATGCCGGATAACCCCAGCCCGACGCGGTGATCCTCGGCGGGTCCGATGCCGTCGTCCCGGATGGCGAGGTCGAGATGCCCGCCCGCCTCGGTCGCCCGCGCCGCGACATGGCGCGCGGCCCCGTGCCGCACGGCGTTGGTCATGCTCTCCTGGATGCAGCGGAACACGGTGAGGTCGACGATGTCGCCGTAGCCGCGCGCCAGGCCGCCGAACTCGCCGGTGAAGGTCGTGTCGGGATGACGGCGCGAGAAGTCGCGGATCAGCAGGTTCAGGCACTCGGCGAGCGGCACCTCGCCGAGCGCGTGCGGCCGCAGGCGGTTGAGGAGGTCGCGGTTCAGGGTCTGCACCTGCCCGACGATGTCGCGGATATCGGCGGCCCGCTCCGCGAGACGGGCGCGGTCGGGGTCGGTGCTGCGCTCCACCAGCCGGGTCATCGAGGCGGCATTGGCCTCCAGCGCGAAGAGGCAGGGGCCGAACTCGTCGTGCAGCTCGAGGGCGGTGCGGCGGCGCTCGTCGTCCTGGGCGGTGAGGAGCTGGCGGTTGAGCCGCCCGTTGGCCGCGCGCGTGGCGGTGAGCGCCTCCGCGACCTTGTTGAAGCGCGTGGCGATGGCGGCGGTCTCGCGCGAGCTCGGCGCCTCCAGCCGGGCGGTGTAGTCGTGCCGCTCCCACTGCGTCAGCCCCTCGGCGAGGCGGGCGAGGGGGGCCAGGATGCGCCCCAGCGCGAGGTAGAGCGCGCCCAGCATGGCGATGTTGATGGCGAGGCTGGTGAGCGACAGCGCCACCGCGTAGCCCCAGACCTCGTCGATCTCGTCGAGGGGCTCCGTGGTGATCGTCGCGCTGCCGATGCGCTCGCCGCCGCTCTCGATGGGCAGGGAATGCGTCCGCGTCGGCGGGGCGATGAGCGCGGCGAACCAGCGTGGCGCCTGATGCTTCTCCGGCCGCAGCCCGGCGATCCTGACCGTCACCGGCGCGCCGGCTGCGTCCTGCACGACGACGCGGACGTGGCGCAGGGCCTGGAAGCGCAGGTCGAGGGTCCGCAGCAGGCTGTTGGCGTTGGGGTTCTGCGCCAGGCTGATGGTGTCGGCGACGAGCTGCTCGACGGTGGCCATGGAGGCCAGCGTCTCGACCTTCACCGCCGAGCGCGCGTTCAGCACCACCACCGCGCAGGAGACCAGCGCGGCGATGACGTCGATGGCGAGCACCACCGCGATCAGATGCGTGCGCGTGGAGCGGTTGGCCCAGCTCCGGCTCCAGGTGCGGCGGGGGGGCGGAGTCCGGCGGGAGGGCGGAGCGGTCTCCGGCGGCGTTTCGGTGGTGTCGCTCATGATCTCGCGGGAAAGGGCGGCCGGACCCGCCCGGCCGCCGCCATATCCGACGCAGGACCGCCATCGGGCAAGAGCGGGGATGCCGGCCCGGCGCGGTATCCCGTCGTTCTCTCTTCGTATTCGGCGGAGGCGCCCGTATCCGGTGGCCGCAAGCACAGACGCGCGCCGTTCATCGAACGCGGCAAGTCTGTAAAGGCGTCCACCTAACCGCTCGCTGCTGCGACGCAATAAAGATCGGGATTCATGCACAGCTTGGAGCGGCCCTGTGGAAACGCTGGAGGCCGCCGCCGTCTTAGGAATTCGGAGACATCTTTGCGCCTCATTGTCCCCACCATCCTTAACGGACGCCTCACGGCGGCCCTCGGGAGGGGAAGCCTTTCCACGGCCGGCGCGTGGCGGAGCCTTCGGGTGACGTGCGACGCCCGGCCTCGGGGGAGCCGGTCGGACCGGCGCGTAGAGCGTTTGAGAGAGCCTGCCCCATGACGAGCCTCCCCCTCGATCGTCACGCGCCGGAGACGGCCGGCGCATCGCGGCCCGTCCGCGCCGTGCGGCGGACCGGCGGACGCCGGGGCCGCCCGGTCGAGAAGGCCCGCATCCTGGCGGTCGCCGGTGTCGGCGTGGCCGTGATCGGCGGTTTCGCCGGGGCCATGAGCCTGCTCTCCGGGCTCGCCGCCCCGCCGCCCCGGCCGGTGATGGTCATCAACACGCCGGTCGCCGAATGGCCGGACCTGCGCGACGGCGTCCCCGCCCTGGCGCGCCCCGCCGATGCGAAACCGCGGATGGCGGAACCGGCGGCCGTTCCCGCCTCCGTTCCCGCGCCCGCCCCGGCGAGCCTGCGCGCGGCGCTCGATCCGGCTCCCGATCCCGCTCCGGTCGCGCCGCCGCCGGCTCCCGGCGCGAAGTCCTCCGGCAGGATGCTCCCGCTCGAGAACGCCCGGCTGGTCGCGCCGCAGGGCGAGGCGGCATCCGTCGTCTCCGCGCCGCGTGGCGTGGCCCTCCTGCGCCCGCTCGCCTCCGAGACCGTCAAGGCGCGCACCGCCGCCGCCTCGACCTTCACCGCGCTGGCGCCCGAGGATACCACCGCCTCCGTCGCAGAGCCCGCGCGGGAGCCCGTGACGCCCCGCGAGGCCGTGAAACCGCGCATCAAGGCCGTGTCCGTGAAACCGGCGCGCGCCCCGGCGGCCGAGTCGCCCGCCCCCGCCGCGAGCGCGGCGGCCGATACGGACTCGGACGAGACCGAGGTGCTCGGCGTGAAGATCCCCTCGCTCGCCGCGACGGGGCGCAAGCTGCGCGAGGCGCTCGGCGGCGGCGACTCGGCCGCCTCCGAGTAGGATCTCCCGGACGGGCTCTCGATGTCCGGTCGATCATTCTCGCCCGCCCTCGCATCTCAGGGTGAGGTACGAGGGTGGGGAACGGAGTGCCTGCCAGCCGCTCAGGCCGGCCGGCGCGGCTTTCCGCCGGCGGCGCGGCTGTGCTTGCCCGCGCGCGGGCTCTTGAAGCCCTTCGGCCCGTCCTCGCCACTTGTGCCGCCGCCCATGCGCTTGCGCTCGGGGGGCGGCCCGGCGTCGCCCGTCAGCGCCTCGACCTGAAGCTCGGGCGACCCGTTGCGGGCGAAGGAGGCGGCGAAGCGCGCGGCGGCCCCGCCGCGCACCTCGAACTTGGTCTCCCGCTCGAAGATGCGGATCGCGCCGATCTCCTGCCGGTCGATGCCGCCGCGACGGGTCAGCAGCGGCAGCAGGCGCCGGGGATCGGCGTTGTCGCGGCGGCCGAGATTGAGCCGGAACCACACCGCCGGTCCCATGGCCTCGATGCGCTCGGCGTCGCGCGGATCGTAGGGGGCCTTGCGGGCATCCTTCGTCGTGCGTCCCTCGCCGGGATCCGTGACCTCCTCCGGCGCCGGCAGGCGGGTGCGGTAGACGCGGGCGAGCGCCGCGGCGAGCTCCTGGGGCGAGCGCTGCGCCAGCAGCGTCTCGGCGAGCGCCACGTCCTCCTCGGCCGGCGGCTCGGTGAAAAGCGGATCGTCGAAGACGCGCTCGGCGTCGCGGCGGCGGATCTCGTCGGCGGAGGGCGGCCCGCTCCACTCGGCGTTGACGCCGGCGATCTGGAGCATCTGCTCGGCCCGGCGGCGGCGGGCGTTCGGCACCAGCAGGATGCTGGTGCCCTTGCGCCCGGCGCGTCCCGTGCGGCCGCTGCGGTGCTGGAGCACCTCGGCGTCGTGGGGCAGGTCGGCATGAACCACGAGGCTCACGGTCGGCAGGTCGATGCCGCGCGCGGCGACGTCGGTGGCGACGCAGACCCTGGCGCGGCCGTCGCGCAGCGCCTGGAGGGCGGCGTTGCGCTCTCCCTGGCCCAGCTCGCCCGAGAGCGCTACCGCCGAGAAGCCGCGCTCGGTCAGCCCGGCCTGGAGATGGCGCACGGCGTTGCGGGTGTTGCAGAAGACGATCGCCGTCTGCGCCTCCGCCGCGCGCAGGATGTTGAGCACGACGTGCTCGATCTCGCGCGGCACCACCCGCACCGCCCGGTAGGCGATGTCGGAATGGCCCCGGTCCTGTCCCTTCACGGCGATGCGGAGCGCGTCGCGCTGGTAGCGCTCGGCCAGCGTCGCGATGGCCTTGGGCAAGGTGGCCGAGAACAGCAGCGTCCGCCGCTCCTGCGGCGTCGCCGAGAGGATGAACTCGAGATCGTCGCGGAAGCCGAGATCGAGCATCTCGTCCGCCTCGTCGAGGACCACGGCGCGCATCGCCTCGGTGACGAGGTTGCGCCGTTCGAGATGGTCGCGCAGGCGTCCCGGCGTCCCGACGACGATATGGACGCCCTCCTGCAACGCGCGGTGCTCGCGGCGGGGATCCATGCCGCCGACGCAGGCGACGACGCGCGCGCCCGCCCCGGCATAGAGCCAGGACAGCTCGCGGTGGACCTGGAGCGCGAGCTCGCGGGTGGGGGCGATCACCAGCGCCAGCGGCGCGCCGGGGGCGGGGAGCGCCTCGGCGTCGCCGAGCAGCGTATCGGCGAAGGCGAGGCCGTAGGCCACGGTCTTGCCGGAGCCGGTCTGGGCCGAGACCAGCATGTCGCGCCCAGTGGCGCGGTCTTCGAGGACGGCGGCCTGGACCGGGGTCGGCTCGTCGTAGGAACGCTCGGTCAGCGCCCGCGCGAGCGGCGCGGGCAGGGTCGGGAATGGCACGGTGCTCGGGTCTTTCGGCGCCGGCGCCCGATCGTCCGGGCAGCGGCCTGGGGCCGGCGGCGGAGAGGTCGGCCGGTTCGGCGGAGTGGCGGATGCGGCACTTCTAGCCCCTCCGCCGGTCCGGCGCCACCGGCGCGCGCGTGGCAGGGGGTATGCATCCGCTTTCGCGAGGCCGATTTCGCGAGGCGGCGTGGCGCGATCGAGGCTGTCGCCCGCGCCCTCGGGATGGCAGAAGGGCCCCTGGCGGCCGGGCGCGGCGGCGAAGCGGACTGACGACGGACGGGCGGGGGTGATGAGCGGGATTTTGCGTCTGGTGGTCGCGTGGGCGACGGTGGCGGCCTTCGCCTGGTTCGGAAAGGGCTGGCTCGCCGACCTGTCGAGCCCGCTCTGGGCGGCGGGCCTGTTCGCGTGGCTGCTCGTGGTGATCTTCTGGGCGGCGTTCGGCGTCGTGCACGAGGCGGAGGAGCTGGCGCACAAGCTCGGCGAGCCCCTCGGCACGCTGATCCTCACGCTCTCCATCGTCATCATCGAGGTGGTGCTGGTCTCGGCCGTGATGCTCTCGGCCAAGGACGCGCCGACCCTCGGGCGCGACACGATGTTCGCGGTGCTGATGATCGTGCTCAACGGCGTCGTCGGGCTCGGGCTGCTCATCGGCGGCCTCCGGCACCACCAGCAGAGCTACAACCTGCAAGGGGCCTCGGCCTTCCTGTCGGTCATCATCCCGCTGACGACCATCGCGCTGGTGCTGCCGAACTTCACCACCTCGACTCACAACGGCACCTTCACGACGTTGCAGTCGGTGGCGTTCTCGATCGTCACCGTGGCGCTCTACGGCGTGTTCCTGCTGATCCAGACCGGGCGCCACCGCGACTTCTTCATGGATGCCATGGAGAAGACCCGCGCCGTCGAGGCGGCCGCCTCGGGCGAGGAGCACGGCCTCACGGCGAAGGCCCTGATGCTCAGCCTCGTGCTGCTGATCGCCAACATCCTGCCGATCGTGATGCTCTCCAAGAGCCTCGCCACGATCCTCGACCACGGCATCGCGGCGCTGGGCGCGCCCTCGGCGCTGGGCGGCGTGCTGATCGCGGCGATCGTGTTCACCCCGGAGGCGATCTCCTCGCTCAAGGCCGTGGCGCGGAACGAGTTGCAGCGCGCGATCAACCTCTGCCTCGGCGCTGCGACCTCGACGGTGGGGCTGACGGTGCCGGCGGTCCTCGCGGTCGGCCTGCTCACCGGGCAGACGGTGGTGCTCGGCCTCGCGCCCACCGAGATGGCGCTGCTGGTGATGACGCTGATCCTCTCGACCCTGACCTTCTCGGGCCTGCGCACCACGGTGCTGGAAGGCGCGGTGCACCTGATCCTGTTCTTCGTCTACCTGGTGCTGATCTTCAGTCCCTGAGAAACCGGAGATGTCCATGGCGGACGGCTTCAAGGATCACTTCTCGACGCATGCGGCCGCCTACGCGGCGGCGCGCCCGAGCTATCCGCCGAGCCTCGCGGACTGGCTTGCGGGAGCCGCGCCCCGGCGCGGCCTCGCCCTCGATTGCGGCTGCGGCTCCGGGCAGCTCTCGCGGCTGCTGGCCGAACGCTTCGAGCGGGTGGTGGCCACGGACGCGAGCGCCGAGCAGATCGCCAATGCCGCCACCCGGCCGAATCTCGACTACCGGGTCGCCCCGGCCGAGCGCAGCGGCGTGCCGGACGGCAGCGCCGATCTCGTTACCGTGGCGCAGGCGGCGCATTGGTTCGACCTCCCGGCCTTCTACGCGGAGATGCGTCGCGTCGCCGCCCCCGGCGCGGCCCTGGCGCTGATCGCCTACGGGGTGCTCGTCCTCGACGGCGAGCCGGGGCGCGTGGCGCAGGATTTCTACGAGCGCGTGCTGGGGGATTACTGGCCGCCCGAGCGGGCGCTGGTGGAGAGCGGCTATCGCGACCTGCCATTCCCCTTCGCCGAGGAGGCCGTGCCGCCCTTCGCCATCGACGTATCCTGGACGCTCTCCGAGCTTGCGGATTACGTCGACACCTGGTCGGCGGTGCGCGCCCTGGAGCGGGCCGAGGGGCGCGCGGCGGTGGAGCGCTTCCGCGCCGCGCTGGCGGACGTCTGGGGCGATCCGGCCGTTCCCCGCGCGGTGAGCTGGCCGCTCGCCATCCGTTTCGGCCGCATCGGCCGATGAGACAAATCGCACAGATTTCGTCGGAGGGTCTGGAGTAATCCTCACTGCGTCGACCGATCAACCCGAGTGGCGGGCTGATGGAAACGACCCGATCCGGATCTCGAGACTGTCGAGCGCCCCGGACTACTGAGGAGGCTCCCGTCATGAAAAAGCTCGTCACCGTCACCGTTCTCGCCGCGTCCCTCGCCGCCGCCGTCGCCCCCGCCGCCGAGGCCAAGGGCATCGGCCCCTACGGCGCCGTCGCCCTGGGTCTCGCCGGCGCCGCCGTGGTCGGTTCCGCCGTCGCCGCCTCGACCGGCTACTACGGCGCCGGTCCGGCCTATGTGGAGGGCGGCTACTGCTACGTGACCCGCCGCCAGTTCGTGGACCCCTACGGCTACACCTACTCCCGCCGCGTGCGCGTCTGCGAGTGATCGCAGTCCCCGCGTGAGCGTCGACGATCCGGCTCCGAGGCCAGCGCCTCGGGGCCGTTTTCGTGTCACCATGCCGGGGTGGTGAAACCCGCGCGGCTCCTCCCGCGTACGGGCTCCGTCGAGGGAGCGAGCCTTGCCGAACCGGAGACGCCTTGCCCCGGCACGGCCCCACTCGGCGCCGTTCCCGCCTCTGCCCCGCCGCGAGGGGGCGCGATGACGCTCGCCGCCCTCGGCTTCGCGCTCTGCGCCGGGATCCTGTCCGTGCTCTCCCCCTGCGTGCTGCCGCTGGTGCCGATCGTGCTCGGCACCGCCGCCTCCGAGCACCGGCTCGGGCCTGTGGCGCTCGCCCTCGGGTTGACGCTGTCCTTCGCCGCGATCGGCATCTTCGTGGCGACGGTCGGATTCGCCGCCGGGCTCGACACGGACGTCTTTCGCACCGGCGCGGCGGTGCTGCTCGTTGCCGTCGGGCTGATCCTGATCCTGCCCGATCTCCAGGCACGATTCGCCTCGGCCGCCGGCCCCTTGGGCGGCTGGGCCGAGCGGCATCTCGGCGGGTTCTCGGCGGGCGGATGGCCCGGACAGTTCGGCGTCGGGCTGCTGCTCGGGGCCGTCTGGTCGCCCTGTGTCGGGCCGACGCTCGGCGCCGCCTCCCTCCTGGCGGCGCGGGGCGAGCATCTCTGGCAGGTGGCGGCGACGATGCTCGTCTTCGGCCTCGGGGCCGGGCTGCCGCTGCTCCTGCTCGGCCAGCTCTCGCGCAAGGCGCTCCCGGCCTGGCGCGGGCGGCTGTCCTTCGCGGCCCGGATCGCCAAGCCCGCCATGGGCGTGCTCCTCGTCGTCACGGGGGCGGCGATTCTCGCCGGGCTCGACAAGCGCGCGGAGGCCGCCCTGGTGGCCGCCTCGCCCGACTGGCTCGTGGCCTTCACGACCCGGTTCTGAGCCGCGCCGGCCCGGAGACACTGGCACACGCCTTGCTGACCAGCCTTGTATGGAAGGTTGATCGGCAATGGTCACGTCAGACGCCCCCGCCGCGCCCATCGATCGCGTCATCGTCGACGCGATCCTGGCCGGCCGCATCCGCGCCGGAACGCGCCTCGGCGAGCAGAGCCTCGCGACGCTGTTCTCGGTGTCACGGACCGTCGCGCGCGAGGCCCTGATCCGGCTGGAGGCGCGCGGCATCGTGCAGGTCAGCCCGCGCCGGGGCTGGTTCGTCATCAAGCCCTCGTTCGAGGAGGCCCAGGAGGCCTTCCAGGCGCGACAGGCCATCGAGATGGGCATCCTCATGGCCATCCCGAGCGTGCGGCCCGAGGTCGTCGCGACCCTGCGCGACCACATCGCCCAGGAGCGGCAGGCCATCGCCTCGGGCGACCTGGAGGCGCGCAGCTTCCTCCTCGGCGACTTCCATGTCTGCCTGGTGGAGGCCGTGGGCAACCGCGTGCTCGCCGACATCCTGCGCGATCTGACCGCCCGCACGGTCCTGATCTCGGCGCTCTACCAGTCGACCTTCGACGCGACCGTGTCCTGCGACGAGCACGAGCACATCACCGACGCCCTCGCGTCGGGCGACCTGCGGCGCGCCGCCGACCTGATGGTCGCGCATATCGGCAACGTCGAGTCCGGCCTGACGCGCGCCAAGGACGACGATCCGCTCACAAGTCTACGCCAAGCCTTGCAGATCCCGCCCCAAGCGAAATAGCGCGATCCCGCTCGGCCTAATCAAGAAAACGTCGCCTCGATTCAAGGTTCTTCGTGGACCTGAAGCAATTCAAGGAGATTGTCCGATGTCGATCCCAGCAGCATCCCCGGCGGCGCCCGGAAAAATATCCGAGCCGCTCTACAAGTCGCTTTTCGCCCAGGTCGTCGTCGCGCTCGTCCTCGGCATCGTCGTCGGGATGGCGGCCCCCGAGTTCGCGATCGGCCTGAAGGTCCTCAGCGACGCCTTCCTGAAGCTCATCTCGATGATCGTCGCGCCGATCGTGTTCTGCGTGGTCGTGCACGGCATTGCCGGGGCGGGGGACCTGAAGAAGGTCGGCCGCGTCGGCGTCAAGGCGCTGATCTATTTCGAGGTGATGACGACGGTCGCGCTCGCCCTCGGGATCGTCCTCGCCTATCTCGTCGGGCCGGGCCACGGCATGCATATCGACACCGCCGGGCTCGATCCGAAGGCGCTCGGGGCCTACGCCGACAACGCCCACAAGCTCCAGGGCGGCGGCCTCTCGGGCTTCCTTTTGAACATCATCCCGACCACCTCGTTCGACGCGCTGGCGCGCAACGATGTGTTGCAGGTGCTGTTCTTCGCCGTGCTGTTCGGCGTCAGCCTCGCCCTGTTCGGCGGCCCGCAGGGGCAGAAGGTGTCCGATCTCATCGAGGCGGTCTCCGGCGTCCTGTTCAAGGCGATGGGGCTGATCGTGCGGGTGGCGCCGCTCGGCGTGCTCGGCGCGGTGGCCTACACGGTCGGCAAGTACGGGGTCGGCTCGCTCAAGCAGCTCGTCTCGCTGGTGGCGCTCTACTACCTGTCGGTGGCGCTGTTCGTGTTCGTGATCCTCGGCGGCGTGATGCGCTTGGCCGGGATCAACATCTTCAAGTTCCTCGCCTATCTGCGCGAGGAATTGACCATCGTGCTCGGCACCGCCTCCTCCGACGCCGTGCTGCCGCAGATCATGCGCAAGCTCGAATATCTCGGCATCAAGAAGTCGACCGTCGGGCTCGTGGTGCCGACCGGCTACTCCTTCAACCTCGACGCCTTCTCGATCTACCTGACCCTGGCGGTGGTGTTCATCGCGCAGGCCACCGGGACGCCGCTGTCCCTCGGCGACCTGCTCCTCGTCCTCGGCGTCTCGCTGGTGACGTCGAAGGGCGCGCATGGGGTGCCGGGCTCGGCCATCGTGATCCTGGCCGCGACCCTCAACGCGGTGCCCTCGATCCCGGCGATCGGGCTCGTGCTGGTGCTGTCGGTCGACTGGTTCATCGGCATGGCGCGGGCGCTCGGCAACCTCATCGGCAACTGCGTCGCCACCGTCGTGGTGGCGGCCTGGGAGGGCGATCTCGACCGGGCTCGCGCGCATGAGGTGCTCGACAGCCCGCCGCCGGACCTCGCCCATATCGCCGCCGCCGAGCAGCCGGCCTGAGGCCGGGCGATCGGGCCCGTCCGCCGCCTGTCCACGAGGCGGCAGGCGGGCCCTTCGTCGTTGTCAGTCGAACGGCCCGAGGATGCGCTCGAGCCGTCCGTGCGTGATCGCGGCGATCTCCGCGAGCGCCGCCTCCTGCTCCGCCTCGGGCGTGTTCTCGAGCCGGTGCTCGAACGTCCGCAGGATCTCGGGCTGCGTCCGGCCGCGCACGGCGATGATGAACGGGAAGCCGAATGTCTGCCGGTAGGCGGCGTTGAGGCGGTCGAAGCGCGCGAGATCGGCCTCGCTCAGCCCGTCCAGTCCCGCGCTCCCCTGTTCGGCGACGGAATGGGCGGTCATCCGCCGCTGGCGCGCCTCCGCTCCGGCAAGCTCCGGGTGGGCGTTGAGGAAGCGCAGCCGCTCCTCGGCGGGCGCCGCGCGGACCGCCGCCATCATCGCCGCATGCAAGGCCTTCGGGCTGTCGAACGGCCGCTCCGGCAGAACCCGCTCGGCGACCCAGGGCGAGTTCTCGAACACGGCCCCGAAGGTCTCGAGAAACGCGGCCCGATCCATCGCGTTGACGCGTCCTATGTCGAGGACGGGAGCGGCCCCCAGGGCGACGGCCGCCGCGACGAGGCCGGGCAGCAGGCCGAACAACGTGCACGTTCCCATCGGCATACCCATCGCAGGATCCCAGAGTCCGTCCAGGAGAAGGGGATACCGGTTCTCCGTCCGGACATACGACAGAACAGGGATTTAGAGCCTGTCGGGCGCTCCTGAAAGCGTCCGACAGGCGCCGGGCGATTGATACGGCGCCCGCTCCGGCGGCGAAAGCCCGGACGGCGGCACACCCCGGCCGATACGAGCCGAAGTATCGTTTTGATCGATATTATAAATCAATGACATCGATTTGAATCATGCTGCGGCGCAGCGCATATTCCTCGTCATCACGAGGCGGTCGCCTCGAAAACCACGAGGACTCAAAGACATGTCCATTCGCAGCATCGCTCTCGCGGCCGCGGCCGCGTTCACCCTGTCCGCCACGGCTTCCGCCGAGAGCGTGAAGGCGCTTCAGGCGCGCAGCATCGATCTCGGCACCCTGTCGGGCGTGACCTATTACACGGCTCAGCCGGACGGCTACCGGGTGGTCGTGACCCTCGCCCGGCGCGAATCCGCCCCGGCGGTCCGCTTCGAGGCGACCCTGGCCCCCGGCCAGAGCACCGTCGTCTCGATCCCGCAGGAGCTCGGCGCTCAGGCGCAGGCGATCACGATCAGCCGCGTCGGCGACGAGGTGGTCGTCAGGAAGGCCGTCAGGGAAACCGCCTCGGCCGAATGACGCCGCCGGACAAGTCGTTCCAGGGGACAGAGCGCCGCGCCGATTTCGGGCGCGCCCTGTTCCTGTGCTGCTGCGTTGGTTCCGTTACAGTTCCGGAGCCAACGCAGCTCGCTCGTCGGCAAGGCGCTGCCGTGATCCCGCGCCGTCGACGCGGGAGACGATCACGCTCGGCGCCGTATGGCTCAGCGCGACGCCGATGCTGGCGCTGGCCGCAACGCCGAGCGAAAACCGCTTGCCTGCGGGCTCATGCGCCTGAACTGATTTCGAGAGAGAGACACGTCCCGCTTTTCGAGCGGCACCGGGCCGGTGGGACGTTCAGGAAAAAAGCGCAACGAAATCGAAGTCGATTTCAGCGATTGGTGCCCAGGAAAGGATTGGGCTTCCGTGCAACAAGTTCGTTTTTGATCAACGCGTTAGCGAACCTCGCCGAGGCCGCTGTGTACCACATCTGTGTGGTAGCATTCAACGGCAGTCCGTCTCTCAAACGCTCCGACATCCCACGGCCAAACAGGCTCGGATCGTTGGTCGCGCGCACGTCATCTCGCCATATCGAAACATACGCCACGCCCATCCCGGGCACCCGAGCCTCCACCGCTAGTCAGGCGGGGCGGAGAACCGCCGGGTCAAACGCCGAAGGGCATCGGCAGCAAGGGTAGTCCGGTACGCCGGGCCACTCAGGAGGAGGACCGGGTCGCCCCGAACCTCCAGACGACAGCCTGCCCCAAGGGTGCGGAGGGCAGGCATCCGTCCGCGTTGGCCGCTCGGTGAGCGGGAAGCGGTGAGTAAAGGCCGACAGCCCAACCCCGGCCTGCCTGTCACAAGGTTTCACCTCCGACCCCGGCTCCGACGGCCTCCCTCGCGGGGATCTGACGATCGCCAGCTTCCGCCGGGTCACCGGCGAAGCTGTGCTCTTCGAGCACAACAGCCCGCTCGGGCCTCCCCCTCCGGAGGCATGAGACGAGCCCCCTAACCGTTTTATGGATTCCCTCTACACAGGAAGGGGGGATCAGGAATAGGTCGGACGAGCGGAACACGCCCTGAACGCCAACCCCTTCATGCAAATGGGGTATCCCGGCGAGCCGCTCCGTTTCTCCCTACTGCAGCTCCGTTTCTTCATCGGGGTTCAGAAGCACACCTTTCGAACGGCGCCTTCCGCTTTCGACCCAACTAAGTCATTCACATACAGCCATGCGGATCCCGAAAGCGGACGCATGTTTCGCGGTGTCACGATGCGTCAAAGGCTTTACTGCGCTGATCAGAGCCTATCGCTCGACTTTCTGCCGTGTCGAAACCCGACCCCCATTCAGCCTGCGCAAGGATACCTGCAGACGCGCTTCCGATGCCTTGATCTCATTTAGGGCGTGGTGCGTGTAGTGGATGTGCGCCTCAGCGGCATTGCCCGCTTCCTCCGCGTTCCCGGCCATTACGCTCTCGAAGATCGCCCGATGTTGCGCACGCAGTTGGTCGCGCGTCTCCGGACGGGAGAACAAGGTCTCGCGGTTCTCGATCACACCCTTCCGGAGCAGGCCGGACAACGCCCGCATCGTGTGCAGCACCACGAGGTTGTGGCTCGCCTCGTAGACCGCGATGTGCAGGTCGACATCCGCCTCCGCCTCCTCGCGCCGGACGCCGCTCTCGTGAGCGCGGTCGATGCGATCCATACAGAGGCTGAGCCGCTCGCGATCGACGCTGTTCGCGCGTTCGGCCGCGAGGCGGGCCGCTAGCCGCTCGGTCGTCGCCCGGAACTCCAGATAATCGTCCACGACCTCCGCATGGGAGGCGATGAGCGCGATCAGCGGGTCCGTGATCCCGCGGCCGAGGGCGGCCACCGAGCGTCCGGTGGGCATTTGGACGATGAGGCCTTCGTCCTCCAGGATCTTGATGCCCTGTCGCAAGGTCGGGCGCGACACGTTGAGCTGCACGGCCAGATCACGCTCGGGCAGCAGATGATCGCCCGGGCTGAGAGAACCTTCGCGGATCAGATCCTTCAGGTGGCGCGCCGTGCTCTCGGCAGCGCTCGCCCCCTTGATCGAGTCCTCCTCCATCTCCCGCTCCCACTCACCCGTACCAACCCGCCCCGCCTGACAACTGTAGCTCGGGCAAGCGCTATGTCCAGTTGACACGCCTGGTAAAATTGTTTTACCAGGCGGCGGCCTGCGGTTTAATAATGAGCCCTGGCATCGATTCAGCTCGGTGAAGGCGGCCCTGGTTCCGCGCGCGTACGCCACACGCGCGGGGCGACGATGGGTGCTGGCTCGATCACAGCTTGGATTGGACCACCATCGGGAGGACCACGCCGTGAGTTGGAACCAAGTCTACGATCCCCTGGGCAGCGCCCTCTGGTCGACGGCGCTCGCCGCCCTGCCGATCGTTGTGCTCCTCGGCGGCATCGGCCTGCTGCACCTGAAGGCGCACGTCGCGGCTCTGCTGGGCCTCGTCGTGGCGCTCTGCGTCGCCGTGATCGGCTTCGGGATGCCGGCCCCGATGGCCGGGGCCACCGCCGTCTACGGCGCGGCGTTCGGCCTGCTGCCGATCGGCTGGATCATCCTCAACGTCATCTTCCTCTACCGGCTTACGGAGCGGACCGGGCAGTTCGACATCCTGCGCGACTCGATCGCCGGCATCACGCCGGACCGGCGGCTGCAGCTCCTGTTCATCGCGTTCTCGTTCGGCGCCTTCTTCGAGGGTGCGGCCGGCTTCGGCACGCCGGTGGCGGTGACGGCTGCGATGCTGATGGGCCTCGGTTTTACGCCGCTGGCCGCCGCGGGCCTCTCACTCATCGCCAACACCGCGCCCGTCGCCTACGGCGCGCTCGGCGCTCCCGTGATCGCACTCTCAGCGGTCACGGGGCTCGATCTCATCGCGCTGTCCGCGATGATCGGCCGGCAGCTGCCGTTCTTCTCCCTCCTCGTGCCGTTCTGGCTGATCTGGGCGTTCGCCGGCCGCAAGGGCATGCTGGAGGTCTGGCCGGCGCTGCTCGTGGCCGGTCTCTCGTTCGCGGTTCCGCAGTATCTCGTCTCGAACTTCCACGGCCCCTGGCTCGTGGACGTAGTCGCGGCGATCTGCTCGATGGCGGCGCTCGCCGGCTTCCTGCGCGTCTGGCAGCCCGCTCGCATCTGGACCGCGACCGATGTCGCCGCGGGAGCAGCGCCGGTCGCCGAGCGGCGGACCCACTCCCCCGGCACGGTGTTCCGCGCCTGGCTGCCCTGGCTGATCCTGTCGCTCTTCGTCTTCGCCTGGGGCACGCCGCAGTTCCGCGCCTGGCTCGACGCGCTCTGGGTATGGAAGATGCCGGTGCCGTACCTGCACAATCTCGTCTTCAAGATGCCGCCGGTCGTCGCCGCGAGTCACAGCGAGGCCGCGATCTATACCCTCAACCTGCTCTCGGCGACCGGCACCGGCATCCTGCTCTCGGCGATCGTGGGCGGCCTGATCCTCGGCTTCAGCCCGCTCAAGCTGCTGCGCGAGTACGGCCGCACCGCTTGGCTCGTGCGCTACTCCCTAATCACGATCTCGGCGATGCTGGCGCTGGGCTACGTCACCAAGTACTCGGGCACCGACGCGACGCTGGGCCTCGCCTTCGCGCAGACCGGCTGGATCTACCCGTTCTTCGGGGCGATGCTCGGCTGGCTCGGCGTGGCGCTGACGGGTTCCGACACGGCCTCGAACGTGCTGTTCGGCGGCCTGCAGAAGATCACCGCGGAACAGCTCGGCCTGTCGCCGACCCTGATGGCGGCCTCGAACTCCTCGGGCGGCGTGATGGGCAAGATGATCGACGCGCAGTCGATCGTCGTCGCCTCCACGGCGACGCAGTGGTACGGCGGCGAGGCGAAGATCCTGCGCTACGTCTTCTTCCATTCGATCGCGCTCGCCTGCCTCGTCGGCGTCCTGGTGATGCTGCAGGCCTACGTGCCGCCATTCACCGCCATGGTGCCGGCCGCGGCGATCCCGCCCCTCGCTCATTGAAGCCGCCGGGCCGGGGGTGAGCGATCCCTCCCGGTCATCCTTCTGCGCTGGCGATGGCGCCGCGCGCCCAAGGGGACTCAAGATGCGACTGAAGACCTGCCACAGCTTCCACGATTTCCGCCGCATGGCGAAGGCCCGGCTGCCCGGGCCGATCTTCGACTACATCGACGGGGCGGCCGACGACGAGGTGACCTACCGGCGCAACACGACGGCCTTCGACCGCTGCGACCTGGTGCCGAACGTCCTGCGCGGCGTCGGCGAGATCGACTTGTCCGTGACGGTTATGGGCCAGCGGCTCGCCCTGCCGGTCTACTGCTCGCCCACAGCCTTGCAGCGGCTGTTCCACCATCAGGGGGAGCGCGCCGTGGCCGCGGCGGCGGGCAAGCACGGGACGATGTTCGGTGTGTCCTCGCTCGGGACCGTGAGCCTGGAGGAAGCGCGTCGCATCAGCGGCGGTCCCCAGGTCTACCAGTTCTACTTCCACAAGGACCGCGGCTTGAATCGTGAGATGATGGCCCGCGCCAAGCAGGCCGGCATTGAGGTCATGATGCTGACCGTCGACAGCATCACGGGGGGGAACCGCGAGCGCGACAAGCGGACGGGGTTCTCGATCCCGTTCCGGCTCACCCTCGCCGGGATGATGCAGTTCGCTCTGAAGCCGGCCTGGGGGATCAACTATCTCACGCACGAGAGCTTCACGCTTCCGCAGCTCGACGGCCACGTCGATATGGGCGGGGGGGCACTCTCTATCAGCCGCTACTTCACTGAGATGCTCGATCCCAGCCTGTCGTGGGACGACGTCGCCGCCATGGTGCGTGAGTGGGGCGGCCAATTCTGCCTGAAGGGTGTGATGTCGGTGGAGGACGCCAAGCGTGCGGTCGACATCGGCTGCACCGGCATCATCCTGTCGAACCACGGCGGGCGCCAGCTCGACGGCTCGCGCACGGCCTTCGACCAGCTCGCCGAGATCGTGGACGCGGTCGGCGACCGGATCGACGTGATCATGGACGGCGGCGTCCAGCGCGGCACTCATGTCTTGAAGGCGTTGTCCGTTGGAGCGAAGGCCGTCGGCCTCGGACGCTACTACCTGTTCCCCCTCGCCGCGGCCGGTCAGGCCGGGGTCGAGCGCGCATTGGACCTGATGCGGTCCGAGATCGAACGGGACATGCGGTTGATGGGTTGCGCATCCGTCGATCAGCTGACCCGGAGCAACTTGCGCTTCTCCTGACGGGGTCCGGGCTTGCCGCTGTCGCGGGCCGTTGCAAGGCACCGCGATGCGGTTGAGCGCGGGTCCGCGAATCCTAGGAAAGACGCAGCATCGCCGGTCGTCCAGGCTTTTCAGCCGGATCGCAATCGGGATGCGCGTCCGAGGCGATCGAGCCCTTGGAAGAGGTCCGGCGCCGTGTCGCAGCCGACGGTCCGGATCAACATGGCCCGCTCGATCATCGGTTCCCGCATCAACGGCAGCTCGGGCGTGGCGCTTAATCCGGGTGAGATACGGCTCACCGAGACGTTGAGGAGGTCATCTTGCGTCCGCTCACGCCGCACGAACTCAAAATTTTGGCGGCTCTCGACGACGAATTCATGAGCGCGTCGGTCATCAAGATCCGGTCCGGCCACTCCAGCTCCGATCCCATCGACGGCGTCTGCGCGGCCTGCATCGAACTTGAGCGAAGAGGTCTGGCGGAGCGGACAGGGTCAGGTCGACGGTCGAAAAACCGCTGGCGTCGATCGCCGCAGATCAACTGAGCTTAAATTGGAAGATTATTTATCAAAGATAAATTTCTAGATTTAAGAGTTCAAGATTTTACCTTTCTTGCTTCGATCTTTGAGCTCGGAGCGGTTTGTACTGAAGCGAATTTTTGCTATTTGATTACTTGAATTAAGATCTGTCGATTCGCTTTCGGCATGAATTTGCTGCTGCCGAGCGTCCGCTTTTCCCGATCTGTGCCCGAAACCGGAACTGCAGAAATCCACCCTTCTCGGACAGATCATCCCGTGCTCTATGTCACGACGCCGCTCGAGCGTCAGCCGGCATACGAGGATTCCCGGCTACATTGGATGGCCAGATCACAGCCTATACGCTAACCCATTCATTCCAAAACGGATCGCGGCCGGCCAGTCCGTTTCTGGGGCCTGCCGCTCCGTTTCTCGAAGATGCCGAACCACACTCTCAGATGACCAGCGTCTTGTAGAGTTCCTCGCTCTGGCGCCGGTTCTCGTCCCGTTGGGACCATTCATAGTAGCGATCGTCAAACAGTTCACAGAAGTTCATCGCGCCCGCGCGCAACGCATTCTCCGGCAGACCCGTCTCGGCGCGCTGCTGCGCCTGCCTAAGCTGCTGCAGCGCCCGCGACACCCCGAATCGCTGCGTGCGGACCATACCCTGCGGGTCCATTCGCCGCATCGCCGCAATCTCCTTCAGCGGTACGAAGTGACCCGGCTGCTCCGGATCACTCAGCTCGATGCCTGGTGTGATCCCCTTCATCATGTACCGGAACCAGAACCACTGCGGGCCGATCGCCTTGTCGTGACGGCCCTTCACCAGCACCGTCTTCTCGCCCGGCACCTTCACCACCGGGCGCTCTGCGACCGTCTCGACGCACTCCTCGATCACCCGCTTCACCCAATCCCGGTGCACCTTCGGTACATGGGCGAGCAGGTGCGCATGCAGGCCACGCTGTTCGCTACGCTCAAACACCCACAGCCACGCCACCGGCAGACCGCGCTTCATCAGGCGCTTGCGCAGCAGTTCCCGGAACCGTCGGTCCGCCTGCCCCACCGCGAAATCGCCCGTGATGCCGACGCTCGCCCAGACGATGGTCGTCCACGTGTTCAGGACCAGCCCCAGGCAGTTTGCGAAGGCGACGGCGCCGTAGCCCAGATCGAAGTGATCGAGGGTCAGGTACTCGCTGGCGCCCCGGTACTCCCAGACGACTTCGTAGTCGCGCTGCGTCGCTCCCCGCACGGCCTGCGCCACCCGCACGTTCGGATCGTCGAAGGCTCCGGAGATCCACTCCGTCTCATCCCCTTCTGCGAGATCGTAGCCGCCGTCGATCAGGAAACGCAGGTGCGCCTCCCGCGACGGCCAGTGCTCGCGACGCGTCGGGTCTACCCCAGGCTCGCCGGCCGCACGCTCGCGTGGTGATGGCTCCTGCGTGTCGATCTGCCGGTGGCTGTCTTCTTCCCGTTCCTCCCTGTCGGCGAGGTACGGCGCGTCTCGCCATGCCGGCACCATGCCCAGCGTGCTGTTCATTCCGTCTTCCATGATCGTGATCTCCATGCCGCTTCACTCGGCGGGCGGCGTCAGGGGAATAGGTGTCGTCGAAGATCTGGGGAGGACGCCCAGCGGTGGGCGCCCTTTCACCGGTCCAAGGTCAGCGCAGGCCACGCAGGCGGGCGACCTCGTCCAGTAGGGCTTCACGGCCGAAATCGCTGAGGGCCTTGATGCGACCCGGGCGCTTCTTCTCGAACGCCTTCCGCTTCGCTTCGCTGCGGATGGCCAGGGCCTCGCGGAACAGCAGCAACGCCATCTCGCCGTGCCGACCGGCCTCGGGGATCTCGACACCGACCGCCAGCTTCGTCAGCCCTGCGGCATCACCATCGCGCAGGGCCAGCAGATCGGCCATGAGCAGGCCCGCCGCGCGCACGGCCGGGTCGGAGATCGCCATCAGCTGCTCAACCGACATGTCGGCGGTCAGGCTGTAGACCTCACGGCGCAGCGCTATAAGCGCTTCATCGTCCTGCGCACCGGCCTCCGCGTTTCCCGTGATCGTCGACGACGCAAGCGTTGCGACGCCATCCGAATCGACGTCCATCCGGTGGGACGGTGCCGGCGCATCCGGCACCATCGTGTCGTCACCATGGGAGATCACGGCCGTCAGCGGAGCGGAGATCGCCACCCCGGTCGCTTCGGTCGGCGCCGAAGCGTCATAGGTCTTGGTCTCGGTCTCGGCGCACTCGTCGTCGTGCGTCGCGTTGCGGGAGTACCGCTCCAGACGATCCATCATGGGCGTAGGGGTCCTGTTCACGTGAGGACCCAAGGTCGGTCAGCCGCCTCGGGGCAGCGGCCACACCGTGCCGTTGCCCCCCAGATTCATTTCAGGGCCCGAGAACTTGCGGGCAAAAATGCCCAAATAGTAGGCACACGGCAGCGTCATGCTCCATGAGCATACGCAACGACATGCGTGGTGCAAATAGCAGAACGACTTATACCACCATCCACCTCAACGGCCCTGGGAATGTCCTGCGTCGAACGCATGACAAGTGGGGCTTCAGCGGCTGCGATTTCGCCGTCGCCGTGTCGTCGGGACGCAAGAGAACCAGCGTGACCGTGAACCTTCGTCCGACCCCCAGGACGAGGCAAGCATCATGGCGCATCACGACGACGCGGACGACGCATCCATCTCGTTGGTGCGTTCCCCGACGCGTCGGCGTTTGCTGTCCCTGCTCACCAGTCTCGCGGCAGCCGCCGTCACCCCGGGCTCACTGCCCGCTCGGTCCATCGAGGATAACGGCGTCTGCGCTCCGGACACCATCCCCGATCTCTTCGCCGCGTTCGAAGCCCTGCTCGCCCGGCACGAAGCCGCCCTGTGGCGCTGCGACCGGCTCGAAGCATTCCTCCTCGCCGAACTCGAGCACCCCCGCGTGCGCCTGCCTAAGCCAGCCGGCTGCCTCATCCGCTACGCGGCCGACATCGACACAATCGTCCGCCTCGTCCCGCCGGGCCGCCGCCGCTGGCGCCTGCAGGAAGTCCTGATTCGTCGGCAGCGTGCCTGGGCTCGCGGCGCCCGCGCCTGCGGTCTCACCCGTGCTCAAGCGCAGGAAGCCACCCTCGACGCCGCCGTGCACGAGGCGGCCGCGACGCTCCTCGCCACGCCGGCCACCACCCTCGGCGACATCAGCACGAAGATCCTCGTCCTCCTCGCCAGCCAGGAACCCGGCGGGGCCTTCCGCGATGCCTCGCCCTGGGGCGAGCTGCGCTCCATCCTCGCTGACCTCGCGCGCCTCTCAGCAGGAGCGTGATGCGCCGTTCCCCCTGGCGCCCGAACGCTCTGGGTGTGACGCGAGAAGCCTTCCGGCTTAGCTCTGATTGAGCTGTCTTCGGCACTACATTTCAGCATAACCCCTGTGAGATGACATCCCCGGCGATGTGGTGAGGCCGGCTCTCCTGCGGCCCGTTCGGACAGCGACAGAGCTGTCCGCCACGCCGGGACTGCCGCACCGCCGACAAGACCGGTGCCGCCTTCACCAGACAGCCAACACGCTGCTGGACCTGTAGTGGGGAAGGCCGGAACACGCCCCCTCAGGCCTCGTCAGCTCTATCAACGACTTACCCGCCCACCACTCCGTTTCACCCGCCGGACGTTCCGTTTCTCCGTCCCCCGCACGCTTCCACACCCCACCGCTGAACGCCCTGCCGCTTCATCCCCATCGAGGACTGACGCCCCTGACCAGCACACCTGATCCTAATCCCGCCATCTAAGACCGCGCTCGCGGTGCCCTTCTTGGCCTCGCCGTCGGTGACGCCTTTGGCACTACGTCGGAGTTCACCCGCCGGGACACCCAGCCCCTTCATACCGAGATGACCGGCGGCGGCCCCTTCGACCTCGCCCCGGGGCAATAGCCCGACGATACGGCGATTTCGCTCGCGCTCGCCGGCAGCGTCATCAACTGCTGGACCATACCCTGGCCCGAGGCCAACCCGGTCCGCAAGCCAAGCGGTCGCTGTTGCTCGTCAGTCATCACGGCACGTGGCGTTCTCCGGTATGGTTAAGGTTGCTCAACGATTTTCCTGCTTGATGCTCGGAGGGCCTCTTTGTCGCTCGGCATCCGGAGGGGAGCTGGCGTCGGGAGACGCCATGACACAGGGGCCGGACTCGGGGCATGTCGGAGGAATTGATCAAGCGAGGTCTGGATGAGGGCGGCACATCCTACGGGGACTTCGAGTACCTCGACATTGGGGACACGCACCTCTCCGCCCTTCGCGACGCCAAGCTGATCCCTTATCGTGACTACACATCGTTCGAGGCACGCAAGCCCGACGGACTGATCATCGATCGGCGCTCGAAAAAAGCGCGTGTCGTCGCGGTGGTGGAGTTCAAGAAAAACCTCGCGAAGGACGATGGCATCGGCCAAGCCGCCGACGTCGGCGCGGCGGTCGGCGCCAAGTTCTGCATCTCCTCGGATGCCAAAGCCTCCTTCTGGTTCCTCCCAGACGAGACCAAGGCCTACAACCCCGTCCATCACGAGGATGGCACCCCGATCAAGGACGTCTTCCTCGCGCCGGGCCACCCCAAGGCTGCGGTGGCCGAGGCGAGCCGCGCGCTCGTCCATGCCCTGGACGAACGCCTCGACGGGGACCGGCTACGGCCGAAGAAGAGCCTCAACCCGTCGGCGCTCGCCCGGTCGGTCTGGCAGGACATCTACACGGCGGGGAACACGCCCAGTCCCGACAAATCGCTTGCGACGTTCGTCGAGATCTTCATGTTCAAGTACCTGTCCGACCTGGGGGTCCTGACGACCGATCAGAACGGCGTCGACATCAGTTTCGAGGCAGTGCTCTCGAAGCCTGCCGAGCAGTGCCTGCGGTACTATCGATTCCAGGTTCGCCAATACCTGCGCGATATGTTCCCAGAGGGGCCACGCGACCGGACCACGATCATGAATGGGTTCACGCTCAACGCGGAGAACGCCGATCACAACTACGTCTTCAAGAAGATCCTGACCAAGTTCAAGGAGTACGAGGTAGGTGAGGAGGGTGGCCGCCTCGTCGACATCGACAAGCAGTTCAAGTCGCGCCTGTTCGAGGAGTTTCTCAAGGGCAGCGTCGGGCAACGCTCGCTCGGACAGTTCTTCACCCCTCGGCGCCTGATGAGCGGCATCGTGGACATGGCGGATGTCGAGAGCCTCCCGTCGGGATCGTCTCTATGTGACCCTGCCTGCGGGGTCGGAGGCTTTGTCCTGGAGGCAGCGTCGCGGCGCGCGGCAAGGTTGAAGCGCCCTGAGTTCCAGATGGCGTTCAAGACCGCCAAGGAGAGGAAGCGCACGCTGAAGGTACCGTACGTCAAGTCGGACTTGATCTACCGAGGATTCGACAAGGGCAGCGACAAGATCGAAGAGAACCTAACCATCATTCTCGCGAAGGCCAATTTCGTGATCTATCAGTCAGACCTGTTGTCGAAGCACCCGGATGCAACGCTCGCGCTCGCAGAATCCTTCAACGACATCTTCCAGGCTTACTCCGATACCGCGCTTGGGTCCTTGTCCGACGTCGACGAGGGAGTCTACAACCTGATCTTGTCGAACCCGCCGTACGTCACCAGCGGATCGGCGAACCTCAAGGAGGCCGCCAAGCGAGCCGGCCTGCGTTACGACGCGGGTGGGACGGGCGTCGAAGGACTGTTCGTCGAGAAGATCGTCAAGGAGCTGGCCCCTGGCGGCCGCGCCTTCGTGATCCTACCGGACGGGGTTTTCCTCCGGGGGTCGGACGCCAAGCTGCGGGAGATGATTGCTCGGGAATGCTTCGTCGACGGAATGGTTTCGCTGCCTAACAAGACGTTCTTCGGGGTCAACAAGAAGACCTACGTCCTGTGCCTGCGCAAAAAGCAGTCGCCCAGCGAGGTGCAGCAGCACCCGATCTTCTCGTACATCGTGACAGCCTTCGGCGAGACACTCGACACCGGTCGACACCCGACCTCTGAGACCGATATGCCGGAGATGGCCCGACTCTTCCGCGCCTATGTCGCGGTTCGCGACCGCATCGCCGAGGACGAGGAAGCCGCGTCTCACATTCAGTCTGGCAAGCTCAAGCTCGTTGGACCGGAGTTGCTCGGTAAGACGTCCTGGACCATCGATCGATTCTGGACGAACGAGGAAAAGGCGGCCCTGGGCCTGTACGAGGAGAAAGAGGTACTCACCGAGGAAGAGTATTACGACGCCATTCGAACGCTGAAGGATAGCTTGGACGCCATCCTGAAGGAGGTCGGCGATGCCTGAGGCCCGGGTTCGCCAATTCGCCGTCTCGGAACTATTCAACGTTTTCCGTGGCAACTCCAAATACATCAAGACGTACTACCGCGAGCATCCCGGTCCCTATCCGGTCTACTCGGCTTCCGCCGATCCTAGCCTGGTTCACGGGACCGTCGATGGGTACGACTTCGACGGTCGGTATCTGACTTGGACGACCAACGGCTACGCAGGCTTCACGTTCGTACGCGAGGGCGGTTCTCTGCCACCCGCGACGTCGGGGTGCTCAAGCCCAAGGCGGAGCTTGCGGAGCGCATCGACCTTGGGTTCTTCGCGCCGGTCCTGACCAAGGTGCTGCGGGAGGCAGCGACCGGCCGGCGGAAGGAGAGCGGCGAGAGCGACTACGTCAAGATCGCATCAAAGAACGCCTCAGTCGTCCTGGTGCCCGTGCCTGTCGATGAGGACGGCCTGCCTTCGCTTGCGTTCCAAGAGGCAGTTGCCGCCCGGTATGCCTCGCTGCAGGCCCTCAAGATCCGGCTGGCCGGCCTCCTAGCAGACCTGTCGAAGAAGCGTATCGCCTTCGCTGCGCACCAGGGCGCGACCGAAGAGTTCAAGATCACCGACCTGTTCGATGTCGGGAAGGGAAATGGCGGTCTGACACGGAGCTACGTCCTCGCCCACGCGGGTGAGTACCCGGTGTACACGGGTTCGTCGTTTCGCAACGAGACGGCCGGGCACATCGACAGCTACGCCTATGAAGGCGACTACCTGACTTGGGCAGCGGACGGATACGCCGGACCGGTGTTCGCTAGGACCGGCCGCTTCAGCGCCAACAGCCATGCGGGGATCCTCAAGGCCAAGGAGGAGTTCGCACCGTATCTCCATCTCCCGTACCTCGAATACGCGCTCACCCCGATCTTCGAGAGCATGGCGGTCGGGCGGTACAGGCAGGATGGTTCGCCCGATTACACGCGCGTCACGGTCGGCATGGTGCGTGGCGCCGCGGTGATCCTGCCCGTCGATGTGGAGGGCCTACCCGACGCCGCGGTTCAAGCCGCCATCTCAGAGCGGATTGCTCCGCTCGAACGCGACAAGCGCGCGGTCGAGGACGAGCTTCGCCGCCTCGTGCAGGCCGACACGCTCGTCGATTGGGCAAACGGCCTCGACCCGTGGCGGGAAGACGAGATCGAAGCCGCCTAGTAAGATCAACGTAAATCTAATAAAAATCTCGTGACCACAATACATATCTCTGCTCAAGCCGCTGCCGGCTTCTAGAAGCACGTTCCTATACCTGTGAAACGCTATGGGTGTAGGCCCGCTTTGGGATGAGAAGCCGCTAATCAACGAGCTACATACAATACCCCCCCCTGCAACACCGGCTGCTGATGATCCCGCTAGCAGTATGTGCTGCGCAATCGCCGCCGTGTCCGAGTGATCTACAGGGAAGCCGTTGCGGGCTCTCCTGCACCTCCTCCGCCCGCCGTGAGGTTGCCATAACAACCTCCGCTTCACGACAATCCCACTCGCTGCCAGCGCCCTCCATTCCGACGCCCGCAACTCCCGGCCCGTGAAACTGAACCTTCAGCTGTCCTGATCCGCAGCTGAAGGCCAGCCCTATGCTCTCTGATCCCGCACCCGGCACCGCCGTAGCAGCCAGCCCCTTCATCCAGCCCCTCGTTCACGCTCCCTTCCTCAGCGAGACCCTCCGCCGCCAACACCACACCTTCGTCGCCAACGACAGCCGCTTCTCTGCCTCCTGCCGGGTGCTCGCTCACCTATGGCGCCAGGATCAGCAACACCCAGCCGCCACCTTCATCACCCGCGATTCTGCCGACAAGCCACGCCGCCGTCCCGCGAACTGGCTGCTCCGCCGCGACGCCGCGCAGGCCGGCGCCACCTTCCTCACCCCCGCCATCCGCGACCACGCCCGCCAGGCGCTCCTCTTCCGCGAGCCCGGCGCCCTGTGGAACGAGGACCGCCTCTGGGGACACCTCCTGTCCTCACAGGCCATGACCGTGAACCTCCTGGCCACCATGGCCGGGGACCTCACCCTCGCCACCCGCGTCTGGCGGGGCCTGCTGCCGGACCTCGTCGGCGAGGTGACCCGCATCCGGTTCGAGCACAGCCCGGGGCGCTTCTGCGACCGCTGGTACGGGGACGGCACGGCGCTCGACGCCCTCATCGAGGTGATCACGCCGCTGGGCGAGATCGCCGTCATCGGCGCGGAGCTGAAGTACGTCGAGGGCCTCACCGGCCCGACCGCCACGCCGCGCGCGCGCTACGTCGAGGCGGCACGTGAGAGCGGTCTGTACAAGGCCCCCGACAGCCCCACGCTCGCCCGTGCGGGCTTCGAGCAGCTGAGGCGCGAGCAGGTCATGGTCGCCCTGATGCTGCGCCACGGGCTGGCCTCGCGCGGGGCCTTCGTGCTCATCGCGCCGAAACTCAATCGCCGGGCTCAAGCCGTGGCCGCCCTCTACCGCACCGAACTGCGTGACCCCGACGGCCGCAACGACCCCGCCACGGTCGCCTTCCACAACATCACCCTGGAACGCATCATCGCTGCCCTGCACGAGGCCGGCGCCGCCGACCTCGCCCGGCAGCTCTGGGCTCGCTACTGCGACCACGCCAGGGTCGCCCAGTTCGCCCTGCACGGTGATGACCCTTCGTCCCCGCCGCCGGCTCCGAACCCGGTCCGCTCCCTGCCGCCGCCCGCGAGCACGCCGGAGACGGTGCCGGACGAGGCACCTCCGCCGGCTATCACCCGGACCAGCCGGCGACGTCGCCCTCCGGCGACTACGGCCGTCAAACGCTCCACGCGATCGGCAACGGTCCTACCTCCGTCCGACACAACCTCGACGGCGCGGGGGGCACGCTGATGCCCGCCCTCCTCACCGCCACCCTACGCGAACAGCTCCTCGCCAACGGCCGCCGCACTGCCCGCGGCGAGGAGATCGACCCACGCCCCGTCGTCAAGCTGTTCATGCCCGACGGTCCCGGCACCTGGCTCTTGGCCGAACTCGATCCGGCCGAGCCGACTCGGGCCTTCGGTCTGTGCGATCCCGGCCTCGGCTCGCCCGAACTCGGCTACGTCGACCTCACCGAACTGGCGGCCCTCCGGGGCCGTCTCCGTCTGTCCGTCGAGCGCGACCGTTACTTCATCGCCGACCGCCCCCTCTCGACCTACGCTGCCGAGGCTCAGGCCGCCGGGAGGATCGCCGCGTAACCGCCGGCCTCGTGACCAACACCGCCTGACCAAGGAGGCCCGGGAAAGCCGGAACACGGGCCTCGTTCGGGACCCTGTAAAACTGCTGTCAGTGCAGCGTGTTGGACACGACGCTACGTCTCTGGGTTCCGTTTCTCCGCAGCACCCTTCCGTTTCTTCGTCGGCCTAGCCGGTCGCTTCGGTTCGGAACCAACCTCACGCGCTACTTGCCGAGCTTGCGCCCGCTCCGCAGGGGCGCCGGACGAGCCTCCCCCTCCAACGGCTCGCGCAGCAGCTCCGCGCTCGCCACCCGCAGCGCCGCCGCCAGCTTATCCAGGGTATCGACGCTCGGGTTCTCGGTGGCTCTCTCGATCCGCCCGACGAAGCTGCGGTCCAGGCCCGCATCCACCGCCAACGCCTCCTGCGTCAGCCCCAGCGCGACCCGCAGCCGCCGCACGTTCCACCCGACCAGCGCGCGCCCGTTCATCGGGCCAAGCGCGGCCTTGTGGGACCATCAATCCACGGATTATGGTCCCCTCAACGCAAGAGCGCGGCACCAAAGCTGAAGCCCCCTCAGGCCCTCAGCACCTCCGGGACGGAAACCATGTACCCCCACCTCGACAGCGGACCCGGCTACACCTCCCCCGCCTGGCGGGTCTTCATCACCCCCGGCATCCTCATCCTGCGCTGGCAGTATCTCTTCCCCAAGGCCGGCAACGTGTTCGGCTCCGCCCGGCGCCTCGACAATCCCACCGCGCAGATCCTGTCGGCCGCCTTCTTCTGGCTTCTCGTCGGCGTGTTCGTTCTCAGTCTGATGTTCGGCGACCGCGGATCGCGGGACCAGGGCGGGGGCATCCGCAACGCCGACGGCAGCACGAGCTTCCGCCCCGTCACCCGTCCCGGCGCGCTGCCGACGCTCACCGCGCCCGCGCTCTCCACCCGGTGACGCCGATGCCCCGCCTCTCGCGAATCTCCGCTCTTCGCCTCAGCCGTCAGGCCTTGAGCTTTCTGTTCCTCACGACCGCCACGGCGGTCCCCGCTCCGGCCAAGGACCTACCCGCCGAACTCAAGACCGATGCCTACATGAGGTGGCCCAACGTTCATGTGGAGGCTGACCTGGGGCAGACCAGCCTCGGCTTGGCGCCGCTCCAAACCGTGATCGCGGCGTTCGAGGCCAGCACCGACCACCTCTGCATGGTCGCACCGGTCCGGGAGCCGGACTATCGCGTGCAGCAGCTCACCTGCGACAAGCCAGATGGTCGCCCCGCCATCTCCGCCCAGCTCCGTTACGCCGACAACCTCTACGTCCTCACCGACCTTAAGCTCGGCGGTCGCCCCCTTCAGGGAACGGCGGCCGTCAGCTTTCTCAAGAAGGTCGTGCCGATCGAGACCATGCTCGACAAGTTCCGCATCCTTGCAATCGCCCCGAAGGTCGGCCCCGTCGATCTCGGCACGCTCACCCAGATCCGGAAGAACCTTGCGGTCACCAACCCGGGTTCATCCTGCACGTCCAAAGAGCGACAGGAGGCTATGCTCTACGAGGTCGAGTGCTCGGTTAACTACCGCACCTACAGCTTCGTCCTCAAAAACAACGGTTTCGGCAACCTCTTGCTTTCCGACCTCCAGCGCGACGCCAAGAACCTCAACGGCGCGCAGCGGGCTGACGCCTTCCGAGACCTGTTCGACGTCGACCCGAACCACCCCTGACCCACTCCGGCTCGACGAAGCCTTCGCAAGCTCAGTCGACTGCCCCCTTCGCGAACACGAGGTCACGAACCGGCATGCGACCGAACCGACCGCTGCGGACCCGCCCCTCCGCGGCCCTTCTCGTCGGCATCTCTGTTCTGACGAGCACCGTGGCGCGTGCCGAACCCGCCTTCGACGGTGAGTTCAAGGGCCGGGGCGAGGGCCGTCTCAGCCTGCAGGTGTCCACCCTCGACGATCCACCGGCCGTTGCCGGGATGTACTTCGTCAGCGTCGAGACGGCGGTACTGAACCGCTGCACCGGGCAAGTCACCGGCATCGCCCGCAAGACGGCCCAGAACACGCTCAGGCTGCGCAAGAAGCCGGACGAGAACGGGGAAGCCTGCGAGATCACGTTGCGCTACAGGCCGGACGGCAAGTCGGTGCAGGTCGAGGAGAACGCCTGCGCCTACTGGCACGGCACCGAGTGTGCCTTCGACGGTCGCCTGACCAAGGTTCTCACCGGACGCTGACCCTCGTTCCTCGACGAAACGACCCCCTACACCTTGACCCAGGCCAGCCGGTTGATCGCGTCGGCACGGGCCTTCAGCGTCACGCCGCCGTAGCGTTCCGCCACTGACTTCGCCGACCACCCGCACAGCGCGTTGGTGACCTTGTCGCCGAAGCCGAGGTCCGTCGCCAGGACGCTGAACCGGTGCCGCCACCCGTGGTTCGGTGCCACCCCGGGGTCGCTCACCTGCTCGCGCCCGAACTCCGCCAGGCGGTTCTTCACCCCCTGCAACGGGCCCGTGATCCCCCCGGTCTGGTCGGGCACGAGGAACAGCCGCTCCCGCCGGACGCCCGACACAAATTCGGGGAACCCCAGCTCGACGAGCTGCGGGTGCAGCGGCACCTCCCGCAGCTTCTTCGTCTTCACCGTGCCCGCCTCCGGCGTGATCGTCAGCACCCACGTCCCGCCGGGATGTCCGTCCACCTCGACCCTGCGCAGATCCTGTTTGCGCAGCTGCACGAGTTCCCCGACCCGCGCGCCGGTGAACGCCATCAGCCACGGCACCCACCGCTTGGCCGCGGAGGTCTCGGGCAGCTCCTCGCCCTGCTGATGCTGCAAGGCGGCCCGCAGGATCCGTGTCGCCTCCTCGTCCGTGAACCACTTGTCCCGCGTCTGCGTCCTGGCGACCTTCATCACGCTGATGCCGGTGGCGGGGTTCGCCGGCAGCCGCCGGTTCGCCACCGCCCACCCGAACACCGACTTCAGCCCGGCGAGGTCGCTGTTCTTCACCGTCTGCGGCGAGATCGGCTTTCCGCCGCGCCCGACGCTTCTCAGGCGGTGGTCCTTGTAGGCGATCACGTCCTCGGCCGTGACGCGGCTCGCGTCGTCGTGCTTCAGGAAGGCCACGAAGCCGCGCATGGTGTTCGTGTACGACTCGCGGGTCGAGGCGGACTTGCCCGTCTTCTCGGCCTCCGCCCACCAGCCCTCCACCAGGCCGGTCAGCGTTACGCGCGCCGCCTTGCCCCGGACCGGTGCGGCTTCCTTCTGCTGTGTCCCTGCTGGCGGTGCCGACGGCTGCGCTGCCGGTGCTCGTATCGGCGCCGGGGCCGGCGATAGGGCATACCCGTCAGGCATCTCGCCACGGGCCATGCGCTGCAGCGTCAGGCTCGCGCGCTGCACGGC
Source organism: Methylobacterium endophyticum (assembly GCF_050591105.1). Classification (NCBI taxonomy): domain Bacteria; kingdom Pseudomonadati; phylum Pseudomonadota; class Alphaproteobacteria; order Hyphomicrobiales; family Methylobacteriaceae; genus Methylobacterium; species Methylobacterium endophyticum. The sequence continues at coordinate 263,521 of NZ_JBNHES010000003.1, forward strand.
TGCGCCGACTGCCCGGGCGAGCTTCCTGCGCCCATCCTCATCGACGAGCAGGCCGCGCTCCTGCAAGGCACGATCGGCCCCTTCGCAGCACCACTGCTCCAGGCCCATCAGCCGCCCGAGGTCCGGGACGTCGCAGATCATGCCCACGGCTGACTTCGACGCGTCGAGCGGCGGGCGGGTGAAGACGCGGGCCCCCACCTCGACCGGCCAAAAGGTCTGCGCGCTCGGCTCGTCGGCATGCCGGGTCAGCCACGCGTCATGCACCGCGCCCGCGATCTCGTGGGCTTCGCGCTCGCTCAGCGTCTGCGGTCCCCGCCGCAACGTCGCCCAGCGGGCTTCGAGCTTCACCAGCTCCTCGGCCATCAGGCGCTTGGCCTCGGCCGGGTCCTTCGTCTTCAGGCTGAGGGTGACCTCCTGCCTCCCGACGACGGCGACGAGATCGACGGGCACGCGCCGACGCAGGCGGTACGTGTGCGAACCGGTGCGGAGCTGGGGTCGAGGCATCGACAGGACCATGCGTGTACCCGAAGCGTGTACCACGCGAGGTCCACTAACTACATGATCTATCAGAACTTCTTTGCGGATCAGCGCTTTAGGCGGCTGATGGTGCCCAGGAAAGGACTCGAACCTTCACCTCTTGCAAGACTGGTACCTGAAACCAGCGCGTCTACCAATTCCGCCACCTGGGCACGCTGACCGCATGCGGTCGGCGTGGGGTGTCGTTTAGGGGGCGCCGCGGGATGCGTCAATCGATTTGCGGCGCCGACCGCCCGGCCCGCATGCGGGCGTTGCATCCGGGCCGCGACCGGACGCATCGCCCGTCCCCCCGGCGGCGGTTACGATCCGCTCATCTCTTGCGGCGATGATCGTGCGGCGATGATCGGCGGCGCGGCCGGTTGCTCGGGAGATGGGCCATGGACCTCCTCTATCGCGGCGTCGAGACGATGCTGCTGATCTGCGCCCTCGCGCTCGGCATGGGGGCCCTGGCGGTCTCGTCGATGCCGCCGCGCGAGCGTCCCGCCCTCCAGGCTTCGGTGACGCTGCCGATGCTCACGGTGGTGGCGGACCGCGCCACGCCCTGACGATCCGGTCGAAACCGACGGCGAAATTCCCGTTTCGCGTGCAACCCTCGGGCGGCTTCGCGGCTTGTTACGGCACAGCCTGAACCGGACGGCGATCGCCGGTTCCCGCCCGCATGACCGCGCGGCGGCGGGCATTCGGCGTGGCGCGCGGGATCACAAGACATGACGACGGTTTCGGCTCTCTGCGGAGCCCTGCTCCTGATCGGTCTCGCCGCGCCGGCGAGCGCCGCGTCCGCCCCGGAAGAACGCCCGGTCAAGATGGCCGAGGCGGCGCGGGTCGATCCCGCCCTCGCCCCCGCGCAGGAGGCGGACGGCGAGGGATATGCCTGCAACAAGGCCCGCCGCAGGCTCTGGGTCGAGGGCGAGGGCTGGGTGGTGCGGCGGGTGACGACCTGCCGGTGACGCTCGCGCGGATGCGCGCGGCGGATCCCTGTGCATCGCGCGCCCGGCTCGGGCGCTTACGCAGTCTGCGCGGCTGGCGGATACGCTCCCGCCGGAACGAGGCTGCGTCCGGCCCGTTCCCTCCGGAACGATCTGCCGGAGCGTCGATCATGCCGTCGAGTCTCGTCCGCCTCGCCCTGCCTGCCCTCCTCGCGAGCGTCGTCGCGTCGGCCCCTTGCGCCGCGCAGGACGTCGTGCCGGGCATCGCCTATCTCGGCGGCTACGCGCCGTCCTACGGACAGGCCGGCTACGGCGCCAACCTCATCGACGGCTCCTATGTCGGCGCGCCGCTGACGCGCGTTCCGAGCCCCCGCGAGATCGTGCCGTCGCCGTGGAGCTACGGCACCTACGGGGTGCCCACCGTCTCCGGCATCCGCCGCGCCCCCGTCGGCGAGCCGGTGGTCTACGTGATCGAGGGTTCGCGCCCGGCGCCGGCCGCCCGCGCGCGGACCGGCTCGCGCGTCCTCACCCGCGACGGCGAGGGGGGATGGTCGAACCTTTCCGCCGAGAGCGGCAGCGGAGGCGGCGCCCGCATCGTCGAGGTCCGGGTGCCGCGCCGGTAGACCGTTTCGAAGCGAACGGTCCGGCGCAGTCCTTGGAGATCGGTTAAGGTCTCCCGTGCATTCTCGTCCCAAACTGCCCTCGCGCCGTCGGGACGGATCGCCATGCATATCGTCGTCGTCGATTCCAGCCGCGTCGTGCTCAAGATCATCGCCGATCTGCTCGAGCCGCGCGGCCATGTGGTCAAGGTCTTCACCGATTCGGAGGCGGCCCTGGCCTTCGTGACGGAGACGCCCGCGGTTCATGTCCTGATGACGAGCCTCGAGGTGCGCCCCTTGAGCGGTCTCGAGCTGTGCTGGTCGGCCCGGCTGCTGGCGGAATCCAAGCGTCCGCTGCACATCATCGCGATGTCCTCGGCGCAGAACGCCCGCAACCTCGCGGAGGCCCTCGACAGCGGCGCGGACGATTTCATCGAGAAGCCCCCCGGTCCGGACGCGCTCTATGCGCGCCTGCGGGCGGCGGAGCGGCTGACCTCCATGCAGGAGGAACTGATCCGCCTCGCGGAGACCGATCCGCTCACCGGCCTCCTCAATCGCCGCGCCTTCTTCGCGCGGGCGCAGGAAGCCGCCCGGCGCGTGGGCGCCCATGGGCGGCTATGCGCGATCCTCGCGGATATCGATCACTTCAAGCGCATCAACGACACCCAGGGCCACGATATCGGCGACGCGGTCCTGCAAGCGGTGGCGAAGATCTTCGGCGCGGAGGGGATCGTGGGGCGCCTGGGCGGCGAGGAGTTCGCGATCCTGCTGCCGCATCACGCCCTCGAGCAGGGGGAAGCCTTCGCGAGCCGGCTGCGGGTGCTCGTCGCCGAGCAGCGCGTGCGCGGATCGCGCGGGCCGGTGCGGCTTACATGCAGCTTCGGCGTGAGCGAGTGGTCCGAGGGCGAGACCATCGAGGGCCTGCTCAAGCGGGCCGACATCGCGCTCTACGAAGCCAAGACGACCGGCCGCGACCGTGTCGTCTCCGCCGCCACGGACATCATCCTGGCCCGTGCCGGCTGAGACGCGCGGGGCCGTTGCCGCGTTTCGGGACGTGCACGGTTAACACTGCCGTCCCGTTGCGGCACGGATACCGGCAAGAAACCGGCCCTGCGTAGTAAATACCTCGGTTCTCGAGCCGTATTCACCATCTGGAGCGATGGAACGACTCTTGAAACCTTCTGTCGGAACCCGGCCTGCGTGTCTCGCGCCGGGATGACAAGGGGGTTTCCGGCATGAGTACCGCCGTTGGTGTCCTGATCCTCGACGAGCCGCAGGATCTCTGCCCGACCGTCCGGGCGACGCTCGAACATCTGCCCGCGCTGCACACCATCGGCGCTGACGGCCTCGCCGAGACGGGCACCGAGAACAACGTCGCCCTCGTCTTCTTGGACGAGACCCACATCGCCGACGGGTTCGCGCGGGTCTCGGAGCTGCGCGAGCGCTGGCCGTCGCTGCGCATCCTCGTCGCCTTCCAGGCGCTGACGGGAGCCGATCTTCGCGAGCTGCTGGCGGCCGGCGCCGACGCGCTCGTCGCCCGCACGGCGCCCCCGCGCGAGATCGGCGCCGCCGTGCTGGCGCTGGCCGAGGGCGCCCGCTGCCTCGTCCCGCTCGACGATATGCCCGTCGCGGCGATGGAGCCCGGCGATACCTTGGGGCTGACCCCGCGGGAGGCGGAGGTGCTGCGCTTCCTCAGCGCCGGCTTCAGCAACAAGGAGGTGGCCCGCCGGCTGACGCTCAGCGTGCGCACGGTGGAGACCCACCGCCTCAACCTGCGGCGCAAGACACAGACCGGCCGCCTGAAGGATCTCGTGTCGCTGGCCCGCCAGCTCGGCCTGGCGCCGGTGGTCGATGCCGAGCCGGCGCGCCGTCACTGACGGCGCGCCGGCACTCGTTGCGGCGAGGGCTTACGAGCAGCCCGTGGTCCCGCCGCAGGTGTCGCATTTCAGGCAGGTCCCGTTGCGGACCAGCGTGAAGTTCGCGCATTCCGGGCAGGCCTCGCCGACATAGCCCTTCATCTGTGCCTCGGCACGGTGGTCGGCCGTGCTGCGCTCGGGCTTGGCGAAGGGCAGCGTCTCGGCGAGGGTCTCCGCCCGTCCGGCGATCTCCGGCTCCGCCTTCAGGGCCGTGGCGCCGCGCAGGGCGTGGACCGTCCCCCCGGCGGGGGCCGAATGGCCGGCCGAGGCCGCGCCGACGCCGACCGTGGCGCCCGCCGGGCCGCCATGGATCAGGGTCAGCCGGTCGGCCGAGCCGCGCACGAGGCCGCGCGAGACCACCTGGGCCGCGCTCTGGCTCGGCCGGGCGGGATCGCGGGTAGTGTCGCTCTCGCCGCCGCCGATCTCCATGCCGCCGATCTCGGCTGGGTTCACATGGGCGAGGTCGGCGCGGCCGAGATAGGACACGGCCAGCTCGCGGAAGACGTAGTCGAGCAGCGAGGTCGCGTTCTTGATGGCGTCGTTGCCCTGCACGAAGCCCGCCGGCTCGAAGCGGGTGAAGGTGAAGGCCTCGACGTATTCCTCCAGCGGCACGCCGTATTGCAGGCCGAGCGAGATCGCGATGGCGAAGTTGTTCATCAGCGAGCGGAAGGTGGCGCCTTCCTTATGCATGTCGATGAAGATCTCGCCGAGGCGCCCGTCGTCGTATTCGCCGGTGCGCAGATAGACCTTGTGGCCGCCGACGACCGCCTTCTGGGTGTAGCCCTTGCGCCGGTCGGGCATTTTTTCACGCGAACGAATGCGTTCCACCCGTTCGACGATGCGCTCGACGATCTTCTCGGCCACCTGCGCGGCCTTGGCGGCGGCCGGCGCCTGGATCACCGCCTCGACCGCATCCTCCTCGTCCTCGTCATCGGCGATGAGGGCGGAGTTGAGGGGCTGCGAGAGCTTCGAGCCGTCGCGGTAGAGGGCGTTGGCCTTCAGCGCCAGGGTCCAGGACAGCTTGTAGGCCGCCTTGCAATCCTCGACGGTGGCGTCGTTGGGCATGTTGATGGTCTTGGAGATCGCCCCCGAGATGAAGGGCTGCGCCGCCGCCATCATGCGGATGTGGCTCTCCACGGAGAGATAGCGCTTGCCCGTGCGGCCGCAGGGATTGGCGCAATCGAACACCGCGTAATGCTCTTGCTTGAGGAACGGCGCTCCCTCCAGCGTCATCGCCCCGCAGACATGGACGTTGGCGGCCTCGATCTCGCGCTTCGAGAAGCCGAGGAAGGGCAGCAGCTCGAAGGTCGGGTCGGCCAGCCTGTCCGCCGGCACCTTGAGCACGTCAGTGAGGAAGTCGTCGCCGAGCGTCCAGCGGTTGAACACGAACTTGACGTCGAAGGCCGATTTCAACCCCGCCTCGACCGCCGCGATCTTCTCGTCGGTGAAGCCGCGCGCCCGCAAGGAGCCGGGGTTGATCGCCGGCGCCTGCCCCATGGAGCCGTGGCCGACGGCATAGGCCTCGATCTCGGCGATCTCGCTCTCGCGGTAGCCCAGCGCCCGCAGCGCATCCGGCACGGCGTTGTTGATGATCTTGAAATAGCCGCCGCCGGCGAGCTTCTTGAACTTCACCAGCGCGAAGTCCGGCTCGATGCCCGTCGTGTCGCAGTCCATCACGAGGCCGATGGTGCCGGTCGGCGCGATCACCGTGGCCTGCGCGTTGCGGAAGCCGTGCTCCTCGCCGAGCGCCAGCGCCCGGTCCCAGGCCGCCTTGGCATGGGTGCCGAGATCGTCCTGCGGGATGTTGGCGAGGTCGAGCGGCACCGGCGCGATCGACAGGAACTCGTAGCCCGCCGCCTCGCCATGGGCCGCGCGGCGATGGTTGCGGATCACCTTGAGCATGGCGTCCGCGTTCTCCTCGTAGGCCGCGAAGGCGCCGAGCTCGGAGGCCATCTCGGCGGAGGTGGCGTAGGAGACGCCGGTCATGATCGCGGTGAGCGCGCCGGCCAGCGCCCGGCCCTCGGCCGAGTCATAGGGCAGGCCCATGGTCATCAGCAGGCCGCCGATATTGGCGTAGCCGAGACCGAGGGTGCGGTACTTGTAGGACAGCTCGGCGATCTCCTTCGAGGGGAACTGCGCCATCATCACCGAGATCTCGAGCACCACCGTCCAGAGGCGGTTGAGATGCTCGAACGCCTCCACGTCGAAGCGCTTCGTCTCGCGGTCGTACATCGTCAGCAGGTTGGCCGAGGCCAGGTTGCAGGCGGTGTCGTCGAGGAACATGTACTCGGAGCACGGGTTCGAGGCCCGGATCCGCCCGCCCGCCGGGCAGGTGTGCCAGTCGTTCATCGTGGTGTTGAAGTGCAGGCCGGGATCGGCCGAGGCCCAGGCCGCCTCGCCGATCTTCTCCCACAGGTCGCGGGCGCTGACCGACTTGGTCTTCTTCGAGTTGCGCTCTTTCAGCTCCCAGGGCTTGTCGGCCTCGACCGCCCGCAGGAAGTCGTCGGTCAGCGAGACGGAGTTGTTGGAGTTCTGGCCGGCGACGGTGAGATAGGCTTCCGAATCCCAGTCGGTGTCGTAGACGGGGAACTCGATCTTGGTGAAGCCTTGGCGGGCGAACTGGACCACGCGCTTGATGTAGGCGTCGGGCACCATGGCCTTGCGGGCGGCCTTGATCTCGCGCTTGAGCGCCGGGTTGCGCTCCGGGTCGAAGCAGGCGTCGCCCTCCGCCTCGCACTGGGCGCAGGCGCGCATGACCCCGCCGAGATGCTTCGAGATCACCTTCGAGCCGGTGACGAGGGCGGCGACCTTCTGCTCCTCCTTCACCTTCCAGTCGATGAAGGCCTCGATGTCGGGATGGTCGATGTCGACGATGACCATCTTGGCCGCGCGCCGCGTGGTGCCGCCCGACTTGATCGCGCCCGCCGCCCGGTCGCCGATCTTGAGGAAGCTCATCAGGCCCGACGACTTGCCGCCGCCGCCGAGCTTCTCGTTCTCGCCGCGCAGCATGGAGAAGTTCGAGCCGGTGCCGGAGCCGTACTTGAACAGACGGGCCTCGCGCACCCACAGGTCCATGATGCCGCCCTCGTTGACGAGGTCGTCCTGGACCGACTGGATGAAGCAGGCATGCGGCTGCGGGTGCTCGTAGGCCGAGGCCGACCGCGTCAGCGCGCCCGTCTGCCAGTCGCAGTAGTAGTGGCCCTGGCCCGGCCCGTCGATGCCGTAGGCCCAGTGCAGGCCGGTGTTGAACCATTGCGGCGAGTTCGGCGCCACCATCTGGCGGGCGAGCATGTAGCGCAGCTCGTCCATGAAGGCCGAGGCATCCTCCTCGGACGTGAAGTAGCCGCCCTTCCAGCCCCAGTAGGTCCAGCAGCCGGCGAGCCGGTCGAAGACCTGCGTGGAGGAGATCTCGGAGCCGGTGCGCTCCTCCTCGGGGAGCGCGGCCAGCGCCGCCTCGTCGGGCACCGAGCGCCACAGGAAGGAGGGAACGTCGTTCTCCTCGACCTTCTTCAGGCGCGCCGGGACGCCGGCCTTGCGGAAGTACTTCTGCGCCAGCACGTCGCTGGCGACCTGGCTCCAGCTCTCGGGCACCGAGATGCCCTCCAGCCGGAAGACGACGGAACCGTTCGGGTTGCGGATCTCGCTGAGCGCCTTGCGGAACGGAATCGCCGCGTAGGGCGACTGGCCTTGAGTGGTGTAGCGACGCTCGAACCGCATAAGACACACCTCTTCCGACGAGACGCGAGGTCTCGTCCCGCGCCGGCGCGCGGGAGTTCATGATTTTCGGGACGGGCCTGCCACGCGCTCCGGCACGCGCGGCAGGCCCCAAGCGACGATGGCGAATAAGATCGGCAGGGACGGCGCGCAGAGTGGCGACCGCCTCGAACCATGACCGGGAGATTAACGCCGGGATTCGTCCTGCGTCAACAACTGGTAGGGGCCGCTTGCGTTCCGCCCTAGATGTTGTGTCCTGCGGGCGAATCTGTGGATAACTCGCGGGGCCGTCTAAGTCCGCTTCCGGCGGGCGAAAATCCGCGCCGAAAAATTTCTGGCCCACATCCGCGCCGCGCGACGCGTCTGTTCGCCGCCGCGCGGAGGGCTGACGGTGCGGCAGGATTGCGACAGATGCGGCCCCGGCGGCCCTGCGAGCGGCTGGACTTGGCGCGCCCCGCTCCGCATAAACGCCCCGCGCGCCTTCCGGCGGGCGCTCTGACGAGGACGCGATGGCTCTGAAGGACACGCTTCTGCGGATCTTCACCTGGTGGAACGGGCAGACCGTGTCGCTCGCCCTCTACACGTCCCGCCACGGGCAGTTCGTCGGCACGGACGACACCGGCAACAAGTACTACCGGGCGCAAGGGCCCCTCATCGACCGCTCGGTCGGGCCGGAGCGGCGCTGGGTGGTCTACGAGGGCTATGCCGACGCCTCCAAGGTGCCGCCCGGCTGGCGCGGATGGCTCACCCATGCCGTCGACGTGCCGCCGAGCGAGGAGAGCTACACGCCGCGCGAGTGGCAGAAGCCGCATGTGGAGAACCTGACCGGCACCTCCGCCGCCTACCGGCCCAAGGGCTCGCAGCTCTCCTGGGGCGCGGCGCGGCCGGCCGCGAGCGGCGACTACGTGCCCTGGACGCCGGGCGAGTAGGCACCCGCCCTTTTTCCACCACCGTTCTGGTCTTGAAGACGCGACGCGCCGGCCGCGAGCAAGGCGCGCTCACGAGAGGGGCGAGCCTTTGAGCCGCATCACCGCACGCGTCTCGCGCGCCGCACTCGGCCTCGCCGTCCTGGGAGCCTGCGCGCTGCCGGCCTCCGCCGACAAGATCAAGAACCCGACCGCCGTGTTCTCCGGGCTCGACAAGATCACCGGGCGGATCGTCTCCTTCGAGGTCGCCGTCGACGAGACGGTGCAGTTCGGCGCGCTCCAGCTCACGCCGCGCGTCTGCTACACGCGCCCCCCCACCGAGAGCGCCAAGACCACGGCCTTCCTCGAGGTCGACGAGGTGACCCTCGAGAACAAGTACCGCCGCATCTTCACGGGCTGGATGTTCGCTGCGAGTCCGGGGCTCCACGCCATCGAGCACCCGATCTACGACGTCTGGCTCGTCGACTGCAAAGGCGGCACCGACGTGGTGGCCGAGGCCAAGGAGCAGGAGGACGTGCCGGCCCTCGCCTCCAAGCCCGAGAAGCCGTCTCGCCGCCGCGACCGCGACGCCACCAAGACCGCCCAGCAGGTCAACTCCGCCGGCCAGGTGGATGTCGAGGGCCCGCGCGGCGTTCCGGTGCAGCCGCGCCAGAAACCGTCGCGAAAATTCTTCCCGACGAACGAGGGCCCGGCCCCGGCGCCCCCGCCGGCGCAGCCCCAGAACATCTTCGACGCGATCTTCAGGTAGCGGCGGGCGGCTCGCCCAGCGCGGCGAGCACCTGCGCGCCCCGGACGCTCCCGTCGAGCGGCCACGCGTTCCATTCGCCCCGCTCGGCCAGCGCCTCGGCGAGCCGCCGCCGGTAGACATGGCGCGGCAGCGCCTCGGCCCCGAACTGGGCGAGATGGTCGGTGACGAACTGGGTGTCGGCGAGCCGGTAGCCGCCCCGCCTCAGCCGCGCCACGAGATGCACGAGGGCGACCTTCGAGGCGTCGCGGACTTCGTGGAACATGCTCTCCCCGAAGAAGGCCGCGCCCATGGAGACGCCGTAGAGGCCGCCCACGAGCCGCCTCGGCTCGCCGGCATAGACCTCGATCGTGTGGGCGTGGCCCTGGTCGAACAGGGCGCCGTAGAGGTCGCGGATGCGGTCGTTGATCCAGGTGCGGGCGCTGTCGCGGCGCGGGGCGGCGCAGCCGGCGATGACGGCGTCGAAATCGGTGTCGCTGCGGACCTCGAACACGTCCGAGCGCACCGTCCGGGCGAGCCGGCGCGGCACCACGAACCCGTCCAGCGGCAGCACCCCGCGCGCCCGCGGCTCGACCCAATAGAGGGCCGGGTCGTCGGCGTCCTCCGCCATCGGGAAGATCCCCGCGGCATAGGCCTTCAGCAGGATCTCGGGGGTGATCTCGACGCGGGCGCCGTCATGCATGGGACGATATCTGACGCGGCCGGGCCGCGAACGCCAGAGCCACGGAACGAAACTCCCCTCCGGTCGTCGGCGCCGGCTCCACTTGCGCCGCCGCCCGCGAGATGAAAGAGCCGGCGGCCACGCGCGCAAGGACCGTCGCGCGGCCCGAAGGCCGCCCCGAGGAGCGGCCGCCAACAAAGCCGGCAAATAAATCGCCCGGCCGGGGGCCGTCCTCCCTCAATCCTGGAGGCCGATCACCTGGAAGTTGGTCCTCAGCTCGTCCGACATCGGCACGTTCAGGCGCTCGCCGTTGGGCAGGCGCTTGAGGAACCACTTCTCGTAGGTCCAGCGCAGCTCGCGCGATTCGGCGAGCCGCGCGAAGGTGGCGGAGACGAGGCTCGCGAATTCCGGGTCGTTCTTGCGGAACATGATGCCGTAGGGCTCGAAGGAGAGCTTGTCGGCCAGCACGGTGTATTTCGCGCCGTCGGCGCCCGCCCCGGCGATGAGCCCGTAGAGCAGCACGTCGTCGAGGGCGAGGGCGTCGGCGCGGCCGTCGCGGACCATGGCGAAGGAGTCGGCATGGTCGCGCCCGGTCAGGATCTCCGCCTGGATCTTCAGCCGGGCGAGCTGGCTGCGCACGGCGCCCTCGTTCGTGGTGCCCGCCGTCACCACCACCTTCTTCCCGCCGAGGTCGCGATAGGAGGCGATGGGCGAGCCCTTTTTCACCAGGAGCTTGGTGGCGCTGATATACGTCACCGGCGAGAAGGCCACGGTCTGGCGCCGCTCGGCATTGGCGGTGGTCGAGCCGCATTCGAGGTCGATCTTGCCGGATGTCAGCGCCTCGAAGCGCGAGGCGGATGTCACCGGCGCATAGAGGATGCGAATGTCCTTGCGGCCGATCTCGCGGGCGATGTCGTCCACGATCTCCTGGCAGAGGTCGATGGCGTAGCCGATCGGATGAGCGTCCGCGCGCGGGGCGGCATCGTCGGCGGTCGCGCCCTCCACGAAGGAGAACGGCAGGGAGCTGGTGCGGTAGCCGATGGTCACCGCGCCCTTCTGCGCGATCGCCTTCAGCGTGCCGTTCAGTTCCTCGATGGCGGCGGCCGGCAGGCCCGCGCCGAGCAGGAGGATGGCGGCGAGCGCCGCGAGACGTGCGGGTCTCATGGCGGCCCCGCTACTCGGCCGGCTCTGCGACGGCCCCGACATGGTCGAGCCGCTGATCGGTGGTGGCGAGCACGCCCTCCCACTTGGCGACGGCGACGGTGGCGACGCTGTTGCCGAGCACGTTCGTCGCCGAGCGGCCCATGTCGAGGAACTGGTCGATGCCGATGATGAGCAGCAGCCCGGCCTCCGGGATGTGGAAGGTCGAGAGCGTCGCCGAGATCACCACCAGCGAGGCGCGCGGCACGCCGGCCATGCCCTTCGATGTGACCATGAGCAGCAGCAGCATGGTCATCTGCTGTCCGAGCGAGAGCGGGATATTATAGGCCTGCGCGATGAACATCACCGCGAAGGTGCAGTACATCATCGAGCCGTCGAGATTGAACGAATAGCCCATCGGCAGAACGAAGGAGCTGATCCGGTTCGGAACGCCGAAGGCTTCGAGGTTCGAGAGCGTCTTCGGGTAGGCCGCCTCGCTCGACGCCGTCGAGAAGGCGAGCACGAAGGGCTCCTTGATCATGTTGAGGAGCCGCTTGATGCCGGCGCCGCCGACGAGCAGGAAGCCGGCGAAGGCCAGCAGGCACCACAGCATGCCCAGGCTGAAATAGAACTCCACCATGAACTTGCCGTAGGTGACGAGCACCCCGAGCCCCTGCGTGGTGATGGTCGCCGCGATCGCCGCGAACACCGCCACGGGGGCGAAGTTCATGACGTAGCCCGTGACCTTCAGCATCACCTCGGCGAGCCCCTCGATGCCGGCGGAGACGGCATGTCCCTTCTCGCCGAGGGCCGCGAGGCCGACCCCGAAGAACACCGAGAACACCACGATCTGGAGGATCTCGTTATTGGCCATGGCCTCCACCGCGCTCTTCGGCACGAGGTGGGTGACGAACTCCTTCAGCGAGAGCGAGGCGGCCTTGAGGTTGGTGGTGGCGCCGGCATCCGGCAGCGGCAGGTTGAGGGCATCGCCCGGCCGCAGCAGGTTGACCATGACGAGGCCGAGCAGAAGCGAGCACAGCGAGGCGCCGACGAACCACAGCAGCGCCTTGCCGCCGACGCGGCCGACGGAGGCCGTGTCGCCCATATGCGCGATGCCGACGACGAGGGTCGAGAACACCAGCGGGGCGATGATCATCTTGATCAGGCGCAGGAAGATATCGCTGATGAGGGAGATGTAGCCGGAAATCTCCTTGGCCGTCTGAGGGTCGGGCCATGTGATGCTGCACAGGTATCCGACGACGATGCCCAGTACCATGCCGATGAAGATCATCGTCGTCAGTCGATTCGACCGCATCGCGCCGCTCCCTGCCGAGACAAAGGATGAATTTTCTCTTTCAATCGTGAGAGTGAAGCAGGTTCGAGGCCACGCGCAAGGCCGTTTCGGACAATTGCGTGACAATCGGTGGACGGCCGCCGGCGGCCGCGCGAAGCCTTTCCCTCGACGGGCGCGTATGCTTCAACCCTGCGGACGGAACGCTGAGGCGGAAGGCCGGCGCGGCCCGCGACTTGCGGGTGGGGGCCGCCCCCTGCGCCGCTCGGGACATTTCGGAACAGGGTCGAAAAGGCTGCGGATGGACGTCTTCGTACAGCAGCTCGTCAACGGCCTGACGCTGGGCTCGATCTACGGCCTCATCGCCATCGGCTACACGATGGTCTTCGGCATCATCGGCATGGTGAACTTCGCCCATGGGGACGTCTTCATGGTGTCGAGCTTCATCGCGCTGATGCTGTTCCTGCTGGTCACGACCTGGCTCGGCGTCTCCTCGGTGGCGCTGGCGCTGATGATCGTGCTGATCGCCACCATGGTGCTGACGGCGCTGTGGGGATGGGCCATCGAGCGGGTCGCCTACCGGCCCTTGCGCGGCTCGTTCCGCCTCGCGCCGCTGATCTCGGCCATCGGCGTGTCGATCTTCCTGGCGAATTTCGTGCAGGTGGCGCAGGGCGCGCGCAACAAGCCGACCCCGCCGATGCTGGGGGGCGCCTTCACCCTGTTCGAGCGCGACGGCTATGCCGTGACCTTGTCCTACAAGCAGTGCGTGATCATGGCGGTGACGGCGGTGCTGCTCGCCGGCTTCTGGTATCTCGTGCAGAAGACGCCCTTCGGCCGGGCCCAGCGCGCCTGCGAGCAGGACCGGCGCATGGCGGCGCTGCTCGGCATCGACGTCGACCGCACGATCTCGCTGACCTTCGTGCTCGGCGCCGGCCTCGCGGCGGTCGCCGGGGTGCTCTACCTCGTCTATTACGGCGTGGTCTCGTTCTCGGACGGCTTCGTGCCCGGCGTGAAGGCGTTCACCGCCGCCGTCCTCGGCGGCATCGGCTCGCTGCCCGGCGCGGTGCTGGGCGGGCTCATCATCGGGCTGATCGAGACCTTCTGGTCGGCCTATTTCTCCATCGAATACAAGGACGTGGCCGCGTTCTCGATCCTCGCCGTGGTGCTGATCTTCATGCCCTCGGGCCTGCTCGGCCGGGCCGAGGTCGAGAAGGTCTGAGCGCGCATGGCTGAGACACCCTCGGGGAAGAACGGCGGCGTGCCGATGTCGGGCGCGGGCGGGATGTTAGGTGAGGTCCTGCGCGACGCGGCCTTCTGGGCGCTGGTGACGCTCGGCCTGTGCATCCCCATCGTCAGCTACCGGACGGATCTCACCCAGGCGACGACCCTGGCGCTGACGCCGCGCTGGGGCGTCGTCGCCGCGCTCTGCGCGAGCGTCTTCGTCGGGCGGATCGCGCAGCGCCTGTTCCTGGCCCGGCGGGACGAAAGGCGGGCGCGGGCCTCCTTCCCGCTCGCCGGCGACACCGACGGGCGCGTGGCCGATGCCGGGCGGCGGCGCGGGTTCGGCGTGCCGCTCTTCGTCGGCTTCGCCCTGGCGCTCCCCCTCGTCGCCACCCTGGCGACGGGAAGCCTCGGGCAATCGCGCTACTGGATCGATCTCGGCATCCTGATCCTGACCTACGTGATGCTCGGCTGGGGGCTGAACATCGTCGTCGGCCTCGCGGGGCTGCTCGATCTCGGCTACGTCGCCTTCTACGCGGTGGGCGCCTACAGCTACGCCCTGCTCTCGACCACCTTCGGGCTGTCGTTCTGGATATGCCTGCCGCTCGCCGGGCTGCTGGCGGCGCTGTGGGGCGTGCTGCTCGGCTTCCCCGTGCTGCGCCTGCGCGGCGACTACCTCGCCATCGTGACGCTGGCCTTCGGCGAGATCATCCGGCTGGTGCTCATCAACTGGACGGACCTGACCAACGGTTCGGCCGGCATCGACTCGATCCCGCGGGCGACGTTCTTCGGCATCCCCTTCACCGCCGGGGAGGATGGATTCGCGGCGCGCTTCGGCCTGCCCTTCGACCCGATGTACCGTCTCGTCTTCCTCTACTACCTGATCCTGGCGCTGGCGCTCGTCACCAACCTCGTCACCCTGCGCCTGCGCCGGCTCCCCATCGGCCGCGCCTGGGAGGCCCTGCGCGAGGACGAGATCGCCTGCCGTTCCCTCGGCATCGACACCACGGCGACGAAGATCGCCGCCTTCGCCCTCGGCGCCATGTTCGGGGGCTTCGCGGGGTCCTTCTTCGCGGTGCGCCAGGGCTTCGTCAGCCCCGAGAGCTTCAACTTCCTGGAGAGCGCGATCATCCTGGCGATCGTCGTGCTCGGCGGCATGGGCAGCCAGGTCGGCGTCGCCATCGCCGCCGTGGCCATGGTCGGCGGCCCCGAGCTGCTGCGCAATCTCGGCTTCCTCAAATCCGTCTTCGGCGAGGGTTTCGATCCGAACGAGTACCGCCTCTTGCTGTTCGGGCTCGCCATGGTGGGGATGATGGTCTGGCGACCGCGCGGGCTCGTCTCGAAGCGCACGCCCTCCGCCTTCCTCGGCGCCCGCAAAGACATCTCCGGCGCCTTCGTGCGGGAGGGCCACGGCTGATGGCGAACGCCCGCGATTCCGTCCTGTCCGTCGCGCATCTGACCATGCGCTTCGGCGGCCTGACCGCCGTCGACGACGTGTCCTTCGAGGTGAGGCGCGGCGACATCACCGCGCTGATCGGCCCGAACGGCGCCGGCAAGACCACCGTGTTCAACTGCATCACCGGCTTCTACCGGCCGAGCGAGGGCATGCTGACCCTGCGTCACGCGGACGGCGCCGAGCATCTGCTGGAGCGCCTGCCGAACCACGCCGTGAACCGCCGGGCGCGGGTGGCCCGCACCTTCCAGAACATCCGCCTGTTTCCCGGCATGACCGTGCTGGAGAACCTCCTCGTCGCGCAGCACGCGCCGCTCATGCGCGCCTCGGGCTTCAGCCTGCTCGGGCTGATCGGAAGCCGGCTCTACAAGGATGCCGAACGCGCGGCGATCGGGCGGGCGCGGGCCTGGATCGAGCGGATCGGCCTGATCGAGCGCGCCGACGACCCGGCCGGCGACCTGCCCTACGGCGCGCAGCGCCGGCTCGAGATCGCGCGGGCCATGTGCACGGAGCCGGTGCTGCTCTGCCTCGACGAGCCCGCCGCCGGGCTGAACCCGCGCGAATCGCTGGAGCTCAACGCCCTGCTGCGCCTCATCCGGGACGAGGAGGACACCTCGGTGCTGCTGATCGAGCACGACATGGCCGTGGTCATGGAGATCTCCGACCACGTCGTGGTGCTGGATTACGGCCGCAAGATCGCCGACGGCACCCCCGCCGAGATCCGCGCCGATCCGAAGGTGATCGCCGCCTATCTCGGGGTCGAGGACGACGAGGTCGAGGCGGTGGAGGCCGAGGTCGGCATCGAGCACGCCGTCGAGAATGCCGCGCCATGAGCGTCGCCGGCATCAACGTGCTGGTCGAGGAGACCCGCGCCCGCGCGGCCGCCGCCGCTGCGCCGCTGCTGGAGGTCTCCGGCGTCTCCGCCTTCTACGGCAGCGTCGCGGCCCTGCGCGACGTCGACATGAGCGTGGCCGAGGGCGAGATCGTCACGCTCATCGGCGCCAACGGGGCCGGCAAGTCGACCCTGATGATGACGATCTTCGGCTCGCCGCGCGCCCGCTCGGGCACGATCCGATTCGCGGGCCGGGACGTCACCGCGCTCCCCACCCACGAGATCGCCCGGCTCGGCATCGCCCAGTCGCCGGAGGGGCGGCGCGTCTTCCCGCGCATGAGCGTCTACGAGAACCTCCAGATGGGCGCGGCGCTGCATGGCGGCCGCTTCCTGGCGCAGGACCTCGAGAAGGTCTGCGCGCTGTTCCCCCGCCTGAAGGAGCGCCTGACCCAGCGCGCCGGCACCATGTCGGGGGGCGAGCAGCAGATGCTCGCCATCGCCCGCGCCCTGATGAGCCGGCCCCGCCTGCTGCTCCTCGACGAGCCTTCCCTCGGCCTCGCGCCGCTGGTGGTGAAGCAGATCTTCTCCGCCATCCGCGACCTCAACCGCAGCGACGGCATGACCATCTTCCTCGTCGAGCAGAACGCCTATCACGCGCTGAAGCTCGCCCATCGCGGCTATGTCCTCGTCAACGGGCAGATCACCATGAGCGGTTCGGGCCGGACGCTGCTGGACGATCCGGCCATCAAGGCCGCCTATCTCGAAGGCGGCGTCGAGCCGGGCCGGCACGGTCCCCAGGCATCCGGCTCATGAGCATGGGACACGGCATCCTGTTCGAGGAGGACGCGCTCGGCGTCTTCCTGCTCGTCACCGTCGCGATGGGCGGCTGGGCCGGCTGGATGACGGCGCGCGCCATCGCCAGGGGCTGGCGTCCGTACTGGCAGTGCCTGCCGGCGCTGCTGATCGTGGCGGCGGCGGTGCGCTTCATCCACTTTGCCTTGTTTCAAGGCACCCTGCTCTCGGCCCACTACTATCTCGTCGATGCCGCCGTGGTGCTGGCGGTGGGCTCTGCCGGATTTCGCGCCACCCGCGCCGCGCAGATGACCACCCAGTACCGCTGGCTTTACGAACGCACCGGCCCCTTCACTTGGCGCTCTCGCCCGGCGCCGCGCGACGCGGCATGATGGCGGCGCGGCGGGGCCGTGATCTTGCACCGCTTGACCTCGCCCCGGCGACGCCGCCGGGGCCTCGAAGGGACGGAATCGACATGAAGACATCGCTTCTGGCCGGGCTCGCGCTCGGGCTTCTCATGGCGGGCGCGACGGCCGGATCGGCGCAGGCGCAGATCAAGATCGGCCTGGCCGCCCCGCTCACGGGCAACAGCGCCGCGTTCGGCGCGCAGCTCAAGAACGGCACCGTCCAGGCCGTCGAGGACATCAACAAGGCGGGCGGCATCAAGGGCCAGAAGCTCGAGCTGTCCATCGGGGACGACGCCTCCGATCCCAAGCAGGGCGTCTCGGTGGCCAACAAGTTCGCCTCCGAGGGCGTGAAGATGGTCGTCGGCGACTTCAACTCCGGCGTCTCGATCCCCTCCTCGGAAGCCTATCTCGATGCCGGCATCATCCAGGTCACGCCGGGCTCCACCGCGCTGAAGTTCACCGAGCGGGGCAACTGGAACACCTTCCGCACCTGCGGCCGCGACGACCAGCAGGGCGCGGTGGCCGGCGACTATCTGGCCGCGCAGTTCAAGGGCAAGAAGGTGGCCTTCGTCCATGACAAGACCCCCTACGGCAAGGGGCTGGTGGACGAGACGCTGAAGGCCTTCCGGGCCAAGGGCGGCAAGGAGATCCTCATCGAGGGAATCAATCCCGGCGAGAAGGACTACTCCGCCCTCGTCTCGAAGCTGAAGCAGGCGAATACCGACGCGATCTATTTCGGCGGCTACTATACCGAGGCCGGCCTCGTGATCCGCCAGATGCGGGACCAGGGGCTCAAGGCGCCGCTGGTCGGCGGCGACGGCGTGGTCGACAAGGAGCTCGTGGCCATCGCCGGGCCGAGCGCGGAGGGCACCCTCACCACCTTCCCGCCGGACGCCCGCAAGAACCCCAACGCCAAGGCCGCGATCGCCGCGTTCAAGGCGAAGAACATCGAGCCCGAGGGCTACACGCTCTACGCCTACGCCGCCGTGCAGGTCCTCGCCAAGGCCATCGAGGCCACCGGCTCCACCGACGGCAAGAAGCTCGCGGACTACCTCCACCAGGGCAAGCCGACCACGACGGTGATCGGCGACATCGCCTACGACAAGAAGGGCGACATCACCCGGCCGGACTACGTCATGTATGTCTGGAAGAAGAACGCTGCCGGCACCGTCGACTACACCGGCAACGAACTGGCCCAGTAGCGTAAACCCGGCGGCCGGGCTCATCGCCCGGCCGCAAGGGCTTTTCATCCCCTCGCCGGCCACGCGCAGGCCTCGCCGCGCCGCCGGACGAGGATGCGCAGGCCTGGCGCCGCGCCTTTCCTTCCCCTCCGGCGTCGTCGCGCGTCCCGGCAAGGTTGCCGGGGACCGCGCCAATGCATTGCGCGCCAGTGATCTTTCCGCGCCAGCGTCGTTCCCTGTGCCGACTGAACAATCAGGCGAAAATGCCACACGGATCGACTCCCGCCCCGCCGGGGGCGTTGGAATCAGGAATACAGCTTGTCTGTCTCGCCCCCCTCGATTTATCCAAGATCCCAGTGGGCGAGGAGACGAAAAGCGCCGCCCAAACCACCTAGAACTTCAACGCGCGAGACACTCGCGGTCGGTCGAAAGAACTCCCGAGGCGCCTGTCGGCGTCCGGGCGATGGTCTTTCTCTGCCCGCGAGCACGTTGAAGTCGCAAGCGGCCGGGGACAACCAGATGACCAGAATCAAGTCGAACCTCTTGCTGACGGCGGCGAGCCTCGCCGTTGTTTCCACGGCGGCTTCCGCTGCCGATCTGCCCGTCAAGAAGGCGGTTCCGATCGAGTACGTGCGCGTCTGCGGCGCCTACGGCGCCGGGTTCTTCTACATTCCGGGCACCGACACCTGCCTGCGCGTCTCGGGCCGCGCCCGCCTCGACGTCGGCTACCAGCCGACCTCCTCGCGCGCCAGCACCAACGGCAGCCAGGGCGACACCACCGGCTATATCGGGCTGGCCCGCATCAACCTCGATGCCCGCACTCAGACCGGCTACGGCACGCTCCGCGCCTTCATCCGCCTGCAGTTCGCCAACCGCACCTCGGCCACCGGCGGTCTCCGCTCGGGCACGCAGGAGCGTATCGGCAACGCCTTCGGCGCCACGGGCCAGGACCAGCTCGGCCGTGACCAGCAGTTCATGAACACCGACAAGGCCTTCGTGCAGTTCGCCGGCCTCACCGCCGGTCGCGCGTCGTCCTTCTTCGACTTCTACGCCCACGACTTCGAGTTCGCCGGCGCCACCGCCAACTCGGACGTCCAGTCCACCAACCTGCTCGCCTACACCGCCAAGTTCGCCGACGGCTTCTCGGCCACGGTCTCGATGGAAGACCCGACCTTCCGTCGCAACGGCATCTACTCGCAGGAGACCATCGCCGCGAGCACCCCGGCCCGCGTGCTGGTCAGCACCAACGCTCTCGGCGTGCCGACCTTCCAGACCGTGGACGTGGTCCAGCGCAACCGCGTTCCCGACTTCGTCGGTGTCCTGCGCTACGACGCCGCCTGGGGCTCCGCTCAGCTCTCCGCCGCCGCGAAGGAGCTGAACACCGGCAACTTCCTGCCTGCCGCCGTCGCCAACGGCGCCGGTCAGCCGCTTCTCGCGCCGAACCTCCTCGGTCCGCGCGGCCGGCCCGACAGCGAGTACGGCTGGGCCGTGCAGGGCGGCGTGAAGATCAACGCTCCCTTCATCGCTCCCGGCGACACCCTCTACCTCCAGGGTGCCTACGGCGAAGGCGCCACCGTCTACACCGGTTACTCTTCCTACACCGGCACCTACTCGACCCGTCTGAGCACCATCAACGGCGCTCCTTTCGACCAGTACATGGCCGACGCCTCGTTCAACCCCATCACCGGCAAGATCCAGCTCTCGAACAGCTTCACCGCGGTCGCCTCGTTCCTGCACTACTGGTCGCCTGAGTGGCGTTCGGCCTTCTTCGGCAGCTACGGCGAGCTGAACTTCGCCAACGGCGCCCGCCTCGCCAACGCCGCGGCCTACGGTTCGACCCAGGGGCTGACCGCCACCTCGAACCAGTTCATCGGCGCTCCGGGCACCCGCTCCTTCGCGCTGAGCCCGGTCCTGCGCGACAACTACCAGTTCGTCGCCGGTGCCAGCCTGATCTGGTCGCCGGTGAAGGATCTCGACCTCGGCGTCGAGGGCTTCTACACCCAGATCGGCGCCAAGAGCGGCCGCATCATCGACCAGTACAAGAACGGCCCCGTCACCGCCGCCGCCGTCAACGCCGGCGCCGCTGTCCGGACCGTCACCAGCGAGGACACCTACCAGATCCGCTTCCGCGCCCAGCGCGATTTCTGATCCCTCGCACGACACCTGAAACTCTCGGAGAAGGCCCGGCTCACGCCGGGCCTTTTCTCGTTTTAACGTCCCGGCGAGACAGCATCGCTCTCCACCCCATTCCATCCTCACGATGCCGGTAGCCGGTCGCCTTCCGATGTCATGACGCCGGCCGCATCACGTTGAGGAACCACGGTTAATCCGATCCGCGCGGACAACCTGTCGCACCCTGTTTCAGGAGGCCCTTTTTGCAAAGGGTATGTTGTTTGCAAGGACCATGGCGCTGTTGCCGGCGGGAATGCCGCTGCTAAGGTACGGACATGACGGGACGCCTCGACGGCGGTGCCTGATCCGGACTGCGCAATACTGCTCATTGGGGTCGCTGATGTTTTCGCATGAGTCTCGTCACCGTGGCGCTGTCGCCGCCCTGCTGCTCGGCCTGTCGGTCGCCACGACCGGCGCCTCCGCCGAGGAGCTCACGGGAACGCTCAAGAAGGTGAAGGAGTCAGGCGCGATCTCGGTGGGCTACCGCGATTCCTCGGTGCCCTTCTCCTATCTCGACGGTGACCAGAAGCCCGTCGGCTACGCCATGGAGATCTGCCTCAAGATCACCGACGCGGTGAAGGCCGAGCTGAAGATGGACAAGCTCGAGGTGAAGCTCACCCCCGTGACCTCGGCGACGCGCATCCCGCTGATCGCCAACGGCACCATCGACCTCGAATGCGGCTCCACCACCAACAACGCCGACCGGCAGAAGCAGGCCACCTTCACCAACAGCCACTTCCTCACCGCGACGCGCTACGTGTCGAAGAAGGAGAAGAAGCTCGACAAGATCGAGGACCTGAAGGGCCGCACCGTGGTCTCGACCGCCGGCACCACCAACATCCGCCAGATCAACGAGGCCAACACCGCGCGCGGCCTCGGCCTGACGATCCTGCCCGCCAAGGACCACGCGGAAGCCTTCCTGATGGTCGAGACCGGCCGCGCCGACGCCTTCGTCATGGACGACGTGCTGCTCGCCTCCCTCGCCGCCGGCTCCAAGGACCCGGACGCCTACGCGATCTCCTCCGAGGCGCTCTCCAAGCCCGAGCCCTACGGCATCATGATGCGCAAGGACGACGCGCCCTTCAAGGCGGTCGCCGACAAGACGACCAAGGCCCTCTACACCAGCGCCGAGGGCAAGGCGCTCTACGACAAGTGGTTCACCAAGCCGATCCCGCCGCGCGGCATCAACCTCAAGCTGCCGATGACCGACGCGATGAAGAAGCAGTTCACCACCCCGAGCGACAGCCCGGATCCGGCCGCCTACTGAGGCGCGCCGGTTCGGGAGCCTGACGCGATGAACTACAACTGGAACTGGGGCATCTTCTTCGAGCCCTCGCCCGAGGGCACCGGCACCTATGCCGACATGCTGCTCTCGGGCCTGTTCTGGACGCTCGCCACGGCCTTGTGCTCGTGGGCCATCGCGTTCAGCCTCGGGTCCGTCGTCGGCGTGATGCGGACCCTGCCGTCCCGGACCGCCGAGCGGATCGGGACGGCCTATGTCGAGCTCTTCCGCAACATCCCGCTGCTCGTGCAGATGTTCCTTTGGTACTTCGTGCTGCCGGAGCTTCTGCCGAACGCCATCGGCGGCTGGCTGAAGCAGTTGCCGAACTCGCCCTTCTACACGGCGGTGGTGTGCCTGGGCTTCTTCACCGCCTCGCGCGTGGCCGAGCAGGTCCGCGCGGGCATCCAGTCGCTGCCGCGCGGGCAGCGGATGGCCGGCACGGCCATGGGCTTCACGGTGGCGCAGACCTATCGCTACGTGATCCTGCCCAACGCCTATCGCATCATCCTGCCGCCGATGACCTCGGAGTTCCTGAACAACCTCAAGAACACCTCCGTGGCGCTGACCATCGGCCTTCTTGAGCTGACGGGCCGGGCCCGCTCGATGCAGGAATTCTCCTTCCAGGTCTTCGAGGCGTTCACGGCGGCGACGCTGCTCTACGTCATGGTGAACATCGTCGTCATCACCATCGCCAGCCTGATCGAACGGCGCGTCGCGATTCCGGGTCAACGCTGATGTTCTCGAATTTCGACTTCGGCGTCATCACGTCATCGCTGCCCTACCTGTTCGGGCAGGGCATGGTCTTCACCCTCACGCTCACGGCGCTCGCCGCGTCGGGCGGCGTCGTCTTCGGCACCCTGCTCGCGATGATGCGGCTGTCGGGGTTGCCGGGCCTGAAGCAGGTCGCGAAGGTCTATGTCGAGCTGATGCGCTCGCTGCCCCTCGTGCTGGTGATCTTCTGGTTCTACTTCCTGGTGCCCTATATCGGCGCCTGGGTGACCCGCTCGCCGAACCCGGTGCAGGTGGGCGCCTTCACCTCGGCGCTCATCACCTTCACGCTGTTCGAGGCGGCCTATTTCTCCGAGATCATGCGCGCGGGCATCCAGTCGATCCCGAAGGGGCAGACGGGGGCCGCCTCGGCGCTGGGGCTGAACTACTGGCAGAGCATGGGCTTCGTGGTGCTGCCGCAGGCGTTCCGCAACATGCTGCCGCTGCTGCTGACGCAGACCATCGTGCTCTTTCAGGACACGTCGCTGGTCTACGTGCTCTCGCTGACGGACTTCCTCGGCGCTTCGTCGAAGATCGCCCAGCGCGACGGCCGCCTCGTGGAAATGTACCTGTTCGCCGCCGTCGTCTACTTCGCCGTCTGCTTCACGGCCTCGATGCTGGTGCGCCGCCTGCAACGCCGCGTCGCCATCATCCGCTGACCCCGCTTTCCCCTTGAGGACCCCTCGATGACCTCGACGCCGATCCCGGAGCCGACCGCGACCAGTCCGGCATCGGCCGCCATCCCCGCCGCGGGCGATACCGGCCTCCAGGCCGGAGA
Source organism: Methylobacterium endophyticum (assembly GCF_050591105.1). Taxonomy (NCBI): domain Bacteria; kingdom Pseudomonadati; phylum Pseudomonadota; class Alphaproteobacteria; order Hyphomicrobiales; family Methylobacteriaceae; genus Methylobacterium; species Methylobacterium endophyticum. The sequence continues at coordinate 286,862 of NZ_JBNHES010000003.1, forward strand.
CCTCGCGGCGAAGGTGCCCGCCTCGGCACCCGGCGTGCCGATGATCTCCATCGACGGCATCAGCAAGTGGTACGGCGACTTCCAGGTGCTGACGAACTGCACGACGCAGGTCGCCAAGGGCGAGGTGGTGGTGGTCTGCGGCCCCTCCGGCTCGGGCAAGTCGACGCTCATCAAATGCGTGAACGCGCTGGAGCCCTTCCAGAAGGGGCAGATCACCGTCAACGACACCAAGGTGGTCGACAAGAACACCAACCTGCCCAAGCTCCGCTCGCGCGTCGGCATGGTCTTCCAGCATTTCGAGCTGTTTCCGCATCTCTCGATCGTCGAGAACCTGACGCTCGCCCAGCGCAAGGTGCTCAAGCGCCCGGCCGAGGAGGCGAAGAAATGCGGGCTCGACCTGCTCGCCCGCGTCGGCCTGAGCGCGCATGCCGCGAAATATCCGGGCCAGCTCTCCGGCGGCCAGCAGCAGCGCGTGGCCATCGCCCGCGCGCTTGCCATGAACCCGGTGGTGATGCTGTTCGACGAGCCGACCTCGGCGCTCGATCCCGAGATGGTCGGCGAGGTGCTCGACGTGATGGTCGAGCTCGCCCGCGAGGGCATGACCATGATGGTCGTGACCCACGAGATGGGCTTCGCCCGCAAGGTCGCCGACCGGGTGATCTTCATGGATCGCGGCGAGATCGTCGAGGACGCCCGGAAGGAGGACTTCTTCGGCAAGCCCCGCAGCGAGCGGGCGCAGCAGTTCCTGTCGAAGATCCTCCAGCACTGATCCTCCTGCGCTGACGCGTGAGGAGGGGCCGTCAGGCCTTCTTCTGCCAGCGGCCGGTCTCGTCCTGCTGCCAGTAGGCGAGGGCGTGGCCGGCTTCCTTGGCCTGCCGCCACTGCGCCCGCGCCTGCATGAGCGCGTCCTGATCCTGGCCGTCGAACAGCACGCAGATGCGCTCATAGGCCGAGGCGTCGGCCGGCAGGGGCGCGCCGTCCACGAGGAAGCGGATCGCCGAGGCGTTCGGGTTGTGCTCGCGCAGGGTCAGCACCACGGGCTGCGTGGCGGCATCCGTGTCGCGATCCGTCCCGTGGGGCAGGAAGCTGTCGTCGCTGTAGGTCCAGAGATGGTCGTCGAGCGCCTTGAGCCGCTCCTCCCCCGAGGCCTGAACCGTGGCGCGCCACTGCCGCGCCAGGGAGCGCTCCAGGAGGTTGGGCAGCACCTTCTCGAGGGGCTGGCGCTCCAGATGGTAGAACAGGATCTCGGCCACGGTCCTCGTCGTCCCGGCAGGCTCAGGCGGGTTCGATATAATGCGGAACGAACAGCGCCGCATCGGTCGTGATCGGCCCCGGCCCCTCGCGCATGCAGAGCCCCGCCGGCGCGTCGCCGATCATCCACGAGCCGACCAGCGCATGCCGGCCGTCGAAGACGGGCAGCTCCGCGAGTCCCTGACGGATGTAACCCTCGCCGCCATAGGGCCCCTCGTCGCGGGCGAGCACGGCGCCGTCGCGCACGATCAGGACATTGGCGCCCTCGCGCGAATAGAGCGGCTTGCGCACGAAGGAGGTGCCGAGCCTGGCCTTTGCGGGATCCTCCTCGAAATAGGCCGGCAGCAGGTTCGGGTGGCCGGGCGCCATCGCCCAGAGATGCGCCAGGAGCCCCTTGTTGGAGAGGAGCGCCTTCCAGGGCGGTTCGAGGAAGCGCGTCGGGGTGCGCCCGACCGCCGAGCCGAAGGCGTCCCCGAAGGCCCATTCCCAGGGGTAGAGCTTGAACAGGGTGTCGATGGGGCTCTCGTCGCGCAGGCACAGGCGCCCGTCGACGACGCGCAAGCCGATCTCGGACAGATCGAGGAAATGGGCGCTGCGCCCCGCCTGGAGCGCGCAGTCCTGCAAATACGCCACCGTGCCGCGATCCTCCGGAGCCTCGGCATAGGCGGTGAAGGCGAGGAGCCCGTCGAGGGGCAGCTCCCGGAGCCGCGCGATCAGGCGCTCGTGCAGGGCGTTGAACTGGTCGGCGCCGGCCGGCAGGCGTCCGCTCGCCAGGCCCTGCTCCAGCCAGAGCCACTGGAACACCGCCGTCTCGTAGAGGGCCGTCGGGGTGTCGGCATTGTATTCGAGGAGCTTCGCCGGCCCCGCGCCGGCGCCCCCATAGGCGAGATCGAGCCGGCCGTAGAGGCTCGGGTCGCGGCGGCGCCAGCTTTCGCGCACGGCGTTCCAGGCGGTCTCCGGGATGCGCAGGGAGGCGAGAACGGTCTCGTCGCCCACGGCCCTTCCCGCGAATTCCAGGCAGAGGGCGTGAAGCTCGGCGCTCGGCTCCTCGATGTCGCGCTCGATCTCATCGAGGGTGAAGGCGTAGGCGTGGCTCTCGTCCCAATAGGGCGCGCCGTCATGCGTGTGGAAGACGAAGCCGTTGGCTGTGGCGGTCTCGCGCCAGTCCGGCCGCTCGCCGGTCGGGACGCGGCGCATCAGCCGCCTCCGCCGAGGCTGCCATGCGAGGCATGCGAGCCGCCCGACGAGAACCCACGTCCGGTGCTGCCGAACCCGCCGAAGGACGCGGTCCTGACGGCGGCCGATGCGACGCGCGCGGTCGAGGCGCGGCCGCCGCTCGACGTCGTCACCCGCCCACCCCAGCCCGTGCAATAGCCGCCGTGTCCGCCGCTTCCCGAATAGGCGGAGGCGATGCTTTGCGGCGCGTGCTCGAAGACCGGCTGCGGATCGAGCGCCTGAGCGAGGCTGCGCCCGACGAGATAGGCGGCCATGCGCGGCATGTACCGCCCCTGCGCATCCGCCGTCACCTGCTCGCCGGGCACGCAATGCCCAGCCCCGTGATGGCCCTCGCAATCGGCGAGGCTCGAATAGCGCGGCGCCGCCGTGGGATAGGCGGCGCGCGCCGTGTAGTACTCGCTGAGGCAGTCGCCCTCGGCGCGGATATGGGCCGAGATGCAGGCTTCCGGGTCGGCATAGACGAGGACGTCCTCCTCGCGCTGCGTCGGGTCGAGGCTGCCCAGGCCGAAAGCGGTCGCGCCGGCGCCGGCCAGCAGAATCAGCGAGACCGTCTGCGAGCGCTTGCTCCGCGTCCGCGCGGGGTCGGCGGCCCATCCGGGCCCGGCCGGTCGATCGTCCTCTGCCATCTCCCGCCACCGTCGCGCGTCGCCGCGCTCCGGCCCCCTCGTCCCGGTCCATGCCTCTCGGGCGGACCGTCCCCGCAAGCGTGAGTTGGGGACGGGACCGGCGGTCGAAAAGACCGCGCCGTCGTCAATACGTCATCGAGGCCGCGTCGACGATGCCGCCGGCCAGCGAGGCGCAGCCGAGGAGGATCGCCGCCGCCATCTCGCCCTCCGCGATGCGGCGCGAGAGATCGGGCAGCGCGAGCCGCACCAGCCAGTAGATCAGGATCTGCACCACCAGCGCCACGAGGCCCCAGATCACGCAGTCGAGGAGCGATTGGGCGTTGTAGATCGAGACCGCGAGCGGCAGGGCGTAGCCGATCAGGCTGGCCCCGAGCGCCACGGCCGCCGCCGTGTTGTTCGCCCGGATCAGCGCGATCTCGCGATGGGGCGTCGCGGTGAGATACACGGCGAGATAGAGCGCCACGAGCCCGAGCGCCGTGGTGAAATAGGCGAGGAAGGCGGGCAGGCCCGAGATCGAGACCATCCCGCGCAATCTCCTCAGACCAGCCGGCTCTGCTCGATGGCGGCGGCGACGAAGCTCTCGAACAGCGGATGCGGCTCGAAGGGGCGCGATTTCAGCTCCGGGTGGAACTGCACGCCGATGAACCACGGATGGCCGACATGCTCGACGGTCTCGGGCAGGAGGCCGTCCGGCGAGAGCCCGGAGAAGCACAGGCCCTGCGCCTCCAGCCGCTCGCGATAGGCCATGTTGACCTCGTAGCGGTGCCGGTGGCGCTCGGAGATCTCGGTGCCGCCGTAGATGCCGGCGATGCGCGTCTCAGGCCGCAGCGAGGCCCGGTAGGCGCCGAGCCGCATGGTGCCGCCGAGATCGCCCTCCTTGGCGCGCCGCTCCAGCTCGTTGCCCTTCATCCACTCGGTGAGCAGGCCGACGACGGGCTCGGCGGTCTCGCCGAACTCGGTGGAGTTGGCGGCCTCGATGCCGGCGAGCGAGCGCGCCGCCTCGATCACCGCCATCTGCATGCCGAAGCAGATGCCGAAATAGGGGATGCGGCGCTCGCGCGCATAGCGGGCCGCGCGGATCTTGCCTTCCGCGCCGCGCTGGCCGAAGCCGCCGGGGACGAGGATGCCGTTGATGCCTTCGAGGAACGGAGCCGGGTCCTCGCGCTCGAAGACCTCCGATTCGATCCATTCGAGGCGCACCCGCACCCGGTTGGCGATGCCGCCATGGGTGAGCGCCTCGGTGAGCGACTTGTAGGCGTCCTTGAGCCCCGTGTACTTGCCGACGATGGCGATCGCGACCTCGCCCTCGGGGTTGCGCACGCGCTCCGAGATCCTGCGCCAGCGCTCGAGCTGCGGCTCGGATTGCGGCTCGATGCCGAAATGGGCGAGGACCTCGCGGTCGAGCCCGGCCTCGCGATAGGACAGCGGCACGTCGTAGATCGATTCGACGTCGCGGGCCTCGATCACGGCGCTGCCGCGCACGTTGCAGAACAGGGCGAGCTTGCGCCGCTCGTCGGCGGGAATCGGCCGGTCGCAGCGGCAGAGCAGGATGTCCGGCTGGATGCCGATGGAGCGCAGCTCCTTCACCGAGTGCTGCGTCGGCTTGGTCTTCAGCTCGCCCGCAGAGGGGATGTAGGGCAGCAGCGTCAGGTGGACGAAGGCGGTGGCCCCGCGCGGCAGCTCCTGGCCGAGCTGGCGGATCGCCTCGAAGAAGGGCAGGCCCTCGATGTCGCCCACCGTGCCGCCGATCTCGACGAGCACGAAGTCGAACGCTTCGTTGCCGTCGAGGACGAAGTCCTTGATGGCGTTGGTGACGTGGGGAATCACCTGGATGGTGGCGCCGAGATAGTCGCCGCGCCGCTCCTTGGCGATGATGTCCTGGTAGATGCGCCCGGTGGTGATGTTGTCGGCCCGGCTCGCCGGCAGGCCGGTGAAGCGCTCGTAATGGCCGAGGTCGAGATCGGTCTCGGCGCCGTCGTCCGTGACGAAGACCTCGCCGTGCTGGGTCGGGCTCATCGTGCCCGGATCGACGTTCAGATAGGGGTCGAGCTTGCGCAGGCGCACGCGGTAGCCGCGGGCCTGGAGCACCGCCGCGAGGGCCGCGGAGGCGAGCCCCTTGCCGAGAGAGGAGACCACGCCGCCGGTGATGAAAACGTACCGCGTCATGGGCCTCGGTCCATAAGGGAAGCTGGGCGATTTGCCAAACGGCAAAGCACGCGCCCGGCGCGAAGCCGATGCTTCGTGCAACCAGGGGTGGTTCGGTCGAAGTCCGGACGGCCGGGCGGCCGCCCGCGCCCGGTCTAGCGCGACTGCGGAGCGTCGGGAACGGCGGGCTGCGCGGGCGCGGGGGCCGGCGTGCCCTGGGGCGCCTGTCCGCCGCCCTGCTGGCGCAGGGTGTCGAGCAGGGTGTCGGCGTTGGGCTGCTTGGCCGGCTGCGTCGCGCCCACGCCGCTGGCGCCGTCGAGAATCGATTTCGGGGCCGCGCCCCGGTGCGACATCACCGCGAGAGTCATGCTCGTGGCGAAGAACAGGGCCGCGAGAATCGCCGTGGCCCTGGTCAGGGCGTTCGCCTGCCCGCGTCCGGTCATGAAGCCCGAGACGCCGCCGCCCCCGCCGCCGCCGAGCCCGAGGCCGCCCTCAGAGCGCTGGAGCAGCACCACGGCGATCAGCCCGAGGACGATCAGGAGATGGACGACGATCAGGACGGTCTGCATCGGAATTCCAGCAAGGACGCCGGGCGATCCGCTTGCGGAGCGAATCCCGGCGCTGCGAGCCCGGCCGGCCGTCGACGCGGGTCCCGTGAAAGGCGCGGCCTTACACCAGATGCGGCCGAACGCCAACCGCGCCCGCCGCGCGGGACCGCCCGACCGCCAAGCCGGACGTCCCTCGCCGCATCGCCGGGCTACGGCCTCGGCAGGCGCCGAAGCGCCGCGAGGAACAGGTCGACTTCCTCGCGGGTGTTGTAGAAGGCCAGCGAGGCCCGCACCGACTGGTCGACGCCGAAGCGGCGCAGCGCCGGCAGGGCGCAGTGATGGCCGGAGCGCACCGCGATACCGTGCCGGTCGAGATGCCGGGCCACCGCCGCGTTCTCCTGCCCCTCGATGGTGAAGGACATCACGCTGGCCTTCTGGCGGGCCGTGCCGATCAGGCGCAGGCCCCTGATGTCGGCGAGCCCGGCCTGGGCGTATTCCAGCAGGTCGTGCTCGTAGGCCGCGACGGCCGGCAGGCCGAGGCCCTCCAGATAGTCGAGCGCCGCTCCCAGCCCCACCGCGCCGGCGATGTCCGGGGTGCCGGCCTCGAACTTCTCGGGCGCGCCCTTGTAGACCGTCTTCGTGAAGGTCACGTCCTCGATCATGTGGCCGCCGCCCTGCCAGGGGGGCATCGCCTCCAGGAGATGCTTCTTCCCGTAGAGCGCGCCGATGCCGGTCGGTCCGAACACCTTGTGGCCGGAGAAGACCACGAAGTCCGCATCGAGCGCCTGCACGTCCACCGGCATGTGCGGCGTCGACTGGGCGGCGTCGACCAGCACCGGCACGCCGTAGGCATGGGAGAGCGCGATGATCTCCCGGACGGGGTTGATCGTGCCGAGCGCGTTGGCGACCTGCGTCACCGAGACGATCTTGGTGCGCCCCGACAGCAGCGCCGCGAACTGCTCGAAGATGATCTCGCCGCGATCGTCGACCGGGATCACCCGCAGCGTCGCGCCGGTGGCCTGGGCCAGCAACTGCCAGGGCACGATGTTGGCGTGGTGCTCGATGGTTGAGACGATGATCTCGTCCCCCGGCCCGATATTGGCGCGGCCGTAGGAATTGGCGACGAGGTTGATGCCCTCGGTGGTGCCGCGCACGAAGACGATGTCGTCCTTCGAGGGCGCGTTGAGGAAGCGGCGCACCTTCTCGCGGCCGCCCTCGAACAGGTCCGTGGCGCGCGCGGCGAGCGTGTGCGCGGCCCGGTGGATGTTCGAGTTGTGGCGCCCGTAGAACGCGCTCGTCGCGTCAATGACGCTCTGTGGCTTGTGGGTGGTGGCGGCGTTGTCGAGCCAGACGAGCCGGTGCCCGTTCACGCTCTGGTGCAGGGCCGGGAAGTCCTTGCGGACATGCGCGACGTCGAAGGGCGCACCCGCCGGGCTCGACCGGTGCGAGGTGACGCGCGGCGCCGGCCCGTCATGCCGCGAGGGCGCGACACGGGGCGAGGCGTGCGGCTTCTCGGCACGCGGGGAGGCCGCCAGGAAGTAATAGTCGCCCGACGAGAAGGGCTCGTCGCCGCCGTGCTCGACGGTGCGGACCGTCTCGCCCGAGGCCCGGCCCGCGTCGGCAGCGGAGCCCGGCACCACGCCCGGCGCCAACGCATGCGCGAAGGCGGCGGCGCGCGGGTGATCGGCCGCGACGGTTCGGTGGAGGTCCGGGCCGCCGGGGATGAAGGCCGCGACTTCCGGCACGCTCGGCACGAAGAACTCCGGCAGGGCGCCCCGCGACGCCAACGGATCTGCGAGCGGATGCACGGAGGGGATCGTCGTGGTGTCGAGGAAGCCGGCGCTCGCCGGTGCCGGCGTGCCGCCCACCGGGTTGGCGGGCGAGGGGCCGGTCAGCCCCGGCAGCCCGAGGCTCGGACCGCCGAGGTTGCGCGCCGCGAGAGCGGAGGCCCGAGTCGGCGCCTCGGACCCCTGCGGCAGTTGCGGCGTGCCCGGCAGCGACGGGGCAAACGGCGCGGAGGCCGCCTGGCCCTGCCCGTAGATCTCGCGGGCGAGGTGCCCGACGAGATCGGCATGGGCGAGATCGCCGGCGGAGCCCGTCGGGAGACCGATGGCGGGCGCCTCAGGCGTAGTCATGGTAGTTGCCCAGCAGCACGTTATCGAGACGGGCGATGGCGTCCTCGACCAGCACGGCGGCCGAGAAGTAGCGCGTCACGAGATGCGAGGCGATGGAGTGGTCGTTGGTGCCCATGTAGCGCACCGACAGGCCCGGCTCGATCTCGCCGGTGACGCCGGACTTCTGGAGGCCGACCACGCCCTGTTCGCCCTCGCCGACCCGCAGCAGCAGGATCGAGGTGGTCTGCGCGCCCGTCACCGGATCGATGTCGATGGGCAGCTTGTCGCTCGGCACCAGCGGCACGCCGCGCCAGGTGATGAAGGGCGCGCCGAACAGGTGCACGACGACAGGCGGCACGCCGCGGCGGGTGGCCTCGCGGCCGAAGGCGGCGATGGCGCGCGGATGCGCCACGAAGAAGGCCGGCTTCTTCCAGACGAGCGTCAGCAGCTCGTCGAGATCGTCCGGCGTCGGCGGGCCCGAGCGGGTCGGGATGCGCTGGCGGCCGCCGACCTCGTGCAGCAGTCCGAACGCGGAATTGTTCAGGAGCTCCCACTCCTCGCGCTCCTTCACGGCGTCCACCGTGAGGCGGATCTGCTCGCGGAGCTGGTCGATCTCGTTCGAATAGAGGTCGGTGACGCGGGTATGGGTGTTGAGGATCGTCTGGATGGTCGAGAGATGGTACTCGCGCGGGTCGACCTCGTAATCGACGAAGGTCGTGGGCAGGCGCGGCTCGCCGGCATGGACCGCCAGCAACTCGATGCCCTGCTCGCCGTGGCTGTTGACGTGGCCCTTCAGCCGGTCGCGCTCCTCCACATACTGCGCGACGCGGGTCTTGATCGCGTCGTCGTCCAGCGCCTTGCGGTCGAGGGTGAGCAGCGTCACCGCCGAGAGCGCCTTGACCGCCGGGGCGGGCTGCCCCTCGCCGACGAGGGCCTCGTCGCCGAAGAAGTCGCCGCGCGTGGCGAGGCCGGAGCGCAGGCGGTTCTTGTAGGGGCCGGAGAGCGAGAGCTCGACCGTGCCGTCGGCGACGACGGTCAGGCTGCGGTTCTTGCTCCCTTCCTCGGCGATGGTGTCGCCGGCCTTGTGCGTGCTCTCGGCGAACCTGTCGGCGAGGGCGGCGAGCTCGGCATCCCCGAGGCGGCTGAACACGGGAACGGCCCGCAGCGACGCCGGGCTGATCGCGCGCTTCTTGCCCTCGGCGGCGAGATCGATCCGGCCGGGCTTGGCCAGCACCACGGCGCGGCGGTTCACGCGGTAGACGCCGCCGCCGACATCGACGAAGGGCAGCAGGCGCAGAAGCCAGCGCGGCGTGTTCGCCAGGTTCTGGACCGAGGTGACGGTCGCCGTCGATAGGTTGCGTGCCGCCGTCGCGCTCACGCTCAGTCCCGGTCCGCTCATCGTGGAAAGCTCTCCGCTGTATCAGATATGTCTTCGGTCCGGCGCATCGCGCCGCCGGCCGTATTCTTCGGCCTCACGACGAGCATGACGCGGTAATTCAATCGAACGCCCATGCCTGAACCGCGCGATAGACGAGCCTGTCCGGCAGCAACGATCGATGCGTGATGCTCTTGACTTCGCGATCGTCTCATCGCCGCGACAAAATAAGGTCTAACCTTGCCGCGCTGTGAGCGTCAATAAAATGATCTTCTTTATTTATTGCGGATCGTGGATCGAAACGCCGTCGACATCGCGTCCCGACGATGTTGGGATCGTTTGTTTGCCGAATGCCGGTATTTCATTCCGAATTCCCTGCGCTCACGGCAGAATCCGCGAAGCATGCTTCGTGGCGCGGCCGGGGAGGGCTTCCCGGCGCTCAGATCCCGTCGCCGAAGAACTGGTCCATGGTCAGCGCCGGCTCCTCGTTCCTCGGCAGGCGCGACACCACCCGCGCGGGCACGCCGGCGACCGTCGTGTGGGCAGGCACCTCGTGCAGCACCACGGCGGCGGCGGCGACCTTGGCGCCCTCGCCGACCCGGATGTTGCCGAGCACCTTGGCGCCGACGCTGAGCAGCACGCCGCGCTCGATCTTGGGATGGCGGTCGCCGCTCTCCTTGCCGTTGCCGCCGAGCGTCACCGACTGGAGGATCGAGACGTCGTCGGCCACCACCGTGGTCTCGCCGATGACGACGCCCGTGGCGTGATCGATGAACACCCCCGAGCCGATCCGCGCGGCAGGGTGGATATCCGCTCCGAAGACCTCCGAGATGCGGCTCTGGACATGGAGCGCCAGCGTCGCCCGGCCCTGATGCCAGAGCCAATGGGCCACGCGATAGGCTTCGAGCGCCGCGAGTCCCTTGTAGAACAGGAACGGGTCGAGATAGCGCCGGCAGGTCGGGTCGCGCTCGCGGATGGCGACGAGGTCGCGCACCGCATGCGCGCCCGCGTCCGGGTCCGCCTCGAAGGCCGACAGGCAGAGGTCGCGCATGGCCAGCCGCGACAGATCCCCGTCTCCGAGACGGTGCGCGAGGCGATAGGCGAAGGCCTGGGCGATGCTGCGCTGATCCAGCACCGTCGCCTGGACGATGCCGGCATAGAGCGGCTCCTCGACGAGGGCGGCCTCCGCCTCGGCGCGGAGCTCCGCCCAGACATCCGCCTCGCGCTGGCTGCGGCTCGTCATGCGCAAGGGGGCCTGAGGAAGCGCGGTGCGCGCATCCAGGATGGCGCCGAGGCTCATGCCGCGCTCTCCGAACGCGGCGTCACGGTCGGTTCTCCCGCCGCTCGAAGAGGTCGGGCAGGTAGCGGAGCAGCGTCTCGTGCCCCTCGAACTTCACGTCGACGGTGATCCGCGCCTCCGGGGCGGACGGGGTCTCGTCATGCGTTCCGACCACGAGGCCCGTCGCGTGGCGCCAGATCCCCAGGGTCTCGGCGAGGTCGAGCCGCGCGAAGACGACCCGGTCCCCCGCCGCCATGGCGGCCTCCGCCCCGCGCCCCCCGTCGATCCGGCGGCGCGAATCGGAGGCCGGCCGCCGTGCCGGACCGAAGGCCGCCTGCGGGAAGGCGACGTCGTCCTCCGCGAGGTCCGGTTCGGAGAAGCTTTGCGTCGAAGAAACCCTGTCGAGCAACATGATTCTTCCAGTAAACCATTGTATTGATTGAATATTTGGCGATACCGGAGAAGTTTGCAAGCCCTGTTTCGCGCGCGGGCGTCGGGCGGGCTCTACGACGACGCGGCGCTCGATGGAGCCGGCCCTTCGGCCTCGCCGACGGAGAGCCCCAGCAGCGCCGCGATGTCGCCGCCCTCGGGCGCGCCGATCAGATCCGCCAGCGTGACTCCGTCGAGGACGGCGAGGAAGGCGGCGAGCGCCTCCCCCAGCGCGCGGCGGAGCCGGCAGGGCGCCGTGATGGCGCAGCCGCCCCCGGAGAAGCACTCGACCAGCGCGAGATCGTCCTCCGTGTGGCGCACCACCGCGCCGATCACGATCTCGGCCGGCGCCTTCGCCAGCCGCAGGCCGCCGCCCCGGCCGCGGATCGTCTGGATCAGCCCGAGGCGGCCGAGCTGATGCACCACCTTGGTCAGGTGGTTCTCCGAGATGCCGTAGGCGCGCGCGATCTCGGCGATGGAGCTCTGTCGCGGCTCCCGCAGGCCGACATAGATCAGCGTGCGCAGGGCATAGTCCGTGTAGCGGGTCAGACGCATCGGGGCTTCCTATCCGCTATAAGGTACATTTTCGTTGCATCTTTTCAATCGCCGGTCCATAAGGTGCATGTCTAATACATCTTTCAAGAGATGCTCATGCCCGCCCCGCTCTCCCCGGCCACCGTCACCCTCGTCAAAGCCACCGTGCCCGCCCTCGAGGCGCACGGCCTCACGATCACCCGGCGCATGTACGAGCGCCTGTTCGCGAACGCGGAGATCCGCGACCTCTTCAACCAGTCGCATCACGGCGAGACCGGATCGCAGCCGAAGGCCTTGGCCCAGGCCGTCCTCGCCTATGCCCGCCACATCGACGATCTCGGCGCGCTCTCCGGCGCCGTCGAGCGGATCGCGCAGAAGCATGTCGCCCTGAACATCCTGCCGGAGCACTACCCTTTCGTCGCCGACGCCCTGCTCGCCGCGATCCAGGACGTGCTCGGCGAGGCCGCCACGCCGGAGATCTGCGCGGCCTGGGGCGAGGCGTACTGGTTCCTGGCGGAATTGCTGATCGGGCGCGAGGCCACGATCTACCGCGCTCTCGCCGGCAAGCCCGGCGGCTGGAACGGCTGGCGCGACTTCACCGTCGAGAGCGTGACGCAGGAGAGCGAGACGATCCGCTCCTTCGTGCTGGTGCCGGTCGACGGCCGTCCGGTCCTGCGCCACGAGCCGGGGCAGTATCTCGGCTTCCTGTTCGATCTGCCCGGCCACGGGGTGCTCAAGCGCAACTACTCGATCTCCTGCGCGCCGAACGACCGCGCCTATCGCATCACCGTCAAGCGCGAGGCTTCTCCGGGGCGTCCGGCCGGCATCGTCTCGAACTGGCTGCATGACCGGGCCGGCATCGGCACGATCGTGAGGGCCGCGCCGCCCGCCGGCGAGTTCTTCCTGGATCGCGGAACCGATGCGCCGGTGGTGCTGGTCAGCGGCGGCGTCGGGCTGACCCCGATGGTCAGCATGCTGGAGACGATCGCGGCGACCGCGCCGGAGCGCCCGACCTGGTACGTGCACGGAGCCCTGAACGAGCGGGTGCAGGCGATGGCCGCCCATACCGAGGCGCTGACGAAGGACGGCGCGAATCGGCATCACCAGGTGTTCTATGCCGAGCCCGGCGGGCATGGCCGGCCGGACGATCCGTCCCGCGCGAGCGGACTCATCACGGCCGACTGGCTCGCCGCGCACACGCCGCACGAGCGCGCGACCTATTACCTGTGCGGACCCAAGCCCTTCCTGGCCGCCCTCGTGAACGGCCTCCTGCGCAAGGGCGTCCCCGCCGAGCGGGTGCGGTTCGAGTTCTTCGGCCCGGCGGATGATCTGGTCGAGGAGCAGGCACAGGCCGCCTGAGGCGACCGGCGCCGCCTCGTCAGGGGGGGCGGCGTCTCTCGCGGGCCCGGATGCCGGGGTTTCCGGCATGAGCGACGCATCGGCCGCGAAGAACGAGGACCGAACGGCCCTCGCGACATCCGACGGAAAAAAGCGAGATCGGCGAAACGCCGAAAAGGCCGAGAGGCCGGCAAGTCCATTGGAGCGGGCGATCGGGATCGAACCGACGACATTCAGCTTGGGAAGCTGACGTTCTACCACTGAACTACGCCCGCGCTCGCCGCCCGGCCCAGAGGGCCCGGCTCGAGAGCGGGGCGACCATAAGCAGCGCGGCGCCGCTTGTCCACGGCATGGGAGGACCTCCTCGCCCCCGGCCCCACGTTCCCAAAGGCCGGCCTTTCCGGTAGTCCTCCGCTCGCCCTCCGAACGCATCCCGCCGCGGAGGCTCCATGGATCGCGATGGACACGTATCCGGCCCCCGACGCTCGCCCGGCAGGGTCCACCGAGACGGCGGACCGGCCCGAGCCGAAGGCACGGCTCATCCTCGCCTCGGCCTCTCCGCGCCGCCTCGCCCTGCTCCAGCAGATCGGCATCGAACCGGACGCCCTGCTGCCGGCGGATATCGACGAGACGCCGCGCAAGGGTGAATCCCCCCGCGAACTGGCGCGGCGGCTGGCGCGCGACAAGCTCGCCGCCGCCGGCGAGGCCGCGGGTCGGGACTGCTGGATCGTCGCCGCCGATACCGTCGTCGCGGTGGGGCGGCGGGTGCTGCCGAAGGCCGCGATCCCGGACGAGGCGGCCGATTGCCTTCGCCTGCTCTCCGGGCGGCAGCACCGTGTCTACACGGCGGTCTGCGTGCTCTCGCCGAAGGGCACCCGGCGCGAGCGCCTCGTGGAGAGCCGGGTCAGGTTCAAGCGCCTGTCGGGCCGCGAGATGCAGGGCTATCTCGCCTCCGGCGAATGGCGCGGGAAGGCCGGCGGCTACGCGATCCAGGGGCTCGCGGGCGCCTTCGTGGTGAAGCTCGTCGGCTCCTATTCGAGCGTCGTCGGGCTGCCGCTGCACGAGACCATGGCGCTGCTCGACGGCGAAGGCTTTCCGGTGCGCGCCGCCTGGGGGGCGATGGCATGAGCGGGCCGGCGATCGCGCCGTGCCCGATCTGCGGCCGGCCCTCGAAGCCCGGACTGGAGCCGTTCTGCTCGGCGCGCTGCGCGGATGTCGATCTCGGCCGCTGGCTCGGCGAGCGCTACGTCATTCCGGGCGAGGAGGACGCGGACACGGCCCCCCCCGAGCCGAAGGACGATCGGGACTGACCGGGCGCCCCCGGCAAGGCGGCCTCTCGTTTTCCGCGATCCGGCGCGGGGACCGCAGCCGCGATCCATATGGCGGCAAACGAGTCGCTCAACAGGCTGGACAGCCCCGCGCCCACTCACTATACCCCCGCCACCAACCGGGCCGCCGAGGCGGACCGGAGGTCGCCCAGGTAGCTCAGTTGGTAGAGCATGCGACTGAAAATCGCAGTGTCGGCGGTTCGACTCCGTCCCTGGGCACCATAGGTCTTTTCGGCCTCAAGCCTTTCGAAAACTGAGAATCGTTATCCGGTGCATGGCGCCCCCCGCCTGCGGCGTCTGCCGCGCCTTGCGGATGTGGAGCGCTGCCTGCTTCGGAGCGCGCCAGCCGAGGACGGCCAGCGGCCGTGTCTCGGTCGCGCCGTTCTTTGCCGCGATCGAGGCGCCGGCTTCGCGCAGCGGGCCATCGGCAGGGCAGTCGGGTTCATCCCGCCTGCGTGCACCAAATCGGAGCGTGTTCATCGAGAGCCGCCGCTTCCGCCTCAATGGAAATCCCGCGATTTCGGCAGGATGCGGACGTTTCGGGGGTGGCCGTGCGGTGGCTCGGGATACGCGTCCGCGCGTGTGGGCCGAGCTGACGGGGGCTCGTCCTCGCTCAGGCGCCGCAGCTCGGCGCTCCGGTCGAGGACCCGCTCGGCCATGAGATGCGTCACGCCCTCGGGGCTCTTCTGAACGCGCCCCTCGACGAGCAGAAGGCGGGCTCCCATGATCTCGCGCCGGAAGCGCTCGAAGACGCGCGCCCACAGGACGACGTTGGCGATGCCGGTCTCGTCCTCCAGCGTGACGAAGATGGCGTTGCCCGCGCCGGGGCGCTGGCGCACCAGGACGATGCCCGCGTTGCGGCAGAAGGCGGCGTCGGGCCGGGCGGCGGCCTGCGCGCAGGTCGCGATGCCCTCCGCCGCGAAGAGCGGCCGCAGGATCGCCATCGGGTGGGCCTTGAGCGAGAGCCGCAGGGATCGGTAATCGGCCGCCACATGCGCGCCGAGCGGCATGGCCGGCAGCACGACCTCCGGCTCCGGCCCGAGCTCCCGAGCGGCGGCGGCAGCGAATAGCGGCAGGGGGGTGTCGTCCGGCAGGCGGCGCACGGCCCAGAGGGCGGCCCGCCGGTCGAGGCCGAGGGAGCGGAACGCATCGGCCGCCGCCAGCCGCTCGAGGGCGGCCCCCGGCAGGCGGGTGCGCGCGGCGAGCCTCTCGATGTCGCCGAAACCGTCCCCTCTCGTCTCGGCGAGGCGCTCGCCCGCGGCCTTGCCGAGCCCGTCCACCTGGCGGAAGCCGAGACGCAGCGCGAGGCTACCCCCGGCATCGCGCTCGAGGCTGTTGTCGTGGAGGCTGTGGCTCACGTCGACGGGACGGATCTCGACCCCGTGCTCGGCCGCGTCCCGCACGATCTGGGCGGGGGCGTAGAAGCCCATGGGCTGGGCGTTCAGCAGCGCGCAGGCGAACACCGCCGGGTGGTGGCACTTGATCCAGGAGGAGACGTAGACGAGCTTGGCGAAGGAGGCGGCGTGGCTCTCGGGGAAGCCGTAGGAGCCGAAGCCCTTGATCTGCTCGAAGCAGCGCTGCGCGAAGGCCCGCTCGTAGCCGCGCGCCGCCATGCGCTCGACCATGAGCGTCTCGAATCCGCCGATGGTGCCGACGTTGCGGAAGGTCGCCATGGCCCTTCGCAACTGGTTGGCCTCGGTGTCGGAGAACTTCGCCGCCACCATGGCGAGCCGCATCGCCTGCTCCTGGAACAGGGGCACGCCCATGGTCTTCTCGAGCACCCGGTGCAGCTCGTCCCAGGGGCCTTGCTCCGGCGCGGGCGAGGGAAAGGTCACCTTCTCGAGCCCGGCCCGGCGGCGCAGGTAGGGATGGACCATGTCGCCCTGGATCGGGCCCGGCCGCACGATCGCCACCTGGATGGCGAGATCGTAGAAGTTCTTCGGCTTCAGGCGCGGCAGCATGTTCATCTGCGCCCGGCTCTCGACCTGGAAGACGCCGATGGAATCGCCCTTCTGAAGCATGGCGTAGACCGCCGGATCGTCCTGCGGGATCGCGGCGAGGTCGTAATCCGCGTCCTCATGCGCGCGCAGCAGGTCGAAGGCCTTGCGGATGCAGGTGAGCATCCCGAGCGCCAGCACGTCGACCTTCATCAGGCCGAGCGCGTCGATGTCGTCCTTGTCCCATTCGATGAAGGTGCGCTCCTTCATGGCGGCGTTGCCGATGGGCACGGTCTCGTCGAGGCGCCCGCGCGTCAGCACGAAGCCGCCCACATGCTGCGAGAGATGGCGCGGGAAGCCGAGCAGGCGCCGCGCCAGGCCGAGGGCGCGGCGCAGCAACGGGTTCGACGGATCGAGCCCGGCCTGGCGGATGTGGTCGTCGCGGATCTCCGACCCCCAGCTTCCCCACTGGGTCGCGGCGAGGCGGGCGGTGACGTCCTCGCTCAGCCCCATCGCCCGGCCGACCTCGCGCATGGCGCTGCGCGGCCGGTAGCTGATGACGGTCGCGGCGATGCCCGCCCGCTCGCGTCCGTAGCGGGCATAGATGTGCTGGATGATCTCCTCGCGCCGCTCGTGCTCGAAATCGACGTCGATGTCGGGGGGCTCGCGCCGCTCCTCGGAGAGGAAGCGGGCGAAAAGCAGATCGTGCTCGGCGGGGTCGACGCAGGTGATGCCGAGCACGTAGCACACGGCGGAATTGGCCGCCGAGCCGCGCCCCTGGCAGAGGATGCCCTTGTCCTCGGCCACCCGCACGATGTCGAGGATCGTCAGGAAATAGCGGGCGTAGTCGAGCTTCTCGATGAGGGCGAGTTCCTCGCGCAGCTGTTTCTCGACCCCCTCGGGGATGCCCTCGGGATAGCGGATCGCGCCGCGCCGCCAGGTCTGCTCCTCCAGCCAGCCCTGCGGGCTCCAGCCCGGCGGCACCGGCTCCTCGGGATAGTCGTAGGTCAGCTCGGCGAGGGAGAAGTCGATGCGGGCGAGCAGGTCCTGGGTCTGCGCGACCGCCTCGGGACAGTCGCGGAAGAGCCGCGCCATCTCGGCGGGCGTCTTGAGGTGGCGTTCGGCATTGGCCTCCAGCCGCCGCCCCGCCGTCTCGATGCTCGCGCCTTCCCGGATGCAGGTGAGCACGTCCTGGAGGTCGCGCGCCCCCGGCCCGGCATAGAGCGCGTCGTTGACGGCGAGCAGCGGCAGGCCGGCCTCCCGCGCCAGCGTCGTCAGGCGGGCGAGGCGCCGGCGGTCGTCGCCGCGCCGGTGCATCGCCGCCCCGAGCCAGGCCGCGCCGGGGGCGGCCCGCGCGATCCGCGCCAGCGCTTCGGCGAGCCCGTCGAGACGGCGCTCGGGCAGCACGATCAGCAGGAGGCCGTCGGGATCGGCGAGGAGGTCGGGCAGGTTCAGGAGGCAGCCGCCCTTGCGCGCGCGGCGGTTGCCGAGGCTGAGCAGGCGGCACAACCGCCCCCAGGCCCGCCGGTCGCTCGGGTAGGCGGCGATGTCGGGCGCCCCGTCCGCGAAGACGAGCCGCGCCCCGACGGCGAGCCGGAACGCCTGCGCCTTTCGCCGCAGCGCCTCCCGCAGGGCCGGATCGTCGGAGGCGGCCTCGTGGGCGACATGGGCGAACTCGCCCGGCCCCGATCCCTCGCGCAGCCTTTCGGGCAGGGGCGCGCCCTCGGCCCGCAGCTCCTTCAGCGCCACATGGGCCCGCACGACGCCGGCCACCGTGTTGCGGTCGGCGATGCCGATGCCGGCCTGGCCGAGGGCCAAGGCCGTCAGCACCATGTCCTGCGGATGCGAGGCGCCGCGCAGGAAGGAGAAGTTCGTCGCCGCGACGAGCTCCGCGTAGGCGGGTGCCTGCGCGCTCACGCGAACAGCCCGTGCAGATACCAGCGGGGCCGCTCGGCCCCGTCCTCGTAGAGGCCGGCCCGGAACAGCCAGAAGCGGCGCCCCTGCGCGTCCTCGACGCGGTAGTAGTCGCGGGCCGGGGCGTCGGGGGCGCGCCACCATTCCGCGGCGATGCGCTCGGGCCCTTCCGCGCGGACGACGCGGTGCAGGACATGGCGCCAGCGGAAGCGCAGCGGCGGCCCGTCCGGCACCTCGGCCAGCGCCTCGACGGGCTGGGGCGGCTCGAAGAGCTGGAGGGGGCGCGCGGGCGGATCGTCCGGGGGCTGCGCGGCCCAGGAGTCCGGCTCCGGTTTCCGCGCCATGCCGGCGGCGGGGACGAGCCGCGAGGAGCGGAGCGGGTCGTGCGTGTCGGCGGCCGCGAAACGCAGGACGCGGGCGGGACCGAGGCGCGCCACCAGCCGGTCGACCAGCGCCGAGAGCTGGTCGTCCTCCGGCACGCCGCCGTCGAGCCCGTATTGATGCGGGCGCAGCGGCTCGCAGACCGGCACCGCGAGCCGGACGAGATCGAAGCCGTAGCCGGGGTCGAGGGGGTCGGCGAGCGCATCGAGCTTTTCGTGCAGGAGCCGCAGGATCGCGTCCGCGTCGCGGGAGGGGCGGCCGGTCTCGACGCCGATCCGCCGCACCGCCCCGTCGCTGCGGAAGAAGCTCGCCTCGAAGGCGCGGCCGCCCTGGCCGGCGGCATCGAGCTGCTCCACCATGCGCCCGAGCAGGCCGCGCAGGCTGTCCGCGACGGCGTCCGCATGGGTCACGGGCTCGGCGAAGGCGCGCTCCACGCGGAATACGGGGAGGGGGCGCAGGGGCGCGATGCGCCGGTCCCGCCGGCCGAGCACGCGCTCCAGCCGCTCCGGCATTCCCTCTCCGAAGCGGGCGGCGAGGGACAGGCTCGGCAGGTCCGCGAGATCGGCGAGGCGCTTCAGCCCGGCGAGGGCGAGCGCCGCCTCGGTCCGCTCGGGAAGGGCGAGGGCCGCCACCGGCAGGGACCGGGCGGCGTCCTCCTCGCCGCCGGGCGGCACCACCGCCGCCCGGCCGAAACGGGCGAGCGCGCGGGCCGTGTCGGGAGTGCCGGCAAGGGTCGCCCGCACCGAGAAGCCGCTCCGACGGATGCGGCGCAGCACCTCGTTCCGCAAGTTCGCCTCGCCGCCGAGGAGATGCGCGCAGCCGGTCACGTCGAGCAGGAGCCCGTCCGGCGGGTCGAGGGCGACGGAGGGCGTCCAGCGCTCGCAGGTCCCGGCCATGCGCAGGAGCAGGCTTGCGTCCGCTGCGGGGTCGTGATCGGCGGTGACGAGGGCGGGCACGCGGGCGCGGGCGTCGGCGAGGGGCAGGTCCGGATTCAGGCCGATCTCGCGGGCCTGCCGGCTCGCCGCCGCCAGTCTCAGGGCGCCCTTGACGGGATGGACGAGCACCAGCGGCTCAGCCGGCGCGCCGCCATGGGGTATCGTCCCGCGTTGCAGCCGGTCCGTCGGCAGGAACGGGAACCAGAGGGCGAGGTAGCGGCGTTGCGAAGGACAGGCGGTCACGGTCCCACTCCAGTCGCCAGGTGCGGGGATGGAGCCCGGCGCGGTGGCGCAGCAGGGCGGCGTCGAAGGCGGGCGGGCCGGGAGCGTTCGCCTCCAGCGGGGTCGAGGCCGAGGCCGCGACGCTCCAGCGGCTCGTCGCGGCGCTCGGGGCCGGTTCGGCCTGGAGCCGGATCAGCACCAGGGTCACGCCGGAAGCCGCCGCCGCGAGCGCGAGGCGCCGGCTCGCCGTGAGGTCGAGGCTCCTCGGCTCGCCCCAGATCTCGACGAGGGCTGCCCCCACGGCGGGACAGCGCGCGGCTTCCGCCGCCACGCGCAGCGCCGCCGTGGGGTCCCGCGTCCGCGCGAGCAGAAGCCGCCGCGGGTCGAGCCCGAACGCGGCGATGCCGTCTCCGTAGAGGCGTCCCCGGTCCAGCTCGACGAGATCCTGCCGCGCCCAGACCAGCGCGCCCCCCTCGGCGGCCCTCGACGCCAGGCCGAGCCCGAAACCGGCCGCCGCCGCCGCGTCGGCGCCCTGGCGGGCATAGACCTCGTGCAGGGTCCCGCGCATCAGCCCGCCGCCGAGCCAGTCGTCGAGCGCCGGCAGGCCGAGCCGGAAGGCCGCCCGCGCGGGCCCGCGCGGCCTGGCGTCCGCTTCCGTGGCCGCCAGGATCCGGCGCAGCCGAGCCAGCGTCCGAGAGGGCGTCGCGCCGTCTTTGTTCATCATATGTTCTATACGAGGCCGATGCCGCCACGAGTCAAGCCCGTAAGCGTCCGAGCGTGTGGCAGGCCGAGATCGACGGTGCCGCGCTCCACAGCGGGGGCACGCGCATCCGCATTCACGGGATCGCGCCCTGTCAGCTCCCGGTGGCGTTCGGGTCTCGCCAGGAGCGCTCGAAGGGCAGGCGCCAGGCATGGGGCGCGACGAGCTGGTGGATCGATTTCGGGCCCCAGGAGCCGGGCTCGTAGAGGCGCACGGGTGGCGGCTCCTCGAGGAGCGCGGTGGAGACCTCCCAGAGCCGCTCGATGCCCTCGGCGGTGGTGAACAGGGTGTGGTCGCCGCGCATGGCGTCGAGGATCAGGCGCTCGTAGGCCTCCAGCACCTCGCCGATCAGCCCGGTGTCGCGCATGGCGAACTGGAGGCTCAGCTTGTCGAGCCGCATGCCGGGGCCGGGGCGCTTGCCGTAGAAGGACAGCGACATCTTCGAGGCGTCGGCGAGATCGAAGGTGAGGTGGTCCGGCCCCTGCGCGCCCACGCCGGAGCCCGCCGGGAACATGCTCTTGGGCGGTTCGCGGAAGGCGATGGAGATGATGCGCTGGCCCTCCGCCAGCCGCTTGCCCGTGCGCAGGAAGAACGGCACCCCGGCCCAGCGCCAGTTGTCGATGGAGCATTTGAGCGCGATGAAGGTCTCGGTGTCCGACTGCGGGTCGACGCCCTCCTCCTGGCGGTAGCCGATATACTGCCCGCGCACGACGTCGCGCGGCGCGATGGGCAGCATCGAGCGGAAGACCTTGTTCTTCTCCTCGCCGATGGGGACCGGTTCCAGCGAGGTCGGCGGTTCCATCGCCATGAAGGCGAGGATCTGGAACAGATGCGTCACCACCATGTCGCGATAGGCGCCGGTGGCCTCGTAGAAGCCGGCGCGCTGGCCGAGGCCGAGGGTCTCGGGCACGTCGATCTGGACGTGGTCGATGAAGTTGCGGTTCCAGATCGGCTCGAACAGCCCGTTGGCGAAGCGGAAGGCGAGGATGTTCTGGGCCGGCTCCTTGCCGAGGAAATGGTCGATGCGGAAGATCTGGTCCTCGGCGAAAACGTCGTGGAGCTTGGCGTTCAGCGAGACGGCGCTCTCCAGGTCCGTGCCGAAGGGCTTCTCCATGACGATGCGCGAGCGCTCGACGAGCCCCGCCTCGCCGAGCAGCCGCACCACGGAGAGCGCGGCGGCCGGCGGCACGCTGAGATAATGCAGCCGGCGGCATTCGCCCTCGAAGCTCGCCTCGGCCCGGTCCACCGCCGCCTTCAGCGCGTCGGCGCCGGCTGAGAGGGGCACGTAGTCGAGGGTTTCCGCGAAGGCGTCCCAGTCCGCGTCGGTGACGGTGCGGGCGAAGAACTCGCCGAGGGCTTTTCGCGCGAAGGTGCGGAAGCTGTCCGCGTCGAGATCGTCCAGGGAGACGCCGATGACGCGCAGCGCCGGGATGAAGCCGGCGCAGGCGAGATGGAACAGCCCCGGCAGCAGCTTGCGCCGCGCGAGGTCGCCGGTGGCGCCGACCAGCACCACGACCTGCGGGTATTTCGGGCCGACGCCGGCGGGAACCTTCCTCAACGGGCACTCCTCCTCGGCCTGCGTCGAGGTTTCCTCCTACGCAATGCCGATGCCAGAAGCGTGACGGTTCGATGTGCGCGGATCAGGCCGCCCGGCGGCCCTTCGGCTTGGGCCGTTGCGGCTTGGAGCCTGCGCGGGCGCCGGATTTGCGGGCGCTTCGCACGGGGGCCTTCGGCCCGTCGAGGCGGTTGCGCAGGAGGCTCAGCACCGCCGCCTCCTCCGGCCGCAGGCTGGCGAGCTCCTCGCTGAGCTCGGTCTCGACGGCGTCCTTCACCTGAAGCAGCAGGCCGCCTTCGAGATAGCAGTCGATCAGTTGCGGATGGATGTAGCACTTGCGGCAGATGGTCGGCGTGTTGCCGAGCCGGGCCGCCACCGCCTCGATGGCCGAACGGACGTTCTTCTTGGCCACCGCCTCGCTGTCGAAGCTCTCGAATTCGCGCAGGGCCAGCGCGGCGAGCACGGTGCCGGCCCAGGTGCGGAAGTCCTTGGCGGTGATGTCCTGGCCGGTGATTTCGCGCAGGTAGTCGTTCACGTCGCCGGAGGTGACGTCGCGGCGCGTCCCGTCCCCGTCGAGATACTGGAAGAGCTCCTGGCCCGGCAGATCCTGGCAGGCCTTCACGATCCGCGCCACCCGCCTGTCCTTCAGCGAGAGGTTCCACTCCTTGCCGCTCTTGCCCTTGAACCGGAAGGTGAGGTCCGAGCCCGCGATCCGCACATGCGGGTCGCGCAGCGTCGTCAGGCCGTAGCTGCGGTTGGTGCGGGCGTAGTCGTCGTTGCCGACCCGGATCAGTGTGGTCTCGAGGAGATGCACGACGGTGGCGAGCACCTTCTCGCGGGGCAGGCCGCGCCGGCCCATGTCGGCGTCGATGCGCGCGCGGATGCCGGGCAGCGCGTCGGCGAAGGCCATGACGTGGCCGAACTTCGCCGCCTCCCGCGCCTCGCGGAAATCGGGATGGTAGCGGTACTGCTTGCGCCCCTTGGCGTCGCGGCCGGTCGCCTGGATATGGCCGTTGCGGCGCGGGCAGATCCACACGTCGGTATAGGCCGGCGGGATGGCGAGCGAGCGGATGCGGGCGAGGGTCGTCTCGTCGCGGACCGCCGCGCCCTTGGCGTCGAGATAGCGGAAGCCCTTGCCGGACCTGCGCCGGGTCAGGCCCGGCATGCCGTCGTCGACATAGCGCAGGCCGGCCTCCGCCGCCGCGTCGCGCGGGTCTACGGCGATCTCCGAAAGCGCATCCTCGGCCGCCATGTCCTCGTCTTCCTTGCTCCGGCGGAGATCAACCGGGCAGGACGGCGGCTGTTCCGGCGCCGGCTCAGAGCCAGCGCTCCATCATGATGCGGGGCGCCTCCCGCCAGCCCAGCGCCTCGTAGACCGTGCGCACCTGGGTGTTGGTCTCGCGGATCAGGAGGTGCGCCTTGCGGATGCCGCGAGCGCGCAGCCAGTCCTCGCAAGCCCCGACGATGGCGCGGGCGAAGCCACGGCGGCGGTGGTCGGGATCGACCGCGACATAGTAGAGCCAGCCCCGGTGCCCGTCATGCCCGACCATGGCCGAGGCGACGATCCGCTCGCGGTCGAGCAGGCCGACGAGGATGTCGGAATTCTCGCGGCCGGCGGCGAGGTCGATATCCGCGTCGGGGTCGTTATACGGCACCACGAGGCCGCAGCGCCGCCAGAGCGCCGTCACCGCCGCCCTGTCGGCCTCCCGGAACGGGCGGATCGCGGGCTCCCCCTGTGCTTCCCTCAACATCGTCGCCTCCGTGTCCGCTCCCCGTGGTAGAGCGGCGGGCATGGAAACCGCCGCCCCGCCCGTGCCCGTCCCGATGAAGACCCTCGTCTTCGTCGTCACCGAGGACTGGTTCTTCGCCTCGCACTTCCTTCCCATGGCGCGGGCGGCCGTGGCGATGGGCCTGTCGGTGGCGGTGGTGACGCGGGTGCGCGACCATCGCGCGGCCATCGAGGCGACGGGGGCCCGCGTGGTGCCGCTGGAGGCGGAGCGC
This sequence comes from Methylobacterium endophyticum, assembly GCF_050591105.1. Classification (NCBI taxonomy): domain Bacteria; kingdom Pseudomonadati; phylum Pseudomonadota; class Alphaproteobacteria; order Hyphomicrobiales; family Methylobacteriaceae; genus Methylobacterium; species Methylobacterium endophyticum. Next base: position 310,770 of record NZ_JBNHES010000003.1, read on the forward strand.
TCCAGCCTCAACCCGATGGCGGCGGGTTACGCGGCGGGCCAGCTCGCGGCGATCCTGAAGGCGCTGAAGGCCGATATCGTCCACTGCATCGCGCTGCGCTCGATCCTCGTCGGCGGCACGGCGGCGGCGATGGCGGGGGTGCCGGCGCGGGTCTACGCGCTCACCGGGCTCGGGCTGATCGGCGCGCGCGGCGACCGTGCCGGAAAGCTCGCCCGCACCGGCCTGCGCCACCTCATCCGGGGCGCGCTATCGTCGCGAAAGACCCGCTTCCTGTTCGAGAACCCGGACGATGCCGTGGCGCTCGGGCTCGATCCGGCGGACACCGCCGTCACCGTGGTCGGGGGAGCCGGCGTCGACCCGGACGCCTTCGCGCCCGCGCCGCTCCCGGCGCAGCCGCCGCTCAAGGTCGGAATCGTGTCGCGCATGCTGTGGTCGAAGGGCATCGACGTCGCCGTCGAGGCGGTGCGGCTGGCGCGCGGGCGGGGCGTCGCGGTGGAGCTCGACCTGTTCGGCGCTCCCGACCCCTCGAACCGCCGCGCCGTCCCCGAGGCGACGTTGCGGGACTGGTCCCGCGACGGGATCGCCTGGGCCGGACCGACCCGCGACCCGGCCTCGGTCTGGGCCGGACGCCACGTCGCCTGCCTGCCCTCGCGGGGCGGGGAGGGCCTGCCGCGCACGCTGCTGGAGGCGGCCTCCTGCGGCCGCCCCCTCCTCACCACCGACGTGCCCGGCTGCCGGACCCTGGTCCGCGACGGCGTGGAAGGCTTTCTGGTGCCGCCGGGCGATGCGCCGGCGCTGGCGGATGCGCTGTCGCGGCTCGCCGCCGATCCGGCTCTCGTGGCGCGCCTCGGCGCGGCCGCCCGCGCCCGCATCCTCTCCGGCGGCTTCACGGAAGCGGCGGTCGCCGGGGCGGTCTGCGGCCTCTATCGCGAACTGTTCGGATCATGAGACCGGCCGACGATCCGCTCGCCTTCATCCGCGCCCATACCGCCGTGCTGCCGGTCCCGCATGCGCCGGAGATCTCCCTGCATCTCGCCGACGAGGCGACCGCGCTGTGGGAGAAGACCGAGGAGGCGCTGGAGGAGATCGGCCTGCCGCCGCCGTTCTGGGCCTTCGCCTGGGCGGGCGGGCAGGCCCTCGCCCGCTACGTGCTGGACCATCCCGCGGTCGCGGCGGGCCGGGAGGCGCTCGATTTCGCCTCCGGCTCGGGCCTCGTCGCCATCGCGGCGGCCAAAGCCGGCGCGACGCGGGTGGTCGCCAGCGATCTCGATCCCTTCGCCATCCCGGCCATCGGCCTCAACGCGGCGCTGAACGGCGTGGCGGAGCGGATCGCGCCCCTGCGCGCCGACCTCGTCGGCACCCGCCCGAGCCAGTCCCTCGTCTTCGCCGCCGACATCTTCTACGAGCGCGACCTCGCGGGGCGGGTGGCGGACTGGCTGGGTAACCTGCATGCGGCGGGCGCGACGGTGCTGATCGGCGATCCCGGCCGCGCCTACCTGCCGAAGGAGCGGCTCGAGAAGCTCGCGACCTACGAGGTGCCGGTGATGCGCTCGCTCGAGGACGCCGAGGTCAAGCGCACCAGCGTGTGGCGCTTCATCGGCTGATCCGCCCCCCGACGGGACGGCTGGAGCCGCCGGAGCCCGTTTTCGCACCGGATCGGGACGATTCCGCGCGGTCCACCCCTTGCTGACGGAGGGCCCATGCGGCGCTCCGTCCCGGAAGCACCGCCGACCCACGACCTGAGACCTGGAGCGTGACCATGCCCCGCCTCGTCGCCTTTTCCGCGAGCACCAACCGCCCGTCGCGCACCCGCGGTCTCGTGGAGGCGGTCGCGGCGGAGGTGGCGCGCCACCGCTGCGTCGAGGTGAAGGTGTTCGACCTGCTTGACGCAGGCCCCGGCCTCGGCGCCACCAGCCGGGCGGCGCTGCCGCTGCCGGCGGCCCGGATCATCGAGGCCATCGAGGGCGCCGACGCGCTCATCGTGGGCACGCCGGTCCACCAAGGCTCCTATTCGGGCCTGTTCAAGCACGTCTTCGATTTCGTCGATCCGGCGGCGCTGGCGGGCAAGCCCGTGGCCCTGACCGCGACCGGCGGCGGCCTGCGCCACGCGCTGGTGGTCGAGCACGGCCTACGTCCGCTCTTCGGCTTCTTCGCCGCGCATATCGCGCCGACCTCGGTCTATGCCGGGGCCGACGAGATCGTCGCCGGCGCCGTCGTCGACGCCCTGGTGGCCGACCGTGTCGCGGCGGCGGCCCGCGAGTTGTCCCTGCTCATGGGCGCGGCGGCGAGCGGCCGGATGGCGGCCCAGGCGGCGCCGGCGGCCTGAAGGGCCGGCCGGTCGCCCCGTTCATCGTCCCGATACCATCCCGAGAGCGTGATACGGATCAGCTCGCGGTGCTCGGCGCCGGCGTGTTGAGAAGCTGCTGCTCCCACAGATACGCGATGCCGCTTCCGGCGGCGTGATACTTGATCACCTCCGTCAGCGCGGCGGCCGTTTCCATCCGCGCCCAGTCGCGCTGCCATTCGGCCGCCAACGCCAGCCAGGTCATCATGTTCGCGCCGGCGGCGATCATGCGCTGGATCGCGACCTGATGCGCCTCGACCGACACGGCGCCCGACGCATCGGTGATGACCGTCACGTCCCAGCCTTCGCCGAGAGCCTGGATCGCGGGCATCGCGACGCAGATCTCGGTCCACAACCCGGCGATGATGAGCTGCTTGCGGCCGGTCGCCTTGACCGCGTCCACCACCTGCCTGTCTTCCCAGGTGTTGATGAAGGTCCGGTCGATCACCTCCTGGCCGGGGAACACGTCGGTGATCTGCGGGAAGATGAGACCGCCCCGATCGGCGATCACGCTCGTGAGGATGGTGGGAACATCGAAAGCCCTAGCGGCCTTCGCCAGAGCCGTCGCGTTGTTGACCACCGTCTGCGGATCATGGCTGTTCAGGTTGGCGAGCTGGTAGGGCTGGTGGTCTATCAGGACGAGCACGGAATCTTCGGGACGAAGAAGCGAAGCGAGACCGTTGCGGAAGCTCATGAAATCCTCGGATGACTTTGTGGGGAGGCTCGTTTGCCAAAAGACATGCGCGGGCTGAGCGCTGTCTGAGCGAACCTTGTCATCCACGTTTGCGATCAGGTAGCGCTCGTTCGTGCCACGCTGTGTCGCGCGATGGGGAACGCCGACGTGAACATCGAGGAGCTGCGGACATTCGTGGAGGTGGCCGACGCCCGAGGCGTGTCGGGCGCCGCGCGCCGGCTCGGCGTTTCCAAGTCGATCGTCAGCCGGCGGCTGCTACGGCTCGAGGCCGAGCTGGGCGTGCGGCTTCTCGCGCGAACCACCCGAGGCGCCGCGCTGACGGAAGCGGGTGTCACCTTTCGGGATCATGCCGCCAGGGCCTGCGCCGAGATCGATTCGGCCAGGGAAACGATCCTGCCCACCGGCGAGCTTCGCGGACGCTTGCGCATTGCAGCGCCTTTGTCCTTCGGGCCGACGCATGTGGCGTCCGTGATCGCGGACATGGCGCGGCTCCATCCCCGGCTTCACATCCACACCAGCTACACGGATCGCTTCGTCGATCTCGTCGCGGAAGGGTACGATTGCGCGATCCGGGTCGGCTATCTCCCGGATTCCAATCTTCTCTCCCGGCGTGTCGGACCGATCTACGGGAAGCTTGTGGCGAGTCCGGCCTATATCGAAGCGCACGGGTCGCCCGAAACGCCCGAAGACCTGCTCGACCATCAGGCTCTGATGCAGGGCACGGAATCCTGGCAGTTGATGGACGGCGACAGGATCGTCACGGTTCATCCCCAAGGGCGCTTCAAGGCCGACAACGGCACGGCTCTCGTGGCGGCCGCGGTCGCGGGGCTCGGGATCGGCTACCTCCCGGACGGCCTCACCGACGAATATCTGGCGTCCGGCGCGCTCGTTCCCGTGATGACACGTCATCCCCCTCCGCCGGCGGGCATCTATGTCGTCCGCCCCTCCGATCAGCATCCGGCTCTGAAGGTAAGAGTTCTGACAGACATGCTGATCGCGTGTTTCGAGCACTCTTCGCGCGCCGCATCATCTATCTAGGCACAATTTACTTGCGTGACGGGAAGTCGAATATAGTATAAATACCGATTGGCGAATTCCGAGCCTCGTCGCGCAGCTCTTCGCCGATCCGATGGGGTTGCCGCGCAGGGTTGCGGCCCGGACCCGCGACGCCCTTCGGACGACCATTGTCGCCCCGCGCGACGATGACCTCTCCGACGAAGGCCGTATCCGTCTCGCAGCCGCCTGCCGCGATACAGGTTTCCAACCGATCGGATGCCGTTCTAGATCCGGCAGGCGCCCGCGAGCGCGTCGTTCTCGGCTTGGGAGAACAGCCGCGAGCGGATGTGGAAGCGCTTCTCGCGGCCGTTTTCCAGGGAGAACATCCCGCCGCGCCCGTTCACCACGTCGAGCATGATGTGGGTGTGCTTCCAGACCTCGAACTGGGAGCGCGAGATGAAGAAATCCGCCCCCCCGACCTGGCCGAGATGCACGTCGCCGTCGCCGGTGATGAAGTCCCCCACCGGATAGCACATGGGCGAGGAGCCGTCGCAGCAGCCGCCCGACTGGTGGAACATCACCGGCCCGTACTCGGCCTGGAGTTCCCCGATGAGCTCCAGCGCCATCGGCGTCGCCGTGACCCGGAGCGGCGTGCCGTCCACGCCGGCCTGATCGGCGGTGACGGGATCGAGCGTCTTGGTGGCCGTGCTGAGGACGGTCTCCGTCATGGCGTGATCTCCCGGCTTGTCTGTCTGGTCTTATGTGTGCGCCGAGGCGCGAAAGTCCAAATCGCTCCTTCCCTCGCGAAGGAGGGGAGACGAAAAAAGCCCCGACCTCGCGGCCGGGGCTGAAGGCGGTCTCGGGGGGAAACCTCTTAGAAGAAGCCGAGCTTCTTGGCGGAGTAGCTGACGAGCATGTTCTTCGTCTGCTGATAGTGGTCGAGCATCATCTTGTGGGTCTCGCGGCCGATGCCGGACTGCTTGTAGCCGCCGAAGGCCGCGTGGGCCGGATAGGCGTGGTAGCAGTTCGTCCAGACGCGGCCGGCCTGGATCGCCCGGCCGAAGCGGTAGGCGCGGGTCCCGTCGCGGGTCCAGACGCCGGCGCCGAGGCCGTAGAGCGTGTCGTTGGCGATGGAGAGCGCCTCCGCGTCGTCCTTGAAGGTCGTGACCGACAGGACGGGCCCGAAGATCTCCTCCTGGAAGATGCGCATCTTGTTGTGGCCGCGGAACACCGTGGGCGTCATGTAGAAGCCCTCGGCGAGCTCGCCCTCGCGCCGGCCGCGCTCGCCGCCGGTGAGCAGCTCGGCGCCCTCCTGCTTGCCGATATCGACATAGGAGAGGATCTTCTCGAGCTGCTCCGAGGAAGCCTGCGCGCCGATCATGGTCGCCGGATCGAGGGGCGAGCCCTGGGTGATCGCCTCGACGCGCTTGACGGCGCGCTCCATGAAGCGGTCGTAGATCGACTCGTGCACGAGCGCGCGGCTCGGGCAGGTGCAGACCTCGCCCTGGTTGAGGGCGAACATGGTGAAGCCCTCGAGCGCCTTGTCGAGGAAGTCGTCGTCCTCGTTGGCGACGTCGGCGAAGAAGATGTTCGGCGACTTGCCGCCGAGCTCCAGCGTCACCGGGATCAGGTTCTGCGAGGCGTACTGCATGATGAGGCGGCCGGTGGTCGTCTCACCCGTGAAGGCGATCTTGGAGATGCGCGGGTTCGAGGCGAGCGGCTTGCCGGCCTCCAGGCCGAAGCCGTTGACGATGTTGAGCACGCCCGGCGGCAGCAGGTCGCCGATCAGCTCGGCCACCACGAGGATCGAGGCCGGGGTCTGCTCGGCGGGCTTCAGCACGACGCAGTTGCCGGCGGCCAGCGCGGGGGCGAGCTTCCACACCGCCATCAGGATGGGGAAGTTCCACGGGATGATCTGACCGACGACGCCGAGGGGCTCGTGGAAGTGATAGGCCACGGTGTCGTGGTCGATCTCGGAGATCGAGCCTTCCTGGGCGCGCACGCAGCCGGCGAAGTAGCGCCAGTGGTCGATGGCGAGCGGGATGTCGGCATGCGTCGTCTCGCGGATCGGCTTGCCGTTGTCCCAGGTCTCGGCGAGCGCGATCAGGTCGAGGTTCTCCTCCATCCGGTCGGCGATCTTGAGCAGGATGCGGGCGCGCTCGGACGGCGCGGTGCGGGCCCAGGCGTCCTTGGCGGCATGGGCCGCGTCGAGGGCCTTCTCGATGTCCTGCGCGTCCGAGCGGGCCACCTCGCAGATGACCTTGCCGGTGATGGGCGAGGTGTTCTCGAAGTAGCGGCCGGCCACGGGGGCCACCCACTGGCCGCCGATGAAGTTCTCGTAGCGCGCCGCGAAGGGGGATTTGGTCTTGGCGTCGGCCAGGAATTCCGGCTTGTTCATGGGGTATCCTCCAGGGTCTGTTGGTTGTTTGCCTTGTGTCCGGCTCGGGCGCAGCCAATGGCGAAAGCCCCCTCAGATCAAGGTGGACTTTAGGCCAAATCGTTGTGCGCCGCGGCAAGTCTTTGCGCCGGATCGTTGTTCTTGAAGCCGCGCGACGACAGCGAAGGGATGGTCTCCGCTTCCGCCGGCGGGGCCGACGCGGCGAGTGTAGACCGCTTCGGCCGGCGGCGCGACCGGCTCTCCGGCGTCAACGCCGCTTCGGCGCGGCCTCCTCGCCGCCGAGGCGGGGCGCCGGCGTGTCGAGGCCGTTCTGGCGCAGCACCAGGCCGGTGACGCGGCCCGAGGCGTCGGCGGCGAAGCTGATCTGCGCGTCGAGGGTCTTCATGAAATACGCCCCCGGACCTTCCGCGTAGATCGCGTTGCGGGCCTGGCCGGTGGCCTGCGCGTAGGGCTGGCCGCGCGGCGAGAGGCCGATGGTGAGCACGACGCCGGGTGCCAGCGCGTAGCGTCCGAGCTGGCGCGCCAGAGCCGCGCGGTCGAGGGCGATCTCCCGATGCTCCTTCGGGGGCTCGGAGAGCACGCGCCGCTCCTCCTCGGCATCGACGGGCGGGGCGGTCCAGTCGTGCCCGGCGCGGTGCAGGACGAGGCCGGTGCGGCTCCCGTCCGGCTCGGTCTCGAAGGTGATGCGCGAGTCGACCACGGGGGAGAAGAAGGTGCGGTCGCTCTCCGGCAGGAACGGATAGGGCGCCTCCCCCGTGCCGCGCGCGATCAGCCGGCCGCCGTCGCGCGCGATCGTCAGGAAGTAGCGCGGGCCGACCCGGTAGGTGCCGACGTAGCGGTCGAGGATCACGTCCTCCAGCACGATCGCCTCCGGGCGGTCGAGGGTGCCGAACTGGAGCGCGGCGAGCTCGCGCGCCATCTTCTGCGCGGGGGCCGTCTCGGTGTTGGCGAGCACGATCACGCTCAGCCGCTCGTCTGGATAGATGTCGGCCATGGCGAGATATCCCGGAATCGAGCCGCCATGCGACCACAGCCTGCGCTCGTTTCCTTTGCCGACGAACCAGCCGAGCCCGTAGCCGAAGCCGCCATCCGTGAACATCGCCTCGCGGGAGGCCGGCGAGAGCAGCTTGTCGGAGAGCAGCGCGCGGATCCAGGCGGCGAGATCGTCGACGGTCGAGTAGAGGCCCCCGGCGGCGTAGGGCACGCTGGAGGCGGTCGGCGCGGCGTTGCGCCATTGCGCCTGGCCGCGCCGGTAGCCGGATGCGCGGCGCGGCAGGATGGCGGAGACGTCGTCGTAATCGGTGTCCTTGAGGCCCAGCGGGCCGATCAGGCGCTCCCGGAGGTAGCGGGCGTAGGGCAGGCCGGAGGCCGCCTCCACCGTCATGCCGAGCAGGACGTAGTTGGTGTTGCTGTACTCGAACCGGGTGCCCGGCTCGAACAGCAGCGGCTCGGCCGTGGTCAGCGCCACGATCTCGGAGGGGCTCTGCTCGATGCGCGACAGCTTCGGCAGGTAGCTCGGCAGCGCCGTGTAGTTGATGATGCCGGAGCTGTGCTGGAGCAGGTGGCGCAGGGTGACGCGCTCCCAGATCGCGGGGGCGTCGGGCACGAAGCGGCGGACGGGGTCGTCGAGCCCGAGCTTGCCGGCCTCCGCGAGCTGGAGGATCGCGGCCGCCGTGAACGCCTTGGTGAGCGAGGCGATGCGGAAGCGGGTGTCGAGCCCGTTCGGGATGCCCCATTCCCGGTTGGCGAGCCCGTAGGCGCGCCGGAAGATCGGCTTGCCGTCTCTCGCCACCAGGATCGCGCCGGAGAACAGCCCGGCTTCGAGATAGGGCTCGATCAGGGCGGCGGCGCGCTGCGCGTAGGGCGCCGGGCTTTCGGCGGGGGCGGCCCTCGTCGTTCCCGGCAGCGGGAGCGCCAGGAGAAGGACCGCCAGACAGGCGGCGAAGCGTCCCTGGCCCACCCTCGTCCGCCCTCCGCCGTGTCCCGCCATCGGAGCGAGAGGTCGGACGGCATTGCGGCTCCCGCATGACGGCCGCCACACCCCCGCCACGGAAAGCTCCGAGGGCTCCCGCGCCGTGGGCCGGCCGGCGGCCGGGTGGCGGTTCAGGGTTCAAGACGTGGCAGCTCCGCTCGAACATCCCCCCGCGACCGAGACCGCGCGGGCCTGGAACGGACCGGGCTTCGCCGAGTTCGTCGCCATCGTCGCGCTGATGATGGCGGTCACGGCGATGTCCATCGACAACCTGCTGCCGGCCTTCCCCGTCATCGAGGCGCATTTCGGGCTGTCCGACCCGAACCGGGCGCAGCTCCTCGTCTATGTCTACATGATCGGGTTCGGGCTGGCGCAGGTGGTCTACGGCCCGGTCTCCGACACCTATGGCCGCCGTCCGGTCTTCCTGGCGAGCCTCGCGCTCTACGCGGCGGGCTGCGCGCTCGCCATGGCGGCCCCGTCCTTCGAATGGCTGCTCGCCGCCCGCGTCATCCAGGGGCTCGGCGCGGCCGGGGGGCGCGTGCTCTCCACCGCCATCGTGCGCGACCGTTTCGCGGGCCGCGAGATGGCGAGCGTGATGTCGCTCATCATGATGGTCTTCCTCATCGTGCCCATGGTGGCGCCGGCCGTCGGCGGCCTGATGCTGTCGTTCGGCTCCTGGACCTATGTCTTCGTCTCGATGCTGGTGCTGGCCGCGGTCCTCGCCGTCTGGTTCACGGCGCGCATGCCGGAGACCCTGCACCCGGAATACAGGCGGCCGCTCTCGCTCTCGGCCACGGGGCAGGCGGTGATGCTGACCCTGCGCACCCGCGTCGCCATCGGCTACGCCACCGCGCTCGGTCTGATGACGGGCTGCATCATGGGCTATGTCGGCTCGGCCCAGCAGCTCTTCGATACGGGGCTCTACCGGCTCGGCCCGCTGTTTCCGCTCGCCTTCGGGCTGGTCGCCGGCGCCATGGGCACCGCGACCCTGGTGAACGCCCGCCTCGTGCGCACGCTCGGCATGCGGACCCTGTCGCATGCGGGCACGGCGGCCTTCGTGGCGGTGGGGCTCGTTCAGGTCGGGCTCGGGCTCGCCTATGCCGGCAAGCCGCCGCTGCCGGTGTTCCTCGCCGTGCTGTCGCTGAACCAGTTCCTCATCAGCTTCGCCATGCCGAACTTCAACGCGCTGGCGTTGCAGCCGCTGGGCAGCATCGCCGGCACCGCCTCCTCGTTCCTGGGCTTCTACACGACCATGCTGGGGGCGAGCTGCGGCTACGTCATCGGCGCCGCCTTCGACGGCTCGACGCTGCCCATCGGCATCGGCTACGCGGCCCTCGGAGGGCTTGCCCTGCTGGTGGTGGCCTGGACCGAGCACGGGAAGCTCTTTCGCGGCGGCGTCTCGGGGTAGCATCCCCATGGGCGGCGACGCCCTGCCTTAACGCGGCCTTCAGCCGGATGCGGGAGCCTCCTCCAGAGGAATTCCCGCCCGGAGATCGACCGTGACAGGCCGCGCACAGGACGCCACGCTGCTTCTCGCCCGCCTGCTGCTCGCGGCGGCGCTGCTGCCGACCGGCATCGCCCGCGCGCTCAACGTCTCGGGCTTCGCCCTGACGCTGGCGGGCGCTTCCGTGCCCGCGCCGAACGCCGTGGCGACGCTCGCGGTGGTGGTGCAGGTGTTCGGACCGCTGGCGCTGATGCTCGGCGTGCTGCCCCGCGTCACCGGGCTGGCGCTCGCGGGCTTCGCCGCGCTGACGGCGCCGGTGCTGCACCCGTTCTGGCTGTTCTCCGGCGCGGCGATGGTCGCCGAGCGGGCGTTGTTCCTGGCCGATCTCGGGCTTGCCGGCGGCCTGCTCGTCTACGCCCTGACCGGGCCGGGCGCCTGGAGCTGGCACGGCGTCCGGCTGGGCAGCCTCCTGCCCGCGCCGAAGAAGGGCGCTGGCCGACAGCCGGCCCGCAAGCGCTCCTCGTCCGGCCGCGCCCCGGCCCGCGCCGCCGCCTGAGGGATCAGGCCACAGGCTTCGGCGCGGTGGCCGCGACGATGCGCTGGCCCGAGACCTCCGCCCCCGCATCCGGCGCCAGGGTGCGGAAGGCGAAGACGGACGCCGCCGAGATCAGCGCCACCGCGAGGAAGGCCGGCCCGAAATCCTGCGCCGCGATGGCCGCGCGCCCGTGCCAGGCGGCGGCCCCTTCGAGCGCCAGCGCGCCCAGCGTCACGCCGAGGCTGAGCGAGAGCTGCTGGGCGACGCTCGCCAGGCTCGTGCCCGCGCTCATGTCGCGGGCCTCGATATCGGCATAGGCGATGGCGTTCACGCAGGTGAACTGCAACGAGCGCAGGCAGCCGCCGAGGAAGAGCAGCGACACGATCAGCCAATGCGGCGTCTGCGCCGTGAAGGCTCCGTTGATCGCCAGGAAGGCGGCCGCCGCGAGGGCGTTCGTGACCATCACCCGGCGGAAGCCGAAGCGGCGCAGGATGCGCGGGCCGATGGTCTTCACGAACAGCGCCCCGGCGGCGGCGGCGAAGGTGATGAGCCCCGATTGCAGCGGATCGAGCCCGAAGCCGATCTGCAACATCAGCGGCAGCAGGAACGGGATCGCCCCGGTGCCGATGCGGAAGAGGCTCCCTCCCGTCACCGCCGCGCGGAAGGTGGGGAAGCGCATCAGGTCGAGCCTCAGCACCGGATGCGCGACGGCGCGCGAATGCCGGAAATAGAGCGCCAGCAGCGCCGCCCCGCCGCCGAGGCAGCACCACGAGACCCAGTCCGGCAGCAGGTGGCGGCCGGTGGAGGCGAGCCCCAGCATCACCCACGCGAGTCCGGGCCCGAGCAGCAGGAAGCCGGCGAGATCGAGCGGCGGCCGTTCCGGCTCGCGCAGGTTCTCGAAATACAGGCTCGCCAGCACCAGCCCCATGAGGCCGATGGGGATGTTGATGAAGAAGATCCAGCGCCAGTCGAGCCATGTCGTGATGAGCCCGCCGAGCGGCGGCCCCATGATCGGGCCGATCAGCGCGGGAATCGTCAGGTAGGCGAGCGCCGAGACGAGCTCGGATTTCGGCACGCTGCGCAGGATCACGAGGCGCCCGACCGGCACCATCATCGCCCCGCCGAGTCCCTGGAGGAAGCGCGCGGCCACGAAGCCTGCGAGCCCGCCGGATGCCGCGCAGGCGAGCGAGCCCGCCATGAACACGCAGAGCGCCGCCCGGAACACGGTGCGGGAGCCGTAGCGGTCGGCCATCCAGCCGCTGATCGGGATGAAGATCGCCAGACTGACGAGATAGGAGGTCAGCGCGAGCTTGAGCGCGATCGGATCCTCCCCGAGGCTTTTCGCGATGGTCGGCAGCGCCGTGGCGATCACCGTCGAATCGGTGTTCTCCATGAACAGAGCGGTGGCGACCACGAGGGGGACGATTCGTGAGGGGCGCATCGGCAAGGGGCTGAGGGTCTCCGGGGAAGGGCGCTCGAAACGGGGGCTCGGGGCAACGACGCCGCACCCGGCACGAAAATAGGGCGGTCGCGGATGAAGGCCCACGGAGAGACGCGCGGCCATTAAGTTGCTGATCGGGCACACGCATTCGGCCTCGCGCGGGGTTTCGCGCATTCCCCGCATCCGGTCCGCGCCGGGCTGTGGCCAGGATTCCCCGTCCCTCCCGCCGGAGCCCGGTGCCGCGCATCCCCATCGGGCTCGGCAGCCTGACGGTGGAGGCCGAGGCGCTCGACAGCCGCAGGCGCCAGCGCGTCGCGATGGTCTGGGCGGGGGCGGCGAACTCCTTCGCCAACCAGCCGTCCCGACGCCCTGAGCCGCCCCGCCGCGGGCGTTCGCGCATGGCAGACCGTCGCCCGGCGCAGGCACGGGGCCTGTGACTCGTCTCCGGAACGCCGCCTCGCCGCTTTGCGCGGCCGAACCTCCGTGATACTGGCACGTGCCAACCCGAACCCGCCGGAGACGCCCGCAAGGCCCCGGTGGAGATCTTGCAGCCGGAGTTGGTTCATGGCCCGTATCAGCGCAGACTCGATCATCGAAGGACTGACCTTCGACGACGTTCTGCTTCGTCCCGCCGCCTCCTCGGTGATGCCCACCGAAGTGGACGTGGCCTCCCGGCTCACCCGCTCCATCGCGCTCAACCTGCCGATCCTGGCCTCCGCCATGGACACCGTCACCGAGGCGCCCATGGCCATCGCCATGGCGCAGAACGGCGGCATGGGCGTCATCCACCGCAACCTCGAGCCGGTCGAGCAGGCCGAGCAGGTCCGCCTCGTCAAGAAATACGAGTCGGGCATGGTGCTGAACCCCATCACCATCCACCCGGACGAGACGCTCGCCGACGCCTTCGCGCTGATGAGCAAGAACCGCATCTCCGGGATTCCCGTGGTGGAGCGCGGCCCCAACGGCTCGCGCGGCAAGCTCGTCGGCATCCTGACCAACCGCGACGTGCGCTTCGCGACGAATACTGGCCAGCCGGTCTCCGAGCTGATGACCCGCGACCGCCTCATCACCGTGCGCGAGGGCGTGACGCAGGAGGAGGCCAAGCACCTGCTCCACCAGTTCCGCATCGAGAAGCTGCTCGTCGTCGACGATCACTACCGCTGCATCGGCCTCATCACGGTCAAGGACATCGAGAAGCAGGTCACGTATCCCAAGGCCGTCAAGGACGAGCAGGGCCGGCTTCGGGTCGCGGCCGCCACCACCACGGGCGACCAGGGCTTCGAGCGGGCCGAGCGCCTGATCGATGCGGGCTGCGACGTCATCGTGGTCGATACGGCCCACGGCCACTCGATCAAGGTGCTCGACGCCGTGCGCCGGGTGAAGCAGCTGTCCAACGCCGTGCAGGTGGTGGCCGGCAACGTCGCCACCCGCGAGGGCGCGCAGGCGCTGATCGACGCCGGCGCGGACGCCATCAAGGTCGGCATCGGGCCGGGCTCGATCTGCACCACCCGCATCGTCGCAGGCGTCGGCGTGCCCCAGCTCACCGCGCTGATGGAGGCTGTCGAGGCGGCCGAGCGGGCCGACGTGCCGGTGATCGCCGACGGCGGCATCAAGTATTCCGGCGACCTCGCCAAGGCCATCGCGGCCGGCGCCTCGGTGGCCATGCTCGGCTCGCTGCTCGCCGGCACCGACGAGGCTCCGGGCGAGGTTTTTTTGTACCAAGGGCGTTCCTATAAATCCTACCGGGGCATGGGCTCGGTCGGCGCCATGGCGCGCGGCTCCGCCGACCGCTACTTCCAGGCCGAGGTCAGCGACACCCACAAGCTCGTGCCCGAGGGCATCGAGGGGCAGGTGCCCTACAAGGGGCCGGTGGCGACGGTGCTGCACCAGCTCGCGGGCGGCTTGCGCGCCGCCATGGGCTATGTCGGCGCGGCGACGGTCCCCGCGTTCCAGGAGCGCGCGCAGTTCATCCGCATCACCAACGCGGGCCTGCGCGAGAGCCATGTCCACGACGTGACCATCACCCGCGAGAGCCCGAACTACCCCTCGCGGACCTGACCGAGGCGCGGGGGAGCGGCGGCGCCCCCGGCCCGTTCGCGATTTCGTTCGGCCCGCGCGGCCCGATCCTGCCGAAGGGTCGGGCCGAAGCCCGTTGGGCTCGCGGTCGATCGTCCCGAGCGGATGGTGTTCGGCGCACGGCGAAGAGAGGCCGCTTCTCGCCGGCCCGCTCCTCCGCTGAAGATCGCCGTGGTTTCTGGTATATTGAATGCAAATCTAAGCATTCGCCGGGGCGTTGCTGTCGCCGTCACTTAAATTGAGCAACCCGCTCAAGAAAGTTTCATTGTCCCGGCGAGGCTTTAGCTTAAGGTCGACGTCACGGGCGCCACGTCTCGAAGACGGTGGCGGTACCGGAAGGTCCTGGCGGACCGGCTGAGGAATGGGCGGCGTCGAGGCCGGCCCCGCCCGCCGGCTCCCGCGCTCCCCGCCCGAGGCGGCGGAGAGGGCCGAGGGATAAGGAACGCGTCGCATGCGCAAGAACAAGGTCATCACCGCCGCCGAGGCGATCGCCCTCGTGCGCGACGGCGATGTCGTCACCACCACCGGCTTCGTGCAGAGCTGCATCCCGGAGGCGCTGCACGCCGCGCTGGAGACGCGCTTCGTCGAGACCGGCGCGCCGCGCGATCTCACGCTCATCATGACCGCCGGCGCCGGTGACAGCAAAGGGCTCGGCACCGGCCGGCTGCATCACGAGGGCCTGCTCAAGCGCGTCATCGCCGCCAATTTCGGCCGGATGCCGAAGGTCGCCCAGGCCGCCCAGGAGAACCGCATCCTCGGCTACAACCTGCCGCAGGGCGTGATCTCGCAGCTCTACCGGGCCTGCGCCGCCGGCCAGCCGGGGCTCTTCTCGAAGGTCGGCCTCAAGACCTATGTCGATCCGCGCCACGGGGGCGGGCGCGTCAACACCCTCACCGACGAGGACATCGTCAAGCTGGTCGAGGTCGATGGCGAGGAGTGGCTCTTTTACAAGGCCACGAAGATCGACGTCGCCCTGATCCGCGGCACCTCGGCCGATCCGTCGGGCAATATCAGCGTCGAGAAGGAGGCGCTCACCCTGGATTGCCTCGCCCAGGCCATGGCGGCGAGGAACAACGGCGGCATCGTCATCGCGCAGGTGGAGCGCATCGTCGACGACGGCTTCCTGCTGCCCAAGGACGTGCGCATCCCCGGCATCCTGGTCGATTGCGTGGTGGTGGCCGAGGGCGAGCAGCACCGCATGAACTACGGCGTGCAGCACAGCCCCGCGCTCGCCGGCCAGATCCGCGTGCCGGTGGCCGGCATGAGGAAGATGCCCCTCGACGCCCGCAAGATCATCGCCCGGCGCGCGGCCTTCGAGCTGCCGCCGAACGGCGTGGTCAATCTCGGCGTCGGCGCGCCGGAGGGCATCGCGGCGGTCGCCAACGAGGAGAAGGTGACGCCCTACATCACGCTGACCACCGAGGCCGGCGCCGTGGGCGGCGTGCTCGCCAGCGGGTCGAGCTTCGGCTCGGCGACGAACGCCGACTGCATCATCGACCAGAACCAGATGTTCGACTTCTACGACGGCGGCGGCCTCGACATGACCTGCCTGGGGCTCGCCGAATGCGACCTCCACGGCAACGTCAACACCTCGAAGTTCGGGGGCAAGCTCAACGGCTGCGGCGGCTTCATCAACATCAGCCAGAACGCGCGCTCGGTGGTCTTCGCCGGCACCTTCACGGTGGGCGGGCTCGAGGTCGCGATCGAGGACGGCGCGCTGCGCATCCTCAAGGAGGGCAGGGCGCGCAAGTTCCTCTCGGCCGTCGAGCAGGTGACGTTCAGCGGCGCCTATGCGCAGGAGCGGTCTCAGCCGGTGATCTACGTGACGGAGCGCTGCGTCTTCCAGCTCACGCCCGAGGGGCTGGAGCTGATCGAGGTGGCGCCGGGCATCGACATCGCGCGCGACATCCTCGCCCACATGGATTTCGCGCCGATCGTCAACGCGCCCATCACCATGGACCGCCGGATCTTCGTCGACGAGCCCATGGACCTGATCTCGGACATGCTGAACCTCAACCTGTGCGAGCGGGTGAGCTACGACGGCGAGCGCAACATCCTCTTCCTCAACCTCGAAGGCTGGCACGCCCGCTCCAAGGGCGACATCGGCGACCTGCGCAAGGTCCTGGTCGAGGCCTGCGTCGCGGCCGGGCGGCGGGTCAACTCGGTGGTCAACCACGACGGCTTTCGCATGAGCGAGAGCCTCTACGACGACTACGCCGAGATGATCGAGTATCTCTGCGAGCACCACTACCTGACCACCACCCGCTACGCGACGAACGCCTTCCTGCGCGTGAAGATGCAGGAGGCGCTCAAGAAGCGCGGGCTCGCCCCCCACGTCTTCGAGCGCAAGGACGAGGCCCACGCCTTCCTCGACGCGGCCGAATGCGACCGCGCCCGCTCGGCAAGGATCGCCTCGGCGGCCTGAGTGTCCGGCTGAGAACGCTCGCCGCTCTCGGCAGGCGGAAGCGGCGGCGGGTTCGAGGCCTGCCGCCGCGCGCGGCGTTCCCGCATGCGGAGAGCAGCGGCGCGGTTGTCAGCCGGGCGTGTGCTCGAGGACCGTCAAACGCGAGAGACGGCGCGCATGGGCGAGCACGCTGCGCGCGGCCGCCCGCGCGTTGGCGGCGCGCAGATCGGCGCGCGGCGCGCCGTCCCGCAACGCCACGCAGGCCAGCAGACGCAGCTGCCTCGCATCGGCGAGGGCACGGGCGCGAAGGATCGAGACCGGATCGCGATCCCTGTTCGATGTGGTGTCTTCGAGGCTCGGGGCGGCCATGGCCGTAGCTCCTGGGCGACGATGGACAGCCGTCCCATTTCGAGACACAGCCTGCCACGCTGCACGGATTGTGGCAAGAATCGGGCAAGCCCATCCACAGCCCGTGATACGTGCGTGGCGTGCCCGCGCGGCAACGGTCGGTGCAGGCGCGCACAGCCGGCCTCTGCGAATCGGAAGAGCTGGGGATGAAAGCCGTGGCAGTCGAGAGTCCGCCGTCTGTCCGGGCGGAGAACCGGAAACCGCTTCCCCTGAACAGACTTCAGGGGTTCGGCTGGACGGTCCAGCGCTCGGTGCCGGTGGCGGTGCCGCCGGTCACGGCCCAGCGGCCCGAGGTGACGGCGCCGTCGGCCGTCTCGAAGCTCGCGACGCCCCCGCCCTTGCCGTCGATGGAGCGGAAGACGACGGAGAGCACGCTGCCCGTGAGGATGCCGGTGCCGATTTGCCGGCCCGATCCGATCTGCCAGACGATGCTGTAGGTGTCGCCGGACTTTCGGATCGCGGCGAGGCCGCGATAGGTGACGTCGCTCCGGCCGGGATTGCTGCCTTCGACGGCATAGCGCCCCTCGATGGCGGCGGCCGGCGCGGCCGCCAGCAGCCCCGCCAGAATCAGCGCGCCGCGCCGCGCGATGCGCGTCCGCCTCATGCGGCGGCGAGTGCCATCGACATCGATTCCTTCTTGATCAGCTCCTTGTAGAAGCCGTCGAGATGGGTGAGCCGCTCCGGCGAGCCGTCCTGGATGATGCGGCCGCCTTCGAGCACCACGATCCGGTCGAAGTCCTTGAGCGTCGAGAGCCGGTGCGCGATGGCGATGACGGTGCGGCCCTTCATCAGGTTGGCGAGCGCGATGCGGATCGCCTCTTCCGAATCAGCGTCGAGCGCCGAGGTCGCCTCGTCGAGGAGCAGGATCGGCGAATCCTTCAGGATGGCGCGGGCGATGGCGATGCGCTGGCGCTGGCCGCCCGAGAGCTTGAGGCCGCGATCGCCGATCATGGTGTCGAAGCCCTGCGGCAGGTCCTTGATGAAGTCGGTGCAGCGCGCCGCGTCGGCGGCCTTCCAGACCTCCTCGTCGGTGGCCTCCGGCCGCCCGTAGCGGATGTTCTCGCGCAGGGAGCGGTGGAACATCGAGACGTCCTGCGGCACCACGGTGATCTGCTCGCGCAAGCTCTCCTGCGTGACCAGCGCGATGTCCTTGCCGTTGACGAGGATCTTGCCTCCGGTGACGTCGTAGAAGCGTTGCAGCAGCGAGAACAGCGTCGACTTGCCGCCGCCCGACTTGCCCACCAGCCCGACCCGCTGGCCCGGCTCGATGACGAGATCGAAATCGGTGAAGACCCCGCGCCCGTCCGGGTAGCTGAAGGCGACGTGCTGGAACTCGAGCTTGGCGGCGTGCCCCGTGAGCGGCTCCGCCTCCGGGTGGTCGAGCAGGTCGTGCGGCTGGAGCAGGGTGTGCAGCGCCTCGGAGAGGCGGGCGGTGTGCTGCGTCGCGTCCACCAGCGCCACCGCGAGATCGCGCGTCGCGGCGAGGATGCGGATGCCCAGCGTGCAGACGAGGACCACCTGGCCGTTGGTGGCCTGCCCCGCCTCCCACATCTTGATCGCCCAGTAGAGCAGCCCGAGCACGGCGAGCACGGTGAGGATGGCGTGCACGATGCGCAGCTTCTCGAGGTAGAGCAGCGAAGAGCGGCGCGAGCGCATCTCGGTGCCGATGGTGCCCTCGAAGCGGACGGCCTCGCGCTTGAAGCCCGAGAAGGCGCGCACCAGCGACATGTTGCCGACGAGGTCGACCATCTCGCCGTCGACGCTCGCGGCCTTGGCGGCGAAGTCGTGGTGCAGCGGCTTGCCGGCGGAGGCCATCTTGAACATCAGCACGACCACGGCCGCGAAGATGGTGGCCAGGATCCCGGCCATGGTCAGGTTGACGGTCGCGATGTAGGCGATCGAGCCGAAGGCCGCGACGCAGGGCGGCATCACGTTGAACACGAACATGTTCTCGACCGTGAAGATCGCGTTCGAGGTCGCGGTGATGCGCGAGGCGAGCGTGCCGGGCTGACGGTCGGCGAAATAGGTCGGCGAATGGCCGGTGAGGTGGCGGAAGAGGTCGCGGCGGATGTCGCCGGTCACGCCCACGAAGGTGAAGGCGCCCACCAGGCTCGCCACGCGCCAGAGCATGTTGTCGGCGGCGATGAAGGCGATCAGGATCGCCAGCGCCCCCCAGATCAGGCCCGCGGACGGCCCCTTGCTCAGCGCGTCGACCACGCCTTTCAGGGCGTAATCGGTGCTCACCGAGAAGCCGACGGCCCCCAGCACGGCGACCAGGATCACCGCATGGGGCAGCGCGCGGCGCTTCAGGTAGCGCGCGACGAAGGCCCAGGGACGGTCGGCGTAGGTAGAGAGCTGCTCCATCGCGATGGACATCCCGATCTCAACGGCTCCGGCGGGCCGGCGCGGCGGCGACCCGACCATGTGTGACGAATCGCGAACCCCGGCGGCAACGCAAGAGCCCCGTCGGACGTTGCGAAGCGCCGCCCTCGCGGCGTGGTTCTACCGATGGTAGCTGAACCTGAGTTGAGCGCGACAGCATTTTGTCGCGCCGCACGCGCGTCATGCGTCCTCCCGGCGGGTTTCGGGCATGATCAGCGCGACGAGGCCCAGGGCCGCGACGCCGACCATGGCGAGCCCGATGAAGGCGGCATGCGTGCCGAGGCGGTCGGCCATCATCCCGGCGAGGGAGGTCGAGAAGGCGGCGCCGATGCCCATGGCGGTGCCCACCGCGCCCAGCGACAGGTTGAAGCGCCCGGTGCCACGGGTCAGGTCCGAGACCACCAGCGGCACGAGCACGCCGAACACCGCCGCCGAGATGCCGTCGAAGACCTGCGCGGCTACGATCCAGTGCGGCGCGTCGAGATAGGCGAAGAGCAGGCCCCGGACCGGCAGGGCGGCGAAGCCGAGGAGCAGCATCGGGCGCCGTCCCCAGCGCCCCGCCGCCCGGCCGACAGCCGGCGCCGAGAGCACGAGGACCGCCTGCGGGACGACGATGCAGGCGGCCACCAGCGCTGTGGCGGTCTCGCCCGCCCGGAGCGTCAGCATGCTGCTGGCGAGCGGCAGCATCGCCGCGTTGGCGAGGAAGAACATCGTCATGCAGGCGGCGAAGCAGAGCAGCGCCCGGTTCGCGAGCAGCACGCGTAGCGCCCCCGCCGCCGGGCCGGAGGAGGCCCGGTCGGGCACCGGCGCGGGGGCGCGCGGGGCCGGGGCGATCTCCTCGGCGCGGATGAAGGAGATCGCGGTGAGCGTCGGCACCACCAGGGCGGCGGTGAGATAGAAGACGGCGTCGTTGGTGAGGTAGTAGCCCACCGCCCCCATGCCGGCCGCCGCGAACCCGTTGCCGAGCGCCGAGAAGCTGGCGTTGCGGCCGAGCCGCTCGCCGGCCCCGGCGTGACCCGCGAGCCCGATGCTGATCGCGGCGATGGCCGGCGTCAGGATGCAGCTCGCGGCCGAGTGCACGGCCATGGCGAGCAGCACGACGAGGAAGCTCGGCCACAGCGCCAGCGCCAGGGCGCTCGCCGAGATGCCCACCACCGAGACTGCCGCCGCGAAGCGCTTCGAGCGCACCGCGTCGACGAAGGCGCCCCCCGGCACCTGCCCGAGCAGGCTCACGAGGCTGCCCACGGTGAGGGCGAAGCCGATGTCGGACTGGGTCCATTTCGCCTGGGTGAAATAGACCGCGAGGAACGGGCCGAAGCCGGTCTGGAGGTTGGCGACGAAGAAGGCGAAGGCGTCGAGCCCGCGACGGCTGCCGCGCGAGACGGGCGGCCGGGCGGTCACGGCGGCGGGCTCCGGCATCGGGCCGGGGGCGGCCTCCGGCGGCGCCGTCTTCAGCCGGACGGGACGCGTCCGAACATCCTGCCGCGGCAGGTCGCGCTCGCGCGGGGAGATGGCCCGGCGCTCCTTCGGGCGCGGCGCCCTCACTTATCGGGCGCCTTCTCCGCCGGCTTGTCGGCGGCGGGCGGCTGTGCGGCGGGAGCGGGTGTCGGAGCGGGGGCGGCCGCCTGCTCGCCCTCGGGGGGCGGCGCGCTCGGGCCGGCCGGGCCGAGCACCACGATGGGGTCGCCGCTCTTGTATTCCGGCGAGACGCGGACCTGGTTGCGGTTGAGCGTCAGGGTCACGGGGCCGACCTTGCCGTCCACCGAGAAGCGGAGCGAGCGCCAGTCCACGGCGATCTTGCGGGAGCCGACGCCGAGGAAGCCGCCGAAATCGATGATCGCGGCGCGCGGGCGCCCGTCCTTGTCGATGATGACGTCGATGACCCGGCCGAGATCGTCGCCGTTGGCGGCGCGCACGCCCTTGCCGAGCAGGCTCTCGTAGTCCTGCGCGTCGAGGACCGTGGCCGGCGTGCCCTGCTGGCCGGCCTGGGGAGCGGGCCCGGTCGCCGGGGCAGGCGCCGCCGGAGGCGGGGCGGGAGCGGCGGTCCCCGTGGGCGTCTGAGGGGTTTCGCCCGGAGCGGCGGCGTGGCCGGCCGTCGCCATCGCGGACCAGAGAGCGATGGTCGCGGTCACGATCATCCGAAGGGTTCCGGTCACGGGCTGTCGTCCTTGTCGTCAGAGAGAATGGGCGGCGGGCCGGCTTTCCGGGCCCAACAGCCGCGATCGGGCCGGGTTCCGGCCTGCGGCTGCCGGATGCCCTTATCCTGCGAGCGGACAAAGGCGAAGTTGTGGACCCGCGCCCGCCCTCGCGCGGCAAGTTCCGGGCCGGCCTGGATGTTCGGTCCCGGCGTGTGGTGAAATCGGTCGCGCCGGCACGGCATTCCAGAGGGCAAGCTCGGAGATATCGACGGGCCCATGAAGGCGAGCGTACCGAACGGATTCCATCAGGCGATCGTCAGCGCGACGGTTTTTCTCGCAGGCATTACCTTCGCCTATCTCAAGCTCATCGTCCTGGATGAGCCCACGCGGAACTGGACCTTTTTCGAGGCGGTCGGCGCGCTCCTCGCCTTTGCCGCGATCGTCGCCCAGGCCGAGACGCTTCGGCGGGCGCTTCGGATCGAGAACGACGATCCTCTTCGCTTCGCCAGGACGGCGAGGCTCCTGTCCGGCAGCGTCTGGATATTGCTCGGCAGCGGCATCGCCTTCGTGCTCGCCCACTGGTGGCAACCGTTTCCCGGTCTGGTCGACTGGCTGAATCGGGCCGGATCATAGGGAGCACGTCCCGGCGAGAGCCTTTCAGTCGCGATCCTGCCCACCTGATCTCGGGACCGACCATCTATGGCCGGGATGCGGCCGGGCTCGACTGGTTTTCGCCAAAACCCCGTCGTAGAGGAAGCCGGGAAACGCCACGGCGAGCCGGTCCCACGGGCCGTCCGCGCGAAGAGGAATCGTCTCATGTCCCTGCCATCGAGAGTGGGCGCGGTCGCGCTCCTGGCCGCCTCGCTCGCCGGATGCCAGATGCTGGGCGGAGGCGGGGGCGTGATGCCGGAGAGCGACGTGGGGCCGCCGCCCTCGCTGCGCGGCTCGATGCCGAACCGGGGCGCCCGCGTCGCCACCGTCGACCCGGACGGGCAGCCGTTGCAGACGGCCCCGACCCGCAGGCTCGACCTGCCGAAGGCGGGACGCTCCGCCGGCAACGGTGGTCCGACGCCCGAACGCCGCATCCGTCGCGACGAGATCGAGGGCAATGCCGAGGCCGGAGCGAGCGGTGGCCCCACCCTGGCCCCCGGACTCGGGGCCAACGGCAATGTCGGGCTCGGCGGCAAGTTCTGAACCCCTAGGGGCCCGGCAGGCGTCAGGCGAGCGACGCGCGGCGGTCTCCGGCGAAGGCCGGGTCCGCGAAGGCGTCCTCGCCCGGCGGCGTGCCGGACGCGCCGGCGAGCGTGTCGCGGTCGAGATCGACCACGTAGCCGCCGAGCTCCACGCTGTAGGTCAGCGCCCGCCAGGGAAGCGGATGGTAGGCTTCCCCGAGCCCGAGGAAGCCGCCTGCGGCGATGACCGCGTAGGCGACCTGTCCCGACACCTTGTCGACCATGAAGTTGTGGATCGAGCCGAGCCGCTCGCCGGCCGGGTCGTAGACGGCGGTGCCCTCGACCTTGTCCGAGGCGATCAGCCGGCGCGTCTCCTCCACCGCGACGCCCTCGGCGGAGGGGTCGAGCTCCATGGAGCCGGGCTTGCGAAGGCCGCGCTCGTTCGGCGCCTGGGATGCGGGGGGCGGGGCGCGGTCGGGCAGATCCGTCGGCATGCGGTCTCCTCGGCGGTGACGTCAGCCGATGGAAAGCGCGCGGGGGCCGCCCGGTTCCGGCCCGCGCCTCAGATGACGCCCATGGCCGGGCGCGGGTCGCCCTGGCGGGTGGATT
The DNA here is from genome assembly GCF_050591105.1 of Methylobacterium endophyticum. Classification (NCBI taxonomy): domain Bacteria; kingdom Pseudomonadati; phylum Pseudomonadota; class Alphaproteobacteria; order Hyphomicrobiales; family Methylobacteriaceae; genus Methylobacterium; species Methylobacterium endophyticum. Next base: position 333,783 of record NZ_JBNHES010000003.1, read on the forward strand.
CGGCGGCGACGCTCCAGCCGAGCCCGAGGATCAGCGCGCTGGCGGAGGCGATGGCGAGGAGGGAGGCGGCTGCGATCATCATGAACGAGACGCTCCCCGATCCGGCTTAATCGATCGTTTCCATGGGCCGCTCGCGGGGCCGGGCTCCGCGCCATCCACAGGCGGCGCGCTCAGTTGCCGTCGCGCACCCGCTTCTTGAGCTCCGCCGTGCGGGCGCGGGTGGTCTCTGCGAGGCAGGTCGAGACGGCGGCCCCCATGCCGGTGCCGCCCATCCAGGCCGCGCCCACCGCCGCGCAGTCGGTGTCGCGGAAGGCGATCCACTTGCGCTGGGCCTCCGTCACCGCCTCCCGCCAGGAGCGGCGCTGGGTGCGGGCGGTGTTGTCGTCCTCGGAGGTGGCGGCGTCGATGCGCGCCATCATCGCCTTGTAGGCGGCGTTCAGGGCCGCGTCGGCGGCCTGGAAGTCCTTGTCGGCGCAGAAGGCGATCTCGGGGGTGGAGGACGCCTTGGCGCAGTCGATGGCCGGTTCCGCAACCGCCGGCGCCGAGACGACGCTAGCGAGAAGGAGGCCGGCGGCGAGCGCCGCCCGTGATCGCTCAGCCATCGACGCGCTCCTTCAGGAAGGTCTTCATCCGCTCCAGCGCGCGCAGGATGTTCTCGGCGGAGTTGGCGTAGGAGAGGCGGATGTAACCTTCGCCGTGCACGCCGAAATCCGGGCCGCCGATGACGGCGACGCCTGCCTCGTCCAGCAGGGCGGAGGCCAGCCTCTTCGCCTTCCAGCCCGTCCGCGAGACGTTGGGGAAGGCGTAGAAGGCGCCCTTCGGCGTGATGCAGGAGACGTTCGGCAGGCCGTTCAGCCCGTCCACCACGAGCTTCCGGCGCCGGTCGAACTCCGCCACCATCTCGGCCACGCAGTCCTGCGGCCCGTCGAGGGCGGCGATGCCGGCCCATTGCGTCGCCGCGTTGACGCAGGAATGGGCGTTCACCGCGAGCTTGCGGGCCGCTTCGTAGAGCGGCTTCGGCCAGACCGACCAGCCGAGGCGCCATCCGGTCATGGCGTAGGTCTTCGAGGCGCCGTCGAGATAGATCAGCCGGTCGCGGATCTCGGGATAGGCGAGGAGCGAGTGATGCGCCTCCCCGTCATAGGTCATGGTTCCGTAGATCTCGTCGGAGAGGATCGCCACGTCGGGATGGGCGGCGAGCCCCGCGACCAGCGCGTCGATCTCGGCCTTCGGGGTGACGCCCCCGGTGGGGTTGGCCGGCGAGTTGACGATGAGGAGCCGGGTCTTGTCGGTGATGAGCGCCAGGGTCTCGGCGGCGGAGAAGGCGAAGCCGTTCTCCTCGCGGATCGGCACCGGCACCGGGGTCGCCCCGGTGAACTCGATCATCGAGCGGTAGATCGGGAATCCGGGGTCGGGATAGAGGATTTCGGCGCCCGGCTCCCCGAACATCAGGATCGCCATGAACATCGTGACCTTGCCGCCGGGCACGATCAGCACGCTCTCGGGCGAGACCTCGACGCCGTGGCGCCGGTGGATGTCGCGGGCCACCGCCTCGCGCAAGGGGAGGATGCCGACGGCCGGGGTGTAGCCGTGATGCCCGTCGCGAAGGGCCTTGACCCCGGCCTCGACCACATGGGCGGGGGTCGGCATGTCGGGCTGGCCGATGCCGAGATTGACGATGTCGCGGCCCTCGGCCGCCAGCGCGTTAGCGCGGGCGAGCACGGCGAAGGCGTTCTCCTCGCCGATCCGTCCGAACGACGGCACGATCGAGATCATGCGGCGTCCTCCGTCGCGTGAGGGGCGCGGGCGGCGCGGCGGCCGCCCGTGAGGATCAGGAGCGGTTCGCCAGCTTGCTCGCGCCGAAGGAGAGGAGGCAGGCGAGGGCGCCGAGGATCACGAAGGTCTTCACCGAGGCGTAGAACAGCGACGGCTCGATCCCGGTATCCGTGAAGAGCACGAGGCCGATGGCGGCGATCGGGACCAGGATCAGGACGAACAGGGGAACGAGAGGGTTCATGGCGTGCTCGGATCGGGCGAGGGCTTCGTCGGCGCTCGCATCTCTTCGGGTAGGGCGTGCATAGCACCGCCCGGCCGCCGAGGGGACACCCCCGGCCGAAGTTTTTCGGCCGGCCCGCGACGGGCCGCGATCCTGCTCACCAAACCGCAAGCTTCTCCGGCCTAGAATGCGGAGGGGGAAGCGGAATCGAGACCATGCGCTACACGTCGGTGAACCGGACGGCCGCGCCCGACCGGCTCGAGGAGCTCATGGCGCAGATCGGCCGCCTGATGCGGCACCGCGCCTACCAGCGGGACAAGATCGTCAGCCCCCTGCTGCTGCGCCACCTGCCCATGGATGCCGGCTATGCCTGGCAGGGCGAGGCGGCGCTGCGCGAGCGCCTGGTCCGGGCGAGCCTCGACGCCAAGACCGTCGACCACCTCATCGCCAACGCCCGCGCCGAGTTCGCGACGATGCTGGAGCGGATCACGGCCTGAGCGCCGCATTCGCACGGGCGCCCGGATGGGGTAGCACAGGCCATCGCCTGACCCTCGCGGAACGAAGATGACCGACGCGACACCCTCCACCGACGAGCTCCTCTATGCCGTCGACGACGCCGGCATCGCCCGGATCACCCTCAACCGGCCGCAGGCGCGCAACGCCCTGACCTTCGCCATGTACGAGGGCCTCGTCACGCTCGGCCGGCGGATCGAGGACGACCCGGCCGTGAAGGCGCTGGTGATCGCGGGCGCGGGCGGCAAGGCGTTCGCCGCCGGCACCGACATCGCCCAGTTCCGCAGCTTCAAGACCCCCGAGGATGCGCTCGGCTACGAGCGATTCATGGACCGGGTGCTGGGCTCTTTGGAGCGGCTGCGGGTGCCGACCATCGCGGCGGTGTCGGGCGCCTGCACCGGAGGCGGGGCGGCGATCGCAGCGGCCTGCGACTTCCGCATCGCCACGGAGGACGCGCGTTTCGGCTTCCCCATCGCCCGGACGCTGGGCAACTGCCTCTCGATGGGCAACCTCAAGCGGCTCTCGGGCCTGATCGGCCCGGCGCGGGTCAAGGACATGCTGTTCACGGCCCGGCTCGTCGGCGCGCGGGAGGCGCTCGCCATCGGTCTCGTCGGCGAGGTGGTGCCCGATGCGGCCGCCCTCGATGCCCGCGCCACCGAGTTCGCGGAGATGCTCGCCTCGCACGCGCCCCTGACCCTGCGCGCGACGAAGGAGGGCCTGCGCCGCCTCCAGGAGGAGGCCGAGGCGGCCGAGGGCGAGGCCCGTCCCGGCGACGACCTCATCCTGATGTGCTACATGAGCGAGGATTTCCGCGAGGGCATGGAAGCCTTCCTCGCCAAGCGCCCGCCGAACTGGAGCGGGCGCTGAGGTGAACGCCGGAGCCCATCTGTCGCCCATTTCGCGGCCCCGGCGCATCATCGCGCCCGCCATCGTGTAGAACCTAGCTAGAGGGACGCGGCGACTCGCGCGCCGTCTCAAGCCTTCGAGGTGAAGCATGGCGTTGGATGCGACCACGGCCCTGACCTCCGACGAGCAGAAGGCGACCCGCACCGGACTGCTGGAGGAGGCCGCCGCCCGCCTCGACGCCCGGAACCAGCCCGGCGGCTTCGTCCACGACCTGTTCGGCCGGGTGCCGCCCGAGGATCTCGCGCCCTATCCGGCCGAGACCCTGGCCTCCCTCGCCCTCTCCGCGCGCCGGCATCTCGCCGAGGCCCATGCCCGCGACGGTGCCGGCATCCGGCTCCTCGACGTCACCGTCGAGCGCGACCGCGCCGGGCGCGACCTGACCGTCCTCGATATCGTCAACGACAACCGGCCCTTCCTGCTCGATTCGACGCTCGCCGAGCTGAACGGCCAGGGCCTGACCCCGCTCCTCGTCGCCCACCCCATCCTCGGCGTGGAGCGCGACGCCTCCGGCGCGCTGGCCCGCGTGGTCGGCGAGACCACGGCGGATGCGCAGGCCGATTTCCCGCGCGAGAGCCTGATCCACATCCATCTCGACCGGCTCGACGACGAGGGCGCCCGCGCCCGGCTCGTGGAGGGGCTGGGCCGGGTCTATCGCGACGTGGCGGTCGCCACCGACGACGCGGCGGCGATGCGCGACGTGATCGACCGGCTCGCCGGGTCCTATCGGCGCTTGCCGCCGCCGCTCCCGGCCGCCGAGGTCGAGGAGGCGGTCGCCCTGCTCGACTGGCTGAGGGACGGGCACTTCACCCCCCTCGGCCTGCGCGAGCACCGCCTCGACCGGCGCACCCATCCCGAGTTCGGGGGCACCGCGCTCGGGCTCCTGCGCGATCCGCATGTGGAGATGCTGCGCTCCGGCCGGCGTCTCGTTCACATGACGCCCGAGATCGTCGCCTTCCTGGAGGCGCCTCAGGCGCTCATCGTCACCAAGGCGAGCGAGCGCTCGCGCGTCCACCGGGCGGTGCATCTCGATTACATCGCGGTGAAGCTGTTCACCGCCGACGGCACCCTGTCGGGCGAGCTCTGCCTCGTCGGCCTGTTCGCGGCGACCGCCTATAGCAGCCCGGCGCGCGAGGTGCCGTATCTGCGCCGCAAGGTCGCCGAGGTCGCCGCCCGCGCCGGTCTCGACCCGACGAGCCATGCCGGGCGCACCCTCCTCGACGTGCTCGACACCTACCCCCGCGACGACCTCTTCCAGATCGACATCGACCGGCTCCATCGTTTCGCGCTGGCGATCATGAACCTCGCCGACCGGCCGCGCATCCGGGTGCTGTCCCGGCCGGACCGGTTCGGCCGCTTCGTCTCGCTTCTCGTCTACGTGCCGAAGGACCGCTACGATTCCACCGTGCGGGCGCGCATCGGCGCCTATCTCGCCGAGGAACTCGGCGGCCGGCTCGCGATCGCCGATCCCGCCTTCCCGGAAGGGCCGCTGGCGCGCACGCACTACATCGTCGGCTTCTACGAGGACAGCGCCCGCGAGCGCGACCCGGCCGTCCTCGAGGCGGGCGTCGCGGGGATCGTGCGCACCTGGGGCGATGCCTTGCGCGAGGCGCTGGCCGCCACCATGCCCGACCGCGCCGCCCGCGCGCTCGCCGCCCGCTACGCCGATGCCTTCTCCCCGAGCTATCGCGACAATTACGAGCCGCGCGTGGCGGTCGCCGACATCGCCACGCTCGAGCGCCTGAGCGAGGACGACCCCCGCGCCGCCGATCTCGTCCGTCGCGAGACCGACCCGGACTCCCAGGTGCGGCTGAAGGTGTTTTCCCGCGGGGCCGCGCTGGCGCTCTCCGAGCGGGTGCCGGCGCTTGAGCATCTGGGCTTCCGCGTCATCGACGAGCGCACCTACCGGCTGCTCGTCGGCGACGCCAAATCCGGCGACACCAAGCCCAGTGACACCAAGTCCAGCGACACCAAGTACGGCGATGCAAAGAGCCGCGTCTGGCTCCACGACATGCTGCTGGAGCGCGCCACCGGCGAGGCCATCGACCTCGCCCGCGCCGAGAAGCCGCTCGAATCGGCGCTGTTGGCGCTCTCGCGCGGACAGGCGGAATCCGACGGCTACAACCGCCTCGTGCTGGAGGCGGGGCTCGATTGGCGCGATGCCGCCCTGATGCGGGCGCTCGGGCGCTACCTGCGCCAGCTCCGCATCCGCTACGGCCAGGACTACCTCGCCGCCACCCTGAGCCGGCACGGTGCTCTTACCGCGCGCATCGTCGCGCTGTTCTACGCGCGCTTCGATCCGGCGGCGCAGGGCGACCGGAGCGAGGCCGAGGCGGCGATCCGCGCCGGGATCGAGACGGCGCTCGCCGACGTCACCAGCCTCGACGACGACCGCATCCTGCGCCGCTTCGTCAATCTGGTGGAAGCGGCGGTGCGCACCAACTTCTTCCAGAGGACGCCGGAGGGCGCTCCGCGCGAGACGATCTCGTTCAAGTTCGCCTGCGCGAAGGTCTCGGGCATGCCGCTGCCGCGGCCGTTCTTCGAGATCTTCGTCTACTCGCCCCGCGTCGAGGGCGTGCATCTGCGCTTCGGCTACGTGGCGCGCGGCGGGTTGCGCTGGTCCGACCGGCCGGAGGATTTCCGCACCGAGATCCTGGGCCTGGTCAAAGCCCAGCAGGTCAAGAACGCGGTCATCGTGCCGGTGGGCGCCAAGGGCGGCTTCTTCCCGAAGCAGTTGCCGCCGGCCTCCGACCGCCAAGCCTGGCTGACGGAAGGCACCGAGAGCTACAAGATCTTCATCCGCACGCTGCTCGAGCTCACCGACAACATCGTCGGGGACGGCATCGCGCCGCCGGCCGACACCGTGCGGCACGACCCCGACGACGCCTATCTCGTCGTCGCCGCCGACAAGGGCACCGCTACCTTCTCCGACATCGCCAACGGTCTCTCGCTCCAGCGCGGGCACTGGCTCGGGGACGCCTTCGCCTCGGGCGGCAGCCAGGGCTACGACCACAAGGCCATGGGCATCACCGCGCGCGGCGCCTGGGAGGCGGTGAAGCGCCATTTCCGCGAGATCGACATCGATACGCAGAGCGATCCCGTGACCGTGGTCGGCGTCGGCGACATGTCGGGCGACGTCTTCGGCAACGGCATGCTGCTCTCGGAGAGCCTGCGGCTGGTCGCCGCCTTCGACCACCGCGACATCTTCCTCGACCCGAACCCCGACGCCGCCAAAAGCTTCGCCGAGCGCAAGCGTCTCTTCGCCCTGGGGCGCTCGTCCTGGGCGGATTACGACACATCGCTGATCTCGCCCGGCGGCGGCGTCTTCTCGCGCAGCCTGAAAACCATTCCGCTGTCCGACGAAATCCGGGCGGCGCTCGGCGTCGACCGGACCGAGGCGACGCCCACAGAGGTGATGCAGGCGATCCTGCAAGCGCCCGTGGACCTGCTCTGGTTCGGCGGCATCGGCACCTATATCCGCGCCACGACCGAGACCGACGAGGACGCGGGCGACCGTGCCAACGACGCCTTGCGCATCACCGGAGCGATGGTGCGCGCCAAGGTGATCGGCGAGGGCGCCAATCTCGGCCTGACCCAGCGCGGGCGCATCGAGGCGGCGCGTGCCGGTGTCCGGCTCAACACCGACGCCATCGACAACTCCGCCGGCGTCAACACCTCCGACGTCGAGGTGAACATCAAGATCGCACTCATGGTCCCGGAGCGCGACGGGCGCCTCGACCAGGATGCCCGCAATGCGCTCCTCGTCGCGATGACGGAGGAGGTCGCCGCGCTCGTGCTGCGCAACAACCAGCTCCAGACGCTGGCCCTCTCCCTGGCGCTGCGCCGGGGGGCCGGCGAGACGGGCTTCGCCATGCGGGTCATGCAGGCGCTGGAGGCGGAAGGCCGCCTCGACCGCGCGGTGGAGTTCCTGCCCGACGACGCCACGATCACCGAGCGCCTGCGTCGCGGCGAGGGCCTGACCCGGCCGGAATACGCGGTGATCCTCGCCTATGCGAAACTCTCGCTCTACGACGCCCTCCTCGCGAGCCCGGTGCCGGACGATCCGTATTTCGACCGGGAGTTGCAGCGCTACTTCCCGCAGGAGCTGAAGCGCCGCTTCCCGGACGCGGTGAAGAGCCACCGCCTGCGCCGGGAGATCATCGCCACGGCGCTCTCGAACATCATCGTCAACCGGGGCGGCCCGGCCCTCGTGACCCGGCTCGTCGATGAGACCGGGGCGGATGCCGCGACCATCGCCAAGGCCTACGCGATCACCCGCGACGCCTTCGGCCTGATGGAGCTGAACCTCGCCATCGACAGCCTCGACGGCAAGATTCCCGGCCAGGACCAGCTCGGGCTCTATGCCGAGGTGCAGGATCTGCTCACGAACCGCATCGTCTGGTTCATCCGCAACCTCGACCTGTCGGGGGGCATCTCGCCCATCGTGGCGCGCTACCGCGAAGGCATCGCGGCGGTGCTCGACGCCCTGCCGCGCATCCTCGATCCCGAGGCCGTGTCGGCCATCGAGGCACGCCGGGCCGATCTCGTCGGGCGGGGCATGGCGGAGGAGCCGGCCCGCCGCCTCGCCTCGCTGAAGGCCCTGGTCTCGGCCCCCGACATCGTGCGCGTCGCCGAGACGGACGGCCACACGCTGCCCGAGATCGCGGCCACCCATTTCGCCATCGAGCACGCCTTCCGCCTCGACGATCTCGCGGCGGCGGCGCGGGGCGTCCCCGTGGCGGACACCTTCGACCGCGTCGCCCTGGAGCGGGCGGTGTCCGGCATCTCCGCTGCCCATCGCGGGCTGACGGCGGAGGTGGTGGGCAGCGTCGGCGCCGGTGCCGACGCCGTCTCCGCCTGGAGCGATGCCCGAGGCCCCGCCCTCGCGCGCATCCGCGCCGCCGTGGAGGCGATCGCGGCCTCCGATCTCACCGTCTCCAAGGTGGTGGTGGCGGCGAGCCTGCTGGCGGATCTCGCGCGACGGGGATGAGGACGCTCTACTCCGACCATGTAAGCCGGCTAATTGAGCGCCGGCTTTGGCTTTTGCCGGCAAGATGATGCGGCTTCGGCAGCGGGGGGGCACAGGTCGAGCCGGCCCTCCGGCCGATGAGGCATCCGCTTCTCCGGCGCATCCACGTCCGGCGCGTGCAGGGCGAATCGGTCGACTGCGAAGGCTTGCCGCTCCGAGTGACGCAGCCGAGCCCGACATGGGCTTCCCTGCCCGACGCCGGGTCGATTCCAGAGTCACTCAACGATCCCGAAATGCGCTTTCCTGGCGCAGCCGGAAGTGCTTCGAGGGCTCTGCGACGAGGGCTCAGATTGACCGGAACGACCCTTCTCCCTAGGGAAGAAGCCGTGTCGGGGTGTGGCGCAGTCTGGTAGCGCACCTGGTTTGGGACAAGCGGTTCTGCTCATTCCTGGACCCTCGCCGATCTTGCTTATCTGATTGAAAAACATATTATTTTACCGATGAAGTCGCATTCTGATTTTGGTCAGGAGTGCCGACTTCGGGACTTTTTTCGGGACTTTTCGCTTCGAGCTGCACATGGGCCGCCTCGGCGGCCTCCATTGCAGCCCGAACATCCTCGTCGTTGACGTGGGCGTACTTGGCTGTGGTGGTGATGTCCTCGTGCCGGAGCAGCACCTGCACCGTCTTGAGATTTCCGCCAGCACGGAGGATGCGCGTCGCGGCCGTGTGTCGATTGTCGTGAAATCGGAAGTTGGTCACGCCTGACTTCGCGCGGGAGCGGCGCCACTGCGTCTTCAGGCCCTGGTAGGTGATCGGAAGCCGGTCGCCTTTCTGCCGGGCTCCGCGCTTTTTTCGGCACACGTAGGTGAAGACAGGGCCCGATCTGGACTCGCCCGGCGCCGATAGGCTGGGCAGTGGGAACAGAAGCGCCCGCACGCCGGACGACAGGGGGATCAGGGCCGTCTTGTCGCCCTTGCCTCGGATCGTGATCTGGCGCGTACCCCAATCGATGTCGGTCCATTGCAGGCCGACGATCTCATTCAGGCGGCAGCCCTGTCAAAAAGCGTTGGAACGGGACCCCGGATCGGCGTGCAATGGGGACCCCTTCGCAAGCTCGGCACGGTGCGGCTGAGCTGATCCGAAGCCCAGCTTTGGCGTCGTAGGTTCTGGCCTCAGGCGCGGTTCTTGAAGCGCCAGCTCTCGTTG